>NZ_JFJX01000053.1:0-440072 GCF_000611875.2 Tatumella sp. UCD-D_suzukii
TTTTCCATTCACACAGCTTTCTTAAAATGCTCCCTATTGCCCTTCGCCGCTCTCCATAAAAGACCTGCCTTCGGTACTTAGGTGCGAAAACTATGTGATATTTACAGTTCCATCGGGTATGCGCTAAGCTCTTTTCGTCCCTCATTGGGACCCCCTTTTGATTTCCTGTTGAACCTTTGCAGTTGCCAGACCGCAAGGTGTTTTAACAAATCAAAAGGGGTTTTTATATACGGCCCAAAGCTGAAAGCTTTACGGAACCCCCAGCCTAGCTGGGGGTTTTCTGGATACAACAAAAAAAGGACCCGGAGGTCCTTTTCTGATAGGCAGATAACCTGAGAGTTACCGGCCTGAAACTGGAGCGGGAAACGAGACTCGAACTCGCGACCCCGACCTTGGCAAGGTCGTGCTCTACCAACTGAGCTATTCCCGCAATGCATTTCCTGCTTTCTGTAAGCACTGAACCACAGGTAATGTCTTGATGTGCAGCATTTTACTGTCCCGCACGTATCCGTCAACCTGTTTATGCCGGGGGACGGTGCGATTGCTGATATTTACGCCGCTTTGCTTACTGATCGAACAAATCTTTACGCGCAGCACTCAGATACTGGAACATCGACCAGAAAGTCAGTACCGCTGCAATATACAGTGCCAGGAAACCAGCCACTTCCACCAGATGATTAGGCCGCCATAACAATGCCACCAGCGCCATCATCTGTGCCGTTGTTTTAACTTTACCTATCCAGGAAACCGCGACACTACTGCGCTTACCGATTTCGGCCATCCATTCACGCAATGCAGAAATAATAATTTCACGGGCAATCATGGTTGCCGCCGGCAGCGTGATCCACCAGGAATGAAAATGTTCAGCCACCAGCACTAATGCGATAGCCACCATCACCTTATCTGCTACCGGGTCGAGGAAGGCACCGAACGCCGTGGTTTGTTTCCAGCGACGCGCCAGGAAGCCATCAAACCAGTCGGTAATGGCCGCAATCACAAAAAGTAATGCGCAACACGCCGGTGCCCACTGAAAGGGCAGATAAAATGCCAGCACGAAAAAAGGGATCAGCACAACCCTGAATAACGTGAGGTATATCGGTATATTAAATTGCATAGGGCATTAACAGCCTGGAAAGGGTGATGTTTGACACTATGTTCCTACATTGCCCCCCCCGTTTCAATGCTACTGTTTGAGAGAATGGAATATTTTTTCTGCCAGCGCCCGCGATATGCCAGGAACTTTGGCAATTTCATCGGCCGTGGCATTTTTCAGTGGCTGTAATCCTCCCATATATTTTAGTAACTGCTGACGCCGTTTAGGGCCGACACCTTCAATCCCTTCCAGGCTGCTCGCCGATTTTACCTTCGCCCGTTTCTGCCGGTGACCGGTTATTGCATGATTATGAGATTCATCACGGATATGCTGAATAACATGCAATGCCGGTGAGTCAGGGGGTAAGGACATCCCTTCACCTTCAGGCTCCAGAAACAGCGTTTCCAGCCCGGCCTTGCGGTCACTGCCCTTGGCGATCCCCAGTAATAAAGGATGTGCTTTATTCCAGTCAACCTGCAACGAGGCAAATACCTCTTTAGCCTGCCCCAGTTGCCCTTTACCTCCGTCGATAATAATGACATCCGGGATATTCTTTTCTTCCAGTGCTTTTCCATAGCGCCGTTCGAGAACCTGATGCATCGCTGCATAGTCATCGCCGGGCGTGATCCCATTGATATTATAACGACGGTATTCCGCCCTCACCGGACCATTGGCATCAAACACGACGCAGGAAGCCACCGTCTGTTCGCCCATGGTATGGCTGATATCGAAGCATTCCATTCGCCGGATCTCCGGCAGATGCAGAAACCCCGCCAGTGCTTTCATTCGCTGATGCACGGTAGATTGCTGTGCCAACCGGGAGGTCAGGGCCGTTGCCGCATTGGTCCGGGCGAGCTTCAGGTAACGCGCCCTGTCCCCGCGGGGCTTACTTTGCAACGCAATCTTGCGCCCTGCCAGCCCGGACAGAGATTCACTCAGCAAACCGGTTTCAGGCAGTTCAAAATCCAGCAGGATATCGCCGGGTAAGGTACGTAATTCACTGCCCTGCAGATAAAACTGCCCGACAAAGGTCTGGATAACCTCGGCCAGTTCAGTATTTGCAGGCACTTTAGGAAAATAGCTGCGGCTTCCCAGCACTTTCCCCTGGCGGATAAACAACACATGCACACAGGCCATCCCGGAATCATAGGCAATACTGATGGCATCAAGGTCATCACCCTGATTCGAGACAAACTGTTTCTCGGTGATCCGTCTGACCGCCTGAATTTGATCCCTGAGAAGTGCTGCCTCTTCAAAATTAAGGTCGGCACTCGCCTGCTCCATACGGGCGACCAACTGACGCAGTACCTGGTCATCTTTTCCGGAAAGAAACAGCCGCACATAATCTGTCTGTTGCCGGTAATCCTCTTCTGAAACCAGCCCGCTGACACAGGGGCCGAGACAGCGCCCTATCTGGTATTGCAGGCAGGGACGCGAACGGTTCCGGTAAACATTGTTTTCACATTGCCGGATAGGAAAGACCTTCTGTAATAACGCCAGAGTTTCCCGTACCGCTCCTCCGTTCGGAAAAGGCCCGAAATACTCCCCTTTCGCGTGTTTAGCCCCCCGGTGGTAAGCCAGCCGCGGATGCTTATCACCGCTGAGAAAGATAAACGGGTAGGACTTATCATCACGCAATAACACGTTATAGCGCGGCTGATAAAGTTTGATGTAGTTGTGTTCAAGCAGCAGTGCTTCTGTCTCACTGTGGGTCACTGTGACATCGATGTGTACAATGTTCGCTACCAGCGCTTCGGTTTTACGGCTGCTGACCTGTTTGCGGAAATAGCTGGTCAGACGTTTTTTCAGGTCTTTCGCTTTACCGACATAGATCACCTCATCGGCGGTGCCATACATTCTGTAGACGCCGGGCTGATGGGTCACGGTGCGGAGAAAATCCGCTGGGTCGAACGTATTATTCACTTCATTCACTGCGCGTTACCGGGTTGAGTAGACAGAAAAAGTGCCTTGCGGAAGGATACTCTCCCGGCAAGTGGCAAACTGCAAATACCACAGGAAGTCTGTGATCTTCCACGACATCTCTGATATTGAATTGTGATTCACTGCCGTTATTTCAAGTATCCTGGCCGGGGATAACAAAAAAAGAAACCTATGGAGGCTGCAGGACTCTGTGACTTCTTTACGGCAGAGAGAAAGACTCAACGTTCCGGAAGTCCTGTCCTCCGGCCCCTGCCGGAAGATGACGGCACCGGTGGGTCGGGCTGCAAAAATCATACGAGTGGCCGGGCAGTTAAGTATAAGCGATTCTGTGCAGAAAGCCGGTTTCCTGGCGGAACAGGGCACAAACCGCGATGTCCTCTGTTTTCAGCGACTTCACCCTCTGCTCCTTTGCTGATGGCTGTTCTGATACTAATTATCCGGTCAGAGGTCTGAAAATAATGAACCCTGTATTATGATTCTGATATAATCTGCGCATTATGGCGATAAAATGCCGTTTAACGGAGTCGGAAACAATGAACTACGCAGAATTTTCTACTGAAAAAAGCCCTGAAGCGTTATCCCGTGAAGTCACTTGTCTGAAAATGATGGTGACCATGATCCTGCAGTCCATGAGCCAGGTAGATTCAGGCAAAGCTATCTTAAAAATGGAACGTTATCTGGCGACGGCCGGTGACAATGAGGATACCGCATTACTGGCTGAAACACTGCGCCAGATTAAATCAGGGTATCTGCAATAACGTTGAGTTGTTCTGCCTCAGCCTGAGGCAGAACGATGCTATCCCCGAAGTTCCCCGGCCATACTTCCCTTTGCTTTTGTCCGCAATAATATTGCCAACCACAACAGGGTTTTCCGGTAATTCCGCTGAAAAAAGTGCGGTTGGCAGGCATTTCCGGCAAGCGGTTTCTCCGGCAACGCAGAGTATGATAAAAGAGGCCTGAACTATTAACAGATCCTGACACGGGTAGCCCGTTCATCAGGCTGTCAGGAAACAACTTTCAGATAACAACAATAAAGCTACTGCAATCACAGGAACAGATGCATGACACAACATTCTGACAATGATGTGACCAGTGAAGGTTCACACAAGCTGCGACGAAACCTTCATAATCGTCATATACAGTTAATCGCTATCGGCGGTGCTATCGGTACCGGATTATTTATGGGATCCGGAAAGACAATCAGTCTGGCCGGTCCGTCCATCGTCTTTGTCTATATGCTGATAGGCTTTGTCCTTTTTTTCGTCATGCGGGCAATGGGTGAAATCTTACTCTCTAATCTGAACTATAAATCGTTCAGTGACTTTGCTGCCGAATTACTGGGGCCCTGGGCGGGATACTTTACCGGCTGGACCTACTGGTTCTGCTGGGTAGTTACCGGCATCGCAGATATCGTCGCCATCACTTCTTATCTTCAGTTCTGGTTGCCGGATTTCTCCGTCTGGATGAGCGCATTGTTGTGCATCGCTACCTTCCTGATCCTGAATATCGCGACCGTTAAGCTGTTCGGTGAAATGGAGTTCTGGTTCGCTATCATCAAGATAGTCGCCATTATTGCCTTAATTATGATTGGGATCGTACTGGTTGCCGTGCATTATCATGCCCCGGGACGACCGGAAGCCGCCCTGAGTAATATATGGACCCATGGGGGTCTGTTCCCGAAAGGTCTGAGTGGTTTCTTTGCCGGCTTCCAGATTGCCGTCTTTGCCTTTGTGGGTATCGAACTGGTGGGCACGACGGCCGCAGAAACACGCAATCCGCAGAAGGTATTACCCAGGGCGATTAACGCGATCCCCCTGCGCATCATCATGTTTTATGTCTGTTCTTTACTGGTGATCATGGCCGTCACCCCGTGGAACGAGGTCGTCCCTTCGCGTAGTCCGTTTGTCGAGATGTTTGTACTGATTGGTTTACCTGCTGCCGCCGGCATTATTAATTTTGTGGTTCTGACCTCAGCGGCGTCTTCAGCCAATAGCGGCATCTTTTCTACCAGCCGTATGCTGTACGGTCTGGCAGGTCAGGGGGTAGCGCATAAGCGATTTTCGCGGCTTTCTGCACGTGCAGTCCCGGTGAATGGCTTACTGTTTTCCTGCTTTTGTCTGCTGGCGGGCATAGCGCTGATTTACCTGATCCCGAATGTGATGACAGTATTTACGCTGGTCACGACAGTATCAGCCATACTGTTTATGTTCGTCTGGTCAATTATTCTGTGCAGTTATCTGGTCTATCGTAAAAAACATCCGGAACTGCATGCCGCCTCTGTCTTCAAAATGCCGGCCGGAAAACTGATGAGCTGGGTGGGACTGCTGTTTTTCGCCTTTGTGCTGGTTCTGCTGAGTCTGCAACCGGATACACGACAGGCTCTGATGGTGACCCCGATCTGGTTTATCCTGCTGGCTATCGGCTGGAAATTCCGGCAGCGTAAATCATCTTAACGCCATAACATCGGGTACGACATCTCCGCTTTCCGGTGTCGTACCCGGGCTTGTCAGGCGTCCGCCTCCGTCTGTTTTTTCTTTTTCCAGCGCAGTTCACTGATCAAAACCGCACAGACAATCAGGCAGCCCCCGGCAAGTGCCGATAAAGGGAGCCTTTCTCCGGCAATTCTGCCAACAATACCCGCCCATACAGGCTCTCCCGCATAGATAATGGTGGCTTTTGTCGGTGATACACTCCGCTGTGCCCAGTTCATCGTCAGCTGGATCACCGCACTGGCAAGCCCCAGACCACAGGCACTCGCGAGCACCGTCATATTCATCTCCGGAACACCCTCTCCGGCAGGCAGCATAAACAGAAACGAAAAAAGTGAGGCCATCAAAAGCTGGATCAGTGTCAGACGCCGGGTTTCGGTATTCCCTGCAAAATAGCCTATCAGTAAAATCTCAGCCGCAATCGCCAGCGTACTGATCAGCGTCACTATTTCGCCGGTCGAAAACCCTGCCGTGGAATGGGCTGAAACGCCGGACAGCAGTAATAGTCCGATAAACGCCAGCACAATGCCGCACCAGGACATAATACCCGGCGGGCGGCGGAAGAATAACCATTGCAGTAACGGCACCAAAGGCACATACATCGCTGTGATAAAAGCGGACTGGCTGCTGCTAATCGTTTTCATCCCCAGGGTCTGTAACCCATAGCCTATCGCTATCGCCAGCCCGATACTGCCCCCGGCTATCCAGTCTCTGAGGCTGGCCCCACGCAGTGTTTTCAGGGAAAACAGTGAAAGGATCAGCGCTGCGGTACCAAAGCGTAAGCCAACAAAAAAGAATGCACCGGACACCTGAACCGCATGGTGGACAATAAGAAATGTCCCTCCCCACAACATAGTAATAAAAATTAATATCAGTACAGGCTTTGAGAACAACGGGTCAGAAGTATTGTTTGCAACAGATGACATAATTGGAATAACCAGTAGCAAATAAAGGATAGAGACCGGCCGCGTTATTGCCGGGAGAACTGCTTATACCGCGCCCGGGGAAAAGCTCTGCAGAAAAGCGCCGGGGTCTCAGAAAAAAAACAGCTCTGCATCACTGCAAAGCTGTTTACATACTCATGGGCGATCCCGCACAGCAAAATCGCACGATGCTGATAACAGATTACCGGCTGGCCGAATGACCTGCGCCTGCCCCGTCACCGTTCTTATCTCCTGACGGGGAATGCCCGTTATCTTCCGCAGATTTCCCCTTTGAAGATGACGCTGCCGCATCCGGGGCTGCCGGGGCTACGTCTTTTGGACCCGATGACGCGGCGTTACCTGCGACGGCTGATCCTGACGTTGCAGGGGCTGCGGCTGCCGGAGGGGTATTTGCCGCGGCAACAGGTTCTGTCGGGGCCATATGCGGCTGCATTACGGTACCCAGTAATGCATCGTTCAATACATTGGTAAAATCACTCCAGGAACAATAGCCGTTACTGTCGATCGGACAACCGGTTAACTGCAGGGTGACCCGCTCTGGCGGATGCGCAAGGCTCAGAATATCCGCCTGACGAAGCTGCTCTGTGCTCTGATAGACATATTCCATCTTCAGCAGATCTTTATTCGTTTTATTGTCATGCCAGCGTTCAAAAACCACCTGACCACCAATGGGTGTTTGCTCATACTGTCCGGGGAGCTGATATGGCTTCACTTTCAGTGCCGCCAGTAACGAGGCGATATTCGAATCGTGCCCCACCATAAAGGTAAAGGCTGGCGCGGCCGATTTATCCTGATCAATTAACTGACTGCGAATGTAGTCGACCAGCGGCGCTGCCACGTCGTGTGCCACTGCCGGTGTGGTAAATAACACATCCTGGTAGGCATTTTTAATCGCTGATAATGCTTTCCATTGGTCCGGTGTGGTGATTTTCCCCCACGCAACCTGGTCTGCAGGGAACCCCTGGTAATACTGCAGGGTGAAAGCGTCCACCAACGCATTACCGGTCTTCAGCGGCCCTTCCACCGACGGTTCTTTGCCTTTGACCAGGCTGAATTTATTATCCGTCCCCGTGAGACTGCATTTATCTTTGCCTTTACACTGAGGCGAGTTGGCATAGCCCACCACATCTGCCAGTTGCTTGTAAGCGGCCTGCAGTGACTGCTGTTTTTCTTCCTGCGCCATTTGTTCGGCTGCAGTTTTCCTGAAGTCTTCACTGTCACTGTTAATGATCGGGTTGAAGACAGGATCCATGGTTCCCATATCATCCTGATGAGTTACAGCAATATCACACCCCGGGAATGCGCCGGTGACAAAGTACTGAGCCGTGGCGACGGTACGTTGCAGACTGTTAGCGTATATAAAGACAGAATTCGGATCAGGGCATTGGTTTTTACTGAGAACCCCCTGCTGCTGCAGCCAGTCATGGGTATATTTTCCCATATAGACTTCCAGAACCCCACCACGAGTGGTGAGCTCTCCGCCCGGTACCTGCCACTGGGGCCATTTTTTATCAGAAGATTGTTCAAGGATACTGCCGCCATTTGCCAGCGGTGCCCGGAGATTATGACGGCTGAGGATTAGTACCTGCTCCAGCTGCATACCATCGTCAGCGGCCAACGCGTTCAGACTCACAGGCAGTGCTGCCAGGACAGCGAGTGTACACAAGCTCAATTTCTTAATCATTGTACCTATTCCATGAATTCTGAGGGTATGAGGAAAAAATGTTTCTGGCTTCATCCGGCTATCAATTTGCACCCGCTCAGCAACACTGACGGGGGAGTGAACCGGATCAAAGACTTTCTGTCACTATATCAAACTTCCCGGACGACGTAAGGGGGAATCGGCTGAATGCCTGCATGAGGTTAAACGCTGTGACCGGGAGAGTTTACTACAGATAAAAAAAAACCAGCCATCAGGCTGGTCTTTTTCAGAATTTGGCGGAGGAGGAGAGATTCGAACTCTCGGATGGTTTCCCATCGGCGGTTTTCAAGACCGCTGCCTTCAGCCGCTCGGCCACCCCTCCGTTAAGGGCCAGAATAAAATTACTCTTATTCTGTAAAGCAAGTTATTCACTGCGTGAATAGATGGCGGAGGAGGAGAGATTCGAACTCTCGGATGGTTTCCCATCGGCGGTTTTCAAGACCGCTGCCTTCAGCCGCTCGGCCACCCCTCCGCAATGAGGCGCACTATAAACATCCCCTTCTGTGTTGTAAAGCCCCCTTTGTATCATTTGCCTGAAAAACAGCCGATTAGGTTCTGAGTGCTGGCTAAATCAACAGATTGTGCAGCTATTCAGCAATTTACCGGGTAAAGATGGGTAAAACAACTTCATACGCCCCCCGGCGGACGGTATCCTCCTTTTATTCAATAAATGATCCATCAATATAATTAAGGAGTCTGTATGGACAGAATTCTTGCCCCTGGCCGACACAGTAGCTTGCTCAGTACCCATAAAGTCCTGCGGAATACCTATTTTCTTCTGGGGCTGACGCTGGCGTTCTCTGCCATAACGGCCACCGCCAGTACCCTGCTCAGTTTACCCGCACCAGGGATGATCCTGATGCTGGCCGGTTTTTACGGACTCATGTTTTTAACCTATCGTCTGGCTGATCGCCCGGCAGGGATCCTGGCGGCCTTCGCCTTTACCGGATTTTTAGGCTACTGCCTGGGCCCGCTCCTCAACAGCTTTCTTTCAGCCGGAATGGGTGAGGTTATCGCTTTCGCGTTAGGCGGTACGGCACTGGTATTCTTTTGTTGTTCAGCCTTCGTCCTGACGACCCGTAAAGATATGTCCTTCCTGGGCGGTATGATGATGGCAGGGTTTGTCGTGCTGCTGGTCGGGATGATCGCAAACATCTTCCTGCATCTTCCGGCCTTACAGATGGCCCTGAGTGCATTGTTTATCCTGTTCTCTGCGGGTGCCATCTTGTGGGAGACCAGTAATATTATTCAGGGCGGCGAAACCAATTATATCCGCGCCACCGTTAGCCTGTATGTGTCTCTGTATAATATCTTTGTCAGCCTGCTGAGCTTACTGGGCTTCTCGCGCAGTAACTGATGTTTCCTCACCGGCATAATACCTGCCTGCGGGCGGGTATTTTTTTGTCCCTGGCAAGCCCTTCCCCGGTATTCATTACACTGCATTCATTGCGCAGCATTTGTTACACTGCTTTTTTATACTGCGCGCCACATCACGGAGAGAAATAAAAGTGAATTTTGCAGGAAAAAACATTGAGACTGACGGCGAAGGCTACCTTAAACATCCGGCAGACTGGTCTGCCGAACTGGCGCCGCACATCGCCGCTCTGGAAGACATCACGCTGACAGACGCCCACTGGGAAGTCGTCAACTTCGTGCGGGAGTTTTACCTGGAATTTAACACTTCTCCGGCTATCCGCATGCTGGTGAAAGCGATGGCAAAAAAATACGGGGAAGAGAAAGGGAACAGCCGTTATCTGTTCAGACTGTTCCCCGACGGGCCGGCAAAACAGGCAACAAAAATTGCCGGCCTCCCCAAACCTGCAAAATGCCTGTAAGCCGGTTTAGCGCACCGTAAATCCCCCGGTCTCCTGTAACGCACAGGAGACACAGGTGACGCTGTCCACGCGGGCCGCTGGCGGCCCGCCCGCTTTTATCCAGAACAAGACTTTTTCAACGGCCTCCGGTTCTCCCTGAAGTAAAATTTCGACAGAACCGTCATTGAGGTTTGCAGTATAGCCGGTAAGCCGCTGAGTTTCTGCCTGCTGTCGGGTGCTGTCACGAAAAAATACGCCCTGTACCCGCCCCGTCACTCTGATTTTCTGCGCTATTTTCTCCATGAATGTCTCCTTTTACTCTGCTGTTTGCTTTTTTCCGATACCGGGCCGACAATGTCCCCCTTTATTTTCTGGTATCCAATTATTATGACTGCACGTTTGATTCTTTCCAGAGGACGTGAAAAATCTCTGTTACGCCGCCACCCCTGGGTTTTTTCCGGGGCTATCAGCCGCATTGAAGGCAATGCTATCTCCGGTGAAACCGTTGATGTCTGTGACCATAAAGGCCAATGGCTGGCCCGTGCTGCCTATTCCCCGCAATCCCAAATCAGGGCACGTGTCTGGACCTGGCAGGCTGACGAGAATATCGATATTGAATTCTTCGTCCGGCGTATCAAAAAAGCCGGTCAGTGGCGTGAATGGCTGGCCCGTGCCGATGACCTGGATAGCTATCGCCTGATTGCCGGGGAGTCTGATGGCTTACCGGGTATCACTATTGATAAATTTGCCGGTTATCTGGTGGTACAGCTTCTGTCCGCCGGTGCCGAATATCAGCGCCCTGCTCTGATCACTGCGTTACAGCAGTGCTACCCGGAATGTTCGGTCTACGACCGGTCAGACGTTTCCGTACGCAAAAAAGAGGGGCTGCCTCTGACTCAGGGTTTTATTTCCGGACAGCAACCGCCTGAACTGTTACCGATCACCGAACATGGTATGAAGCTACTGGTCAATATTAAAGAAGGCCATAAAACCGGCTATTATCTTGATCAGCGTGACAGCCGGTTTGCCCTGCGTCGTTATTCAAAAGATGCACGGGTCTTAAACTGTTTCTCCTATACCGGAGGGTTTGCGGTTTCTGCCCTGCTCGGGGGCTGTAAAGAGGTGATCAGTGTCGATACCTCTGAAGCCGCACTGGACGTCGCCCGTCAGAACGTTGAGCTGAACAACCTTCCCGGGGATAAAGCTCAGTATATTCGTGACGATGTGTTCAAGTTACTGCGGACTTACCGGGATACCGGCGAGAAATTTGATGTGATCGTCATGGATCCACCAAAGTTCGTCGAAAATAAAAACCAGCTGACCGGTGCCTGCCGTGGATATAAAGACATTAATATGCTGGCGATGCAATTGCTCAATCCGGGCGGGATCCTGCTGACATTTTCCTGCTCCGGGCTGATGACGGTGGAACTGTTCCAGAAAATTATCGCCGATGCTGCTCTGGATGCAGGCAAAACAGTTCAGTTAGTTGACCAGTTGCGCCAGGCAGCCGACCACCCGGTCATTTCCACCTATCCGGAAGGGTTATATCTGAAAGGATTTGTTTGCTACGTCGAATAGCTTGAAAAAATGCCTCCCGTCCCCATCTCTGTAGGGATGAAAAAAATCAGCGGGAGGTGTTTTATGATCAGTAGCAAATTTGGCATCGGGCAGCAGGTCCGTCACAGGTTATCCGGCACTCTGGGTGTCGTGGTGGACGTTGACGCTGAATTTTCTCTCAGTCAGCCGGAAGCCGAAGCCCCCGGCGATGATATTCCCGGAGAAACGCCCTGGTATCACGTGGTGATGGAAGATGAATCCGGCGAAACCGTCCACACTTATATCGCCGAGCTTCATCTGACAGGCGAGACGTATGAAGAGCACCCTGATCAACCGGTCCTGGATGAGCTGGCGGAGAATGTACGTCAGCAGTTACGTGTTCCTCACCGGTATCATTGATTACAGCCACACCCTTATAACGCTTCTGAAAGCCCGGGACGCGAAACGTTAATTTTCGGGCATCATTCCATCACTCCCTGCCGTCAATAATATTCCCGGCCACTTTGGTCCCGACAGGGGGCATTTCGTAACCTTGTTATGTCAGCCCCCTCATCAACTGCCAGCAGACATTTCGGGGTTCACTTGCCCCTGCCACCGCAATATGACGTAGCCTCATTGTCTCTTTTATAAAGCATGGCCCGAAGCAAGGCATTCTGCATTTCCATCCTTTAACGCCGATGACAAACACGGCCCTCCTGCAGAATAGTGACGCGCTGGCAGAAAAAATCTGCGTTCTGTACCCATTCGGGCCACAATAAATATGACAAAATGTAAATTTTAATGCCATAATGAGATTCTGATGCTTTTCTGACCCTTTACTTAGCCACTCCGGAGCCAAAATGAAGTTTGTAGCTGCAGTTTTCTGCCTGCTGCTGGGTATGTACACCTCTGCCACCATGGCTGTCAGCTTCAGGATAAATCCGGAAATCAATTTGCTGGTGCTCGATGGTAATAAATTGCCAGGCAGCCTGCTGAAAGGCGCGGAAAGCATTGAACTTGAACAAGGACAACATCAGATACTTTTTACGCGGGTATCCGCTCCCCGTTCCCCGATGTTTATTCTGACCTTTACGGCAGAAAGTCATAGCGTCAGTATGGTATTCCCTCCTGCTTCATCACTTTCTGAATGCGATACCTCAGAAAACCTGCCATTACGGTTAGTGGATGAAAACGACGAGAATATCGCTGCCCTCCAGGATCATTTGTCAGAAATACCGGACGATGATTATGTCCGCGCAGTGAGCAGTTATAATCTGCAGAACCGCAAAGCCTCAGTGAAAAAGTTCAGTCTTCCGTCAGAGACTAACGATGCGCGGGCAGAAAAAGTGTCTGACAGCACTGTACCGGTTGAGGCCGCTCAGCCATCCCGTGGCTCCTTACAGGCTATTCTGCTTTGGTTACGTGAATTCCGAACCAGTTGAACCCCGGTAAGCCACCGCGCTACACTGACATGACACAGAATATGAGTTTTGAATAATAAGGGGCGGGGATGGAACAGACGGTCAGGACATTGGGGCAGAAAAAACATATCGCTCTGGTGGCTCATGATAACTGCAAATTATCGTTGCTGGAGTGGGTCAAAGCGAATCAACAGTCACTTGCCCTGCACAGCCTTTATGCCACAGGGACAACCGGTAACCTGATTAATGCTCACTGCGGTCTGCAGGTTAATCCGCTGTTAAGCGGCCCGTTAGGCGGCGATCAGCAGGTCGGAGCAATGATCGCGGAAGGAAAAGTGGATATGCTGATTTTCTTCTGGGATCCGTTGAACGCCGTCCCCCATGACCCGGATGTTAAAGCACTGTTACGGCTGGCCACGGTATGGAATATCCCGGTCGCTACTAACCGTTCCACCGCCGATTTTATTATTCATTCGCCACTTTATACACAGAACGTGGAAATCGCGATCCCTGATTATCCGCGCTATATGGCCGAACGGCTTCAGGAACCGCTGTCAAAAGAGCCGTGAGGGGTCAGGGTTTCCTCACCCGGGGAACCCCGAGTTTTACCAGTTCTTCCACGAAATCTGAAGGCGCCGCTTTGTCATACAATAACCATAATTGCTTTCTCGCCCGGGTCATTGCGACATAAGCGAGCCTTCGTTCTTCCGCATCGGGGAAACTCTCCGTTTCCGGCAGCAGTCCCTGCTCAATGACCGATTCCGGCGTTCGTGCAGGAAACCCGTCACTACCGCCACTTAGCCCGGTAACTATCACATAGTCAGCTTCCTTACCTTTGCAGGCATGGAATGTCATGAATGATAAGTTCAGCCGCGGCCAACGGGTGGCAGCAATATCCAGCAGTGCCGGACGGAGGTAGTGATAACGCCCAAGGATCAGGATGGTTGCATCATCTTCCGCATATCCGCTCATTTTATTCACCAACGCTTCCAGTTGCTCTTCCGGCAGCAATGAAACCGACTTTTTGTTACCTTTATCCTGACTATTAAGCTCTTTTTTCAGTTGCGCAGGATTCTGCTGTATAAAACGATTCGCAACATCCCCGATACGCTGGCTAAAGCGGTAGGTCTGGTCCAGCACACAAACATCGCCTTCGCCGAAGATGTCATGAAAGCGGGTGGTCAGATCGATTTCTGCCCCGGCAAAGCGATAAATGGCCTGCCAGTCATCCCCGACCACAAATAATCCGGTATGCTTGTTCTGTTTTCTGAGCGCATGAAGCAGGCCAGCGCGCTGAGCCGAGATATCCTGAAACTCGTCCACCAGGATATATTTCCACGGGCTGATAAAACGACCTTTTTCCAGCAAGGCGATAGCCTGCCGGATAAGCCCGGAAAAATCGACGGCACCTTCCTCTTTAAGATGTTGTTTCCAGGCCTTCAGCAGAGGGGCCAGAAGTTTCAGCCGTTTGCCGAATAGCGTACGGATAGCTTCAGGCGCTTCCTCCGTCATCACGGACTGGGATCCACCGTGGGTTCTTATCAGCGAAACCCAGTGTTCCAGACGACCCGCGAGGCGGTTAAGTAATTGCTTATCGTTCCAGAACTCAGTGTCAGCACATTCCCAGGCCAGTTCGTCCTCAATCCACTGCCGCCAGCCATTAGCAAACGATTTTTTCTGAGCGCATTGCTGCTGCCAGGTTTCGGTCAGTAACTTACGACGTAGTGCCGCATCACTTTCCAGCGCACTGATTGTTGGCGGTTTATTGCTGCTTTGCTGAATAATATGCAGGGCCAGTGAATGAAACGTTCTGGCCGTGACCGCGGTGTCGCCGGTACATTGTTGTACGCGCTGATCCATTTCCCTGGCGGCTTCACGGCCAAAAGATAATAACAGTACCTGGTCGGCACTGGCATAGTTACGGCGCAGTAACCAGGCTGCGCGGGCGGCAAGCACCGATGTTTTTCCGCTACCGGCACCGGCCAGCACCAGTAATTGATCTTCACCATTAATTACCGCCCGGCATTGAGAAGGATTCAGCGGACCGGACCCCACCGTCGCAAAAAAATCCCCATAGCGCTCCATCACTTGCTCTGTCCATTGACGGTTACGCTCGATTCTCTGCTGCTCTGCAGACGTCAGCCAGTCCTGACAGAAGAACCAGGACGGACGACAGGACTCAAATTCTGTAATCCGCTCTGCCGGCACGGGTAATGCCGCGAACCTGCTCTCTATTTTATCCCGCACGCCGGAGATGTCCGCGCGGGTCAGCCAGCTATCCCGTTGCAGCAAGCCGAGTAATTCCTGATGCAATGTACTCAATACCTGGTAGCAGACTGCGGCCATCTCACCGGTCCAGTGTTGCCAGGCATTCGTCAGGTGCTGATAAAACTGCTGGGTTTCCTGCCATTCCGTCCCATGTAATCGTACCACCTGATTGTCCGGGAGCTGAAATTCAAGTTCTCCCCATACCATCCCTCGTTTACACTGAATACCCAGTAACTGATTAAAAGGAATAATATATTCATGACGATCACCGCTGACTTCCACACCTGCCGGTAGTAGTCGCACCCGATTGTAAGGATGCTGAGCCAGCCGTTTACCCATTGAGGTTGCTTTAAGTTCCATGCATCACGCCATTATCTGAGTTATTGCTTTTAAGCAGTTTAACTGCGAGACCTTTAGTGCTCCAGACAAAAAACAGGTTACAATTCTGTAACTGTGTCCTACAGACCAACGGAGATAAATTTAATGAGAGCTGTACTGAATATCCTCAATTTCGTTCTGGGGGGATTTGCGACCACCCTGGCCTGGTTATTTGCCACGCTGGTCACCATTGTCTTAATTTTTACGCTGCCCCTGACTCGCTCCTGCTGGGAAATTACCCGTTTGTCTCTGTTCCCGTTCGGTAATGAAGCTGTTCATGTGGATACACTCCGCCCGGAGAACAAGAATAACCTGCGAAATTCAGGCGGCACTTTACTGAATGTGTTCTGGTTTATTTTTTTCGGCTGGTGGCTCTGCCTGGCCCATATCTCTGCAGGTATTCTCCAGTGTGTGACTATTATCGGTATTCCTGTCGGTATTGCGAATTTTAAAATTGCTGCCATTGCCTTATGGCCTGTCGGTCGCAGAGTCGTTTCTGTTGAAGAAGCGAAATTTGCGCGTGAAAACGCGATCCGCGCACGTCACTGAGGATAAGGGTAAAAATGAATTTCGGATCTGACCTGCTGAACCGCTGGCATACGTTTTTAATGAACAAACTATGGCGGGATCCGGCCAGGATATTCTTTGCGATGACCGGTTGTGTGATCCTTTCCTGGTCATTACAAAATATCACCTGGACTATCCCGCTGATCCTCGGGGTTGTCGCCGCGGCACTGGCAGATATTGATGACAGGCTGACCGGCCGTTTACGCAATATGCTGATCACACTGGTCTGCTTTTGTATCGCGACCGTCTCGGTCGAAATTCTGTTCCCTTATCCGCCGCTGTTTATGATTGGCCTTGCCGTCTCCAGTTGGGTATTCACCTTACTGGGAGCGCTGGGGCAACGCTATGCCACAATCTCGTTCGGCGCCCTGCTGATTGCTATCTATACCATGCTGGGGATCCATCTGTTCTCTGCCTGGTATATTCAGCCCGTATTATTGCTGGCAGGCGCACTCTGGTATAATTTCCTGACACTGATCATGCACCTGCTGTTTCCGGTTCAGCCGGTGCAGCAACAACTGGCGGCCACATATACTCAGCTGGCCGGCTATCTTGATGCGAAGGCTAATCTGTTTGACCCCGATACCGGCGACAGTGACGAACCTTCACTGATTGATGCCGCACTGGCTAACAGCCAGCTGGTATCGCAATTTAATATCACCAAAACCGCCATACAGAGTCGTCTGAACGGCGAACGGGCGGCCCGCAATAGCCGTCGTTCGCTGCTCTATTATTTTGCGGCCCAGGAAATTCATGAACGTGCGAATTCTTCCCACGTCCAGTACCACCAGTTGCGCAATGAATGGCGGTACAGCGAAATATTATTCCGATTCCAGCGGTTACTGCATATGCAGGCGAATGCCTGCCGCCAGATTGCACATTCAGTGACCCTGAAAAAACCGTACCAGCATGAACACCGCTTCGAACGGGCATTCTTTCATCTGGATCAGGCGCTGATACGCCTTAAAGTTCAGTATCCGCAGGACCCCAATACCCGTGCCCTGCAGTGGTTGTTACGTAATCTGAAAGCCATCGATGACCAGCTGCTTTCTATCGCCTCGGAACAGGTATTGAATAGTCCGTGGCTGAACAGCGACACTCATCTGTCTCAGGAAGGGCTGACCGGCTGGCAGGATATCCGGATCAGGTTCAGCCGTCATTTAAGCCCAAAGTCGTCGCTGTTCCGGCATGCGGTTCGGGTATCAGTGGTCCTCTGCGTGGGCTATGCCCTTATTCAACTGGCCGGACTGGAACGGGGATACTGGATATTACTGACCAGCCTGTTTGTTTGTCAGCCAAACTATAATGCGACCAAAAAGCGTCTTGCCTTGCGAATTATGGGAACACTGGCCGGGATAATCATTGGTCTTCCGGTGCTGTGGCTGGTTCCCTCTATTCCCGGGGTTCTGATCCTGATTGTGGTGTCCGGGGTGCTGTTTTTTGTTTTCCGTCAGGTGCAATATGCACAGGCTACGCTGTTTATCACCTTGCTGGCGTTACTGAGCTTTAACCTGCTGGGTGAAGGTTTTGACGTTGCCCTGCCGAGGATCGTGGATACTATCCTTGGCTGCGCTCTGGCGTGGATGGCCGTGGCCTGGATATTCCCGGACTGGCGCTATCGTCAATTACCGGCAGTGGCAGATAAAGCCATGGCGGCCAATGCCCGCTATCTGTCAGCAATTGCAGCGCAGTATCATCAGGGGAAGGACAACAGTATGTCATACCGCATTGCCCGCAGGGAGGCACATAATGCAGATGCTGAATTAGCCCTGGTGATTTCCGGAATGAATGACCCGACAGTCAGTCATGATCCCCGTAAAGATCCGGCCTTCCGTATTTCCTGTCTCAATCACAGTTTGCTGAGCTACCTGTCCGCGCTGGGCGCGCACAGGGAAAAAACAGAGCAGAGTGATTTTTTACAACTGATGGATGATGCTGTCAGGCTGACCCGGGATACTTTACAGACCGGTTCTGCAAACATGCAGAATACGCTGGACACACTGCATGCACTCCTTGCAGAAATAACGGTTATTGAAGCCAGTTCTGACAGCAGAGAGCCTGTCATTCTTCAGCAAGTGGGCCTGGTACTGACACTCCTTCCGGAGCTGGTCTCAGTCAGAGAAGAGATAAACCACCTTTAAAAATCGTTACTGCGCTTGCGCGCTGAGTGTACTGAGGTCTGCTCAAACTGCAGATACCAGTGTTTCAGTTCTTCCCTCACCCCGACGGACAGCACCTCCAGGTGTTGTCCGAAGATGGCCCCTTGCAACGCATACAGTGTTTTCAATCCGAGATGTTTATTCTTCTGCCTGAGCAATACCCAGCTCTGCCTGGCTCCCGTCGCACGCAAGTGACTGGCCGAGGCAATACCGACCTCTTTCAACAGTATTTCCAGCCGTAAACTCAGGTTAGGCAGATCTTTCAGCCTCTGCCGGCTGAGTTGAGACTCTCTGAGCGCTCTGGCTTCATTCAGAGAACAGTGTGATAACTCCAGCAAAGCGTCTGACTGCTGCCATAGCACGGGATCAACCTTATAATAATTGAGGCTGACACACTGTCCGCGTTTGTGAAAGATAAAGGGCTGCAGTCGTCTGTGCTGCAGATAAGTTTGCATTTTTTCACTGGCGCGGAGATAAAGCTCCCCTTCACTGACCAGCGCAAAAACCACTTTTTCAACAGATAACGAGTATCCGCCGAACTGGGTGCGGGACTCGATTTTACCGAGTGCAGAAAGCTGTTTCTTTGATTCTTCAATACATTGGCCTGATGTTTTCATCGCGAACCTCCCTTGTTCCGGCAATAGCATAGCTGTCAATAAAATACTATTTATCAACACCTTAGAAGTTAAACAAAAGCGATTACCAGTTCAATGAATAAATGCAGGAAAGACAGATCAGTTTTAGTTTCTGCGATCTGTTTTCAGAAAAATGGTTGATCTTTACCCACGACCGCAATACTGTATATCCATACAGTAAATTGCGGATGGTTAAATTTATGCATACTCAGCGACTGACAGCGAAAACCTTTAAGATGCATCATCAATCGACTCAGGCTTCGTACACCCGTGGTTGTATCAGTGAGTTAAGTTATCAGGGGCAAAACCCTGCCCTGCTGAATATGCTTCTTTTCCCGTTACTCAAACAGCTTGGTGAACAGTCGCGCTGGCAGTTATGGTTAACTCCCGCACATAAACTCAGCCGTCACTGGCTTCAGCAGGCCGGGTTGCCCCTGGAAAAGAGTGTGCAGATCGCCTCAACAGAACGTATCAGTAGTGTCAGTGCCATGATTAAAGCGCTGCGTTCGGGGAATTTCAGTGTGGTCATCGCCTGGCTCCCGGCCGGGCTGAGCGACTCAGAACGTCATGAACTCGAACAGGCTGCGATAGAAGGTCATACTCTGGGATTGATCATGCGTGAAGAAAATACCTTCGATTCTCCCGGCGGACAGGAAAATCGATTGAAAATTCATTCGTCCTTACTACATTAATCTTATTTAAGATTATTCTCATAAAAAATAAGCGGCAGATTATTACATTAGCCGGGTGACTCACCATTCCAGAGCCAGCAATGGGTTACCCGATATTCCAGTTGTCATCCGGGCTCGGAGTTCAGTTTCAATTGTAAGTTAATGTGTCAAAATTACCGTTTTTTTACTGTACAACATCATATCTTACTTGTAACTTTCTAATCTCGTTGTAGACTTTACGTCGCCAGGGTGCTCAATAATCTCCTTTTTTGGCAGAGTATAAATCGAGCGAAATCACCCGGCGAAGGATTACAACCAAGAGCAACATTTTTGCTCATTGCCTATTTTGGATGATAACGAGGCGCAAAATGAAAAAGACAGCTATCGCAATTGCAGTGGCACTGGCAGGTTTCGCTACCGTAGCGCAGGCCGCACCAAAAGATAACACCTGGTACACTGGTGCTAAACTGGGCTGGTCCCAGTACCATGACACCGGTTTCTACGGTAACAACTACAACGTCTCTAACGACCCGCATGAAAATCAGCTGGGTGCTGGTGCCTATGCAGGTTACCAGGCTAACCAATACCTGGGCTTCGAGGGTGGTTATGACTGGTTAGGCCGTATGCCTTACAACGGTACCAACCACGGTGCTTTCAAAGCACAGGGCGTACAGCTGGCTGCTAAACTGAGCTACCCACTGACCGACGATCTGGATGTCTACACCCGTCTGGGCGGTATGGTATGGCGTGCAGATAGCAAAGATTTCCGTAACGGTAACTCCGACCACGACACCGGTGTTTCTCCACTGGCAGCCGTTGGTGTTGAATATGCTCTGACCAAAAACTGGGCAACCCGTCTGGACTACCAGTGGGTTAACAACATCGGTGATGCAGGTACCGTTGGTGCGCGTCCGGACAACGCTACTCTGAGCGTAGGTGTTTCTTACCGTTTCGGTCAGGATGATGTTGCTGCTCCGGCACCAGCTCCGGCTCCGGCTCCGGCACCTGTTGTTGAAACCAAGCACTTCACTCTGAAATCAGACGTGCTGTTCACTTTCAACAAAGCAACTCTGAAAGCAAGCGGCCAGCAAGCGCTGGATCAGCTGTACACTCAGCTGAGCTCACTGGATCCTAAAGACGGCTCTGTCGTTGTTCTGGGCTTCACTGACCGTATCGGTTCTGCTAAATATAACCTGAAACTGTCTGAGCAACGTGCACAGTCTGTTGTGAACTACCTGATTTCTAAAGGTATTCCTTCAAACAAAATCTCTGCACAGGGCATGGGCAAAGCTGATCCTGTTACCGGCAACACCTGTGACAACGTGAAAGGCCGCGCAGCACTGATCCAGTGTCTGGGTCCGGATCGTCGCGTAGAGATCGAAGTTAAAGGTATCAAAGACGTTGTTTCTCAGCCTCAGGGCTAAGTTAACCACGTAATAAAAAACCCCGCGAATGCGGGGTTTTTTTTGACCTTTTTTTGCCGTTGGCTCAACAGGGCTAAGCAAACGTTCTTTATTTTTTCTCCGGCTGGCCCAGAATAGACTCCAGGTCATGTTTCAGCGTCGACATCTGACTGGCATACTTTTCTTTTCGTTCCGCATCTTCAATTAACTGAACGATGGTTTCAGACAACGTACTGTGACGGCGACGGGCCAGTCCTGCCAGTCGTTGCCAGACGAGATATTCAAGATCAATCGACTTTTTACGCGTGTGCTGATGCTCTGCATTAAAGTGGCGTTTACGCCGTGCGCGGATTGTCTGTTTCATCCGGTTTACCAGTGCCGGGTTCATATGCTGGTCAATCCATTGATGAATATCTTCCGGCTGGTGTTCAAAAGAAATAAGCCACCGCACAGCCTCTTGTGCGGCACTGTGCTCCGGATACCGGGTAATGGCTTCCCCCTCCCGATGCTTTTTTACCAGGTAGGCCCATTTCCAGCCGGACTCCAGATTTTCAAGTTGCAGATATTTCATCGGGATCTCATCATCTTCAGGTCACGGATTAAGAATAACAGTTTTTCGTGTTGCTGTAGTAAGGATTAATTTTGCGGATAACCGGCATCGGTGTCTCTATACCGCACTGTTTCATCCTATTATTTTCTGTATAATCGATAGTTTGTTAACTCCGGATAAATGCGATAACTTTGATCAGAACTCAACTCCCCTGGCAAGCCTTGCAGCCGAATACTTCCCGCTATCAGTCTGCTTTCACACAGTCTGTCTCTGATGAAGACGATATTCTGTCATCCCTTCAGCCAAGATTAATGAATGCGCTGGCTTATCTGGTATGCAAGCCACATTCACCGGTACTGATAATCCGTAGTCAGGAAAACAGTGATTACCTTTCCTGTATCGCTCAGGCATATCTGTCGGTTGATGAATCTGCGCAGGGATCCCGGGGCTGGAATTATCGGGCTCAGCCCGGGGGGCAGGTGACTCTTACCCCCGCTCCGGCCGATACCGCAACTTTCAGACAACAGCCCGGAGTACGTTATGCCGAATGGATTGAAAGTGCGCAATTGTTTGGTGTCGTCCGGGGAACACCCGGCCACTGGACGCCGGAACCAGGCTTACTGCATGAAGCCAATGGCGGTGCGTTGATCCTGTCCGTGCGAACTTTACTGGCTCAGCCGCTAATGTGGCTACGACTGAAAACGTTTATCTCCCGGGGCTATTTTGAATGGCTATCCCCGGACGATAAGCGTCCGTTGCCCGCTTCACTGCCGGCCATTCCCCTCAATGTAAAACTGATCCTCTGCGGTGACAGAGATGCGCTGGCTGAATTCAGCGAGCAGGAACCGGAGTTTCTGGAGGATGCGCTTTACTCAGAGTTCGAATCGCAGTGGCGCGTGAATGACGATGAAGACATGGCGCGCTGGTGCGAATGGGTCAGAGACATGGCCTCGGGGCTCGGGCTTCCGGCGCTTTCAGAGGATGCCTGGCCGTTACTTATTATGGAAGGTTGCCGCTATACCGGTGACCAGACACTACTCCCCCAGTGTCCGCGCTGGGTAAGGCGCCAGTTAACCGCAGCCTTCACTTATGGCGGCGATATCACGGCACAGAGCCTGCAGGGAGCTCTGGAGGAAAGTCAGTGGCGTGAAAGCTACCTGCCGGAAAGAATGCTGGAAGAAATCAGCGAAGAACAGGTTTTGATAGAGACCGAAGGCGAGGCCATCGGTCAGGTTAATGGGCTGTCTGTGCTCGACTTTCCGGGCCATCCTCGCCCCTGGGGTGAACCTTCACGTATTACCTGTGTCGTGCACTATGGTGATGGTGAGGTAATGGATATCGAGCGTAAAGCGGAGCTCGGGGGGAACCTGCATGCAAAAGGCATGATGATCATCCAGGCGTATCTGATCTCTGAACTGGAGCTTGAACAACAACTCCCCTTCAGCGCCTCCATGGTTTTTGAACAGTCTTATTCTGAGGTGGATGGCGATAGTGCTTCACTTGCGGAACTTTGTGCATTAATTAGTGCCTTATCCCGGCAACCGATTTCACAATCCATTGCGGTGACGGGGTCGGTTGACCAGTTTGGTAACGTTCAGCCTGTCGGCGGGCTTAACGAGAAAATTGAAGGTTTTTTTGCTGTCTGTGCGCAGCGCAAACTGACCGGTGAACAGGGTGTGATCATTCCGCAAAACAATGTTCGCCATCTTTCATTGAGCCAGGACGTCGTTGATGCCGTTAAAGCCGGCCAGTTTCATCTGTGGGCCATTGACCGCGCTGATGAAGCTGTAGCTATCCTCACCGGTAAAGAGTGGCGTACTGATGAAGACAATGATGACCTGTTATCTCTTATTCAGGAGCGGATTGCCCGGGCGACGCTGCCCGAGCCACGGCCACGTACCGGTCTGCTTCGCTGGCTGAACTGGTTCAACCAGAACTAATCGGACTTGCTCAGCGTACAGGTGTACGCTATTCTCCGTCCTTCATAAATTTAAGGTTAGAAAACTGACATGGTAGAAAAACGCGAATCCTATACTAAAGAAGATCTTGCTGCCTCCGGACGCGGTGAGTTATTTGGCGAGAATGGGCCTCCATTACCTGCCGGTAATATGCTGATGATGGATCGGGTCATCAAAATGTCTGAAACAGGCGGTAATTACGACAAAGGTTTCGTTGAAGCCGAGTTGGACATTACTCCGGACCTATGGTTCTTTGCCTGCCATTTTGTTAACGACCCTGTGATGCCGGGTTGCCTGGGACTGGATGCCATGTGGCAGTTAGTCGGATTTTATCTGGGCTGGCTGGGTGCCGAAGGTAAAGGCCGTGCTCTGGGTGTAGGTGAAGTTAAGTTCACAGGTCAGGTATTACCTACCGCGAAGAAAGTGACCTATAAAATTCATTTCAAGCGCGTCATCAACCGTAAACTGGTGATGGGCGTGGCTGATGGTGAAGTCTTTGTCGATGGCAAACTCATCTATACCGCCAGCGATCTGAAAGTCGGTCTGTTCAAAGATACCGGCGCGTTCTGATAAACCAGGTTTATCAGTGAAAAGGGGCCTGCGGGCTAATGCCGGTCACTTAAGGTGACCGGCATTGTTTTTAAAAGGATATTTTGGCTTTTTAGGCCTGACTTCCCTTTCATACTCGGGGGAAGCTTCAGCATCGCCGCGTTGCTGTAAAAGTGCTTCAGATGCCCCGGTATAGCGCCAGGCGATGACCAGGGCAACCCGATTAACAGCCTGAGTATCTCTGTCAGCGAACCGCTGAAGCTTAGCTGATACGGCAGATAATTACCTTTCAGGCTGAACGCCATTTTCACCATCTGATATCGCACCAGATTATAGGTTAGCAGTATTCCCCAGAGCTCCTGTCTCACCATCCCCGGTAATTTGCTTCTCAGCGTCCAGCGACCGCCACACAACATCTGCTTTGCTTCCCGATACCCCAGCTCTATTTCCCACCGGTGCTTATACAGCTCTGCAACGTCTGCTGCCGGATAACGCATTGCATCCTTCATCGAGGTGAGTACCTGACGTTCAACACCGTTAACCTTACGTCTGATGAGTCGTACAGTGAGTGTCTCCGGCAGTTTTTCCCACTGCTTTCTCGCCTGAGGGGAGGTCTTCAGCATAATCAGTTCATCCTTTTTACCCAGCCTGCGTACCACCTCATATTGTGTTCCTTTTTTCAGTGGCAGCAGCCAGTGACGGTTTTCCCCCGCACAGTGCCATTCATGCAGTAACCCTGCAGACCAGAAGCCTTTGTCGAACAGCGTCACACTGTTATCCGGTACCTTCCCTATCAGCCCTGCTGCCAACCGCATCTCATTAACGTCGTAACGATCCATCACGCTGGCGCGCAGCAGATGGCTGCTCAGTTCCATCAGGCAGACCATGCGAACCTGAGGATAGCCTTTTTCACCGTACTGATTTTCTGCTTTCGCAAAAGCCGCGGCATTCTCTGGTGTGTCCGGTGTTCGCCAGACAACGCCATCAACAGCATTCAGAGTCAGGCCGTGCCAGAGCGGATGCCGGGATTCCCTGTGCCAGTGCTGTTGTGTGAGGTCAAAGAGTACCCTGACAGGGTCTTCACCCAGTTTTTTACGGCGGGCGATTACGGAGCTGGGTGCAGTGAATGACCTGCCGGAGCGGTCAGCAATATCCATCAGATTAACGATATGAGAGAGAGGTTTATTATTGAATATCGCCATACCGATGAC
This sequence comes from Tatumella sp. UCD-D_suzukii, assembly GCF_000611875.2. Classification (NCBI taxonomy): domain Bacteria; kingdom Pseudomonadati; phylum Pseudomonadota; class Gammaproteobacteria; order Enterobacterales; family Erwiniaceae; genus Tatumella; species Tatumella sp. UCD-D_suzukii. The sequence continues at coordinate 25,290 of NZ_JFJX01000053.1, forward strand.
CAGCCAGACCATGGACTCAAGAGGTAATTTTCGTTTGCGAAGAGTGACCGTATCGGTGAGAGAAAATGCCTGCTGTATAAGCTCTGGAGGGAGAAGATTGGCAAGGGATTGCACTTCATCCGGAGCGGTAAGGTTAATCATGCCCAGTGCTTGTGAAAGTTCCATTTAAAAAGGGTCCATGTTGAACATGAACCCTTTTTACATCATGCACTGGATCGATCAAGTAGTCTTAAACGATCGGCATTAGCCTGCGGGCCCTTTTTTGTCTCTTGCCGCTGACTCCTGTCAGCCTGCCCCTGAGCTATCCGCAGACCGGTGACTGTCATCATCATCGTTATGCCTGACAGATAATAGCCTGCTGATTTCCGGCATAAACTGTCATCAGTTTGTCATGACTATCGGGTATTAAAAGGAAGGAATGATCAGGAGTGAATAAAAATACTGCCGGAATAACTGTTTTCACCAGGGCTACGGCCAGTATGCAGAAGCCCTGGTTTTCTCAGGTCCTCAGGGTTAAGCAAATACCGAACGCTCGGACATAGCTAATCGCCATCCTCCGAGCCAGTGGGAACGGGTGTCTGTCGTCTGGTAAGGACAGATCTCCTTAGGGCGTCCGGTGATCCCGGCCTGATAGCCGCGTGAATGTGCACGATCTAAGCGGTCTCTTTTTTGTCTCTTCATACCTGCTTTCCCTCATGTCGATTAAGGTGGGACGGGATAGAAAGAATTGTGGTTAATAAGTGTGCAACCACCCCTTATTTCTACCGTCTCAGGTCTGAAAGGTCAATCTCTAAACACGACGGCAATGGCGAGAAATTCGCATTTCTTTTTGCTCATCATTGATAAGACGCGGCTCTGCCCCGCGCTCCGGAATTATCTGATTTAACGCTCTGTAGAAGAAACCGCACCTTACTTCGCCGGATATCCGGCTTTTCAGGTGCGGTTTATGATCGCGTTTTTCTGAGAGGTAATTACTGGTTAATTTTCTGCGCTATCTGCGCGGCTTCCTTTTGCCAGCCTGCGGACAGGGTTCTGACCAGGTCCGCATAACCGTCTTTATCCTGCGAAAGAATAAGAGAAAACGGCTGACGGAGCGTTTTATTATTACTCTGCAGTATCCATGACCCAGTGATCACGGCTTTGCCATCATAACGACCGTGAAAGCCGGTGACATTCACAGACAGCGTATCGTAATCATTACTTCCCGTCATGGTACCACTGACCAGCCAGCCCGGTAATTGCTGGCTGAGATTGCTGACCAGCGATTGCTGTAACTGCTGGTCCAGCGGACTGGCCCAAAGATTATTCGCCGCAATGACATACTGTACATCACTGGTCTGGTAGGCAATTCCGTTACCTGACAGATAGTCTGAGACAGTTACCGGCTCGACCCATAGAGAGCGCGGAGCCATTCCCGTCACCGGGCTGACAGACACTTCACTGCCCGCCGATGGACTGACCACGGGTAACTGATAGTAATGTTTATCCGCATCGCTGCTACAGGCACTGAGCAGCAGTGCAAAGCAAATGGCTAACCCTTTTTTCACTGTTTTGCCCTCTTCGGCTGTGGGTCATGACCCGGTGAGGCCTCAAAAACTAAGGCATTACTTTTGTTATTTAAGGTTTTCAGCACAGGCTGTAGCTGCTGCAGAACCTGATCCAGCCGTTGCATATCTCCCACCAGCTTGTTGTATGCCGGTGAACCTGGCTGTAGTCCTTTCAGGCTACGGTTAAGATCACGTAATGTCTGCTGCATATCTGCAGGTAATGTTTTCATTGCCGGACTGCCGGTAATTTTATTAACATTATCCAGTGTGGTTTGTAACTCACGCAGCGTTTTCCGGCTTTCTCTCAGTGTACCGGTGGCTTCCGTCAGCATCGGCGTCAGTGGAAGTTTATCCACCTTGTCCAGAATGCTCATGACTTTCTGCTGCAACTGGTTCAGCCCCCCTGCGACCGTCGGGATCACTTCATAACCCGCGATTTTGTCAGGCCCGGTAAACTGCGGCACATTATTGTAGAAGTCTAAATCGACATACAGTGCCCCGGTGATCAGATTCGCCGTTTTCAGGCTGGCCCTTAATCCGTGCTGACGTCCTTCCTGCAGGTGCTGCTGCAGATTAAAGTTATCACCGACACTGGCCGCAAAACGATCCGGTTCAATCCTCACAAGCACAGGGATACGGTAATCATTACCCAGTTTTTCGAACTGACCCGGCATGACATACGGTACTTTTGCCACGGTACCCAAACGGATCCCACGGAATTCAACCGGTGCCCCCGCCTGCAGACCGCGAATAGACTCGTTAAAGAACATCAGGAAATCCGTATGACGCGTATACATAGACTCCTGAATCGAGTTATGGTCATCGAACAGATGATATTCCGCGTGATCCTTCGCAGGTTCACCCAGGGTTGCCCCATCCGGAACTTCAAAGCTGACCCCGCCGCTGAACAAGGTCGTCAGTGACCCCATTTCAACCCGCATGCCGGAAGCGGACATATCCACCGCAATACCGCTGTCTTTCCAGAACCGTACATTGGTCGTGACCAGACGATCATAAGGTGCCTGAATGAACAGTTCATAGCTCATCACGCGTTTATCGGTATCAAATTTGCTGGTTTCCACAGTACCGACACGGTATCCACGGAACAACACCGGATCGCCGGCATTAAGCTGCCCGGCTTTCATGCTGTCCAGGGTAATACGGATGCCTTTAGCATCCGGCGGAGCCAGAGGAGGAGCATCGAGCAACTGATACTGTTCCGGCTCGTCACCTTTGGTACCTGCCTGGAGTTCAATGTATGACCCGGAAAGTAAGGTGCCCAGCCCGGTGATACCTTCACGGCCAATCTGAGGTTTTACCGTCCAGAAGACCGAGTCCTGATGCAGCATTTTCTGCGTGCCATTATTCAGACGGGCTTTGATGACGACCTGTTTCAGGTCATCACTTAGCTTTGCACTTTCCACCATCCCGATATCGACACTGCGGCTTTTAATGGTTGTCTTACCAGGAACAATGCCCTCGGCATTGCTGGTGATCAGAGTGACTTCCGGCCCCTGGTGAGAAAAATGGTAAAAGAGTATCCATCCGCCAATCAGCAGCGTGACGATGGGTACAATCCATACCGGTGACCATCTCTTGATATTTTCTATACGAGCTGTTTCGTGATTATTCTGTTTCAACACCAGATTCCTCAACACGATTATCGGTTTCACGGTCCCACAACAAACGAGGATCAAATGTCAGTGCGGCAAACATCGTTAAAATAACAACGGTAGCAAACAATAATGCACCCGGAGCAGGGTAAATATTCATCAGCCCCCCCATGCGCACCAGAGAAGATAAAATTGCGATAACAAACACATCAATCATAGACCAGCGACCAACGAGTTCGACAACATCATAAACCAGGTGCATCTTTTCATTGTCCCGTCGCCCCCTGCCACTGGCATTCCAGCTAAGCCAGCCTATTGCCAGTATTTTCAGGGTCGGTACCATAATGCTGGCGATAAAGATCACCAGCGCCACGGGGTAAGAGCCATCGCTCCAGAGAAGGACAACCCCTGCCATGATATTCGAAGGATAAGTCGACCCCAGCGCACTGGTCACCATAATAGGCATAATATTAGCCGGTACATAAAGCATCACCGACGTTATCAATAATGCCATAGTCCATTGAAGACTTTGTTTTTTGCGAGCCTCCCCCCGGGTGAAGCACCGCGGACAGGTACGCTGATCCACCGGTAAGATGGCGGTACAGCAGGGACAGGCGCGCATCCCCTGAGCCAGTCCGCTGACCCCCGCCACCGGTGTTTTAAAGACCGGCAACTCCGGCTGGATATGCAGCCAGAGTTGCCGCTTATCAACACACTGAAAGGCCCTGAGCTGAAGGATACAGAACAGGCACCAGGGCCAGAAGCTTATCCCCAGGCCAATTTCACCGTAGGCCATCAGTTTCACAAAACTGACCAGTACCCCGGCCATAAAGATTTCAGCCATCCCCCAGTTCCGCAGGTGGAAAAATATCCGCCCCAGTACGACACGTAAACTGTGCGGCATTTTTATCCTGTTGACCAGCAAAAGAAGGATCACCAGACAGCAGGCAGGGATCACCTGTACCAGCATTAAAAACAGGAATGCCAGAGCGCTGAAATCATCGGAAACCATAATATCCGGTATCCGGGTCAGGGAAATTTCACTGTTTATTCCCGCTACATGCATACTGATAAACGGGAATAAATTCGCCAGTACCAGCATGAACAGTGCAGAGATGCCATAGACGGTCGGCCGGACACGAGGGTCCGGCCAGCGCATAGACAATGTGGAATGACAGCGTGGACACACCGCTTTCTTGCCCCTGCTCAGGACAGGCAAGCGGCAGGCCAGGTCACATTGCGGACACAGAACCCATGTGCCTGCATCGCTATGCTGCTCACACCGGGTTATGTTCATGGGGGTTATGCTCCGTTTCTCATATTTTCGAGGGTTTCCCAGCGGGCAAAGGCCTCTTCCAGCGCCTGCTCGGTGGCCGTAAGTTGTTCTGTCGCTGCCCGCACTTTATCCTGCGGCTGAGTGAAGAACTCAGGCTCGCTCATTTGCGCCTGCAGCTCACTAATCTGCGTTTCCAGCTGTTCCAGCTTCTGTGGTAACTGTTCCAGTTCACGCGCCAGGTTATAGCTCAGCTTTGCAGGTTTTGCGGCCTTTTTTTCGGTATTTTTTACCGGTTTATCTGCGCTGGTTGCCGGTTTCGGGCTGACCGTTTTTTTGGTCTGCAGGTAGGCCGCACGCTGTAACTGTGCATCATGATAGCCCCCCACAAAGCGGCCAATCTCACCGTTACCTTCAAAAATCCAGCAGTCTGTTACTGTATTATCCACAAACTGACGGTCGTGGCTCACCAGCAGGATGGTCCCCTGATAGCCGTCGATCAGTTCTTCCAGCAATTCCAGTGTTTCAACATCCAGGTCATTGGTCGGTTCATCCAGAATCATTAAATTGCTGGGTTTCAGGAACAGTTTAGCCAGTAACAGGCGATTACGCTCTCCTCCGGAGAGCGCGCGGACCGGTGTCATCGCACGTTTAGGGTGGAACAGGAAGTCCTGCAGGTAACCCAGTACATGGCGAGGTTTCCCGTTCACCATCACTTCCTGCTTACCTTCTGCCAGGTTATCCATAACCGTGCGGTCCGGATCCAGCTCTGCCCTGTGCTGATCAAAGTAAGCCACTTCCAGCTTGGTTCCGCTATGGACACGGCCACTGTCTGCAGCTAAATCGCCCAGCATCAGACGTAACATTGTGGTTTTACCGCAACCGTTCGCCCCGATCAGCGCGATTTTGTCGCCGCGCTGTACCTGAGCCGAGAAATCGTTAACCAGTGACCGGCCTTCCACCTGGTAGCTGACGTTTTCCAGTTCAAAGACGATTTTCCCGGAACGTGAGGCTTCTTCCACCTGCATGTTCGCTTTACCCATCACCTCACGACGTTCGGTACGTTCACGGCGCAGCGCTTTCAGTGCACGGACACGGCCTTCATTACGGGTACGACGGGCTTTGATCCCCTGACGGATCCAGACTTCTTCCTGTGCCAGTTTGCGGTCGAATTCAGCATTCTGCTGCTCTTCAACACGCAACGCTTCTTCTTTTCCGAGCACAAAATTATCGTAATCTCCGGGCCAGGAAACCAGTTTACCGCGATCCAGATCCACAATACGGGTCGCCATATTGCGGATAAAGGAACGGTCATGGGAGATAAAGACAATACTGCCACTGAAGGTTTTCAGGAACGTCTCAAGCCAGTCAATGGTTTCGATATCCAGGTGGTTGGTCGGTTCATCCAGCAGTAAGACTTTCGGGTTACTGACCAGCGCACGGCCGAGGGCTGCTTTACGCAACCATCCGCCGGATAACGAAGACAGCTCTGTGTCCGGGCTCAGACCGATATTCTGTAAAACATCGTTAATCCGGCTTTCCAGCTGCCATAGGTTATGGTGATCCAGCAGCGATTGTAACCGGGCCATTTCGTTAAGATTTTTCTCGCTCGGATCCTCCATGACCCGATGAGAAATGGCATGGTACGCTTTCAGGTATTGCGCCTGATCCGCAACGCCTTCCGCCACAAAGTCATAGACTGAACCGGTAATATTACGTGGCGGGTCCTGTTGCAGACGGGCAACCACCAGATCCTGCTCGTACACAATACGGCCATCATCCAGCGCGATTTCCTGGTTGATGATCTTCATCAGTGTGGATTTACCGGCACCGTTACGGCCGACCAGACAGACACGCTCATTTTCTTCGATGTGTAACTCAGTGTTATCCAGTAATGGCGCATCACTGAACGATAACCAGGCATTATGTATACTGATTAAAGACATAACTATTTATTCCTTACCCGTGCCAGTGATCAGCCAGCAGTTATGAATATGTTTATTTCTGGCAAAATCCTGAGAGAGGGTTTTTTGCGTAATTTCCTGCGCCTGAAGACCCAGTGCAGACAGAGCGTCATGATCCATTTTGAATCCGCGCTTATTGTTAGAAAACATAATAGTGCCCCCGCGACGCAGCAATCGTTTCAGAGACCGCATCAGTTCCGGGTGATCGCGCTGAACATCAAAACTCTCATCCATACGTTTGGAGTTCGAGAAGGTCGGCGGATCGATAAAGATCAGGTCAAACGTCTCGGTCGCATTTTCCAGCCAGCTGAGACAGTCTGACTGTATCAGCCGATGTGCCCGCCCGGATAACCCGTTCAGCTGCAGGTTGCGTTCAGCCCACTCCAGATAAGTCCGTGACATATCCACCGTGGTAGTTGACCTGGCACCGCCCAGCCCCGCATGGACACTGGCGCTGCCGGTATAGGCGAACAGGTTGAGGAAGTCTTTCCCCTGACTCATTTCACCCAGCATATGACGTGCAATACGGTGGTCAATAAACAGTCCGGTATCCAGATAATCCGTCAGGTTGACCAGGAAACGGGCATTATATTCTTTGACTTCGAAGAACTCGCCTTTATCAGAAAGTTTCTGATACTGGCTTTTCCCGCGCTGACGTTCACGGGTTTTCAGCACCAGACGGTTTGCCGGAATATCCAGCACATGCAATGTTGCGCTGATCACATCGAATAAACGCTGTCTGGCTTTCTGTGCATCCACGGTTTTCGGCGGCGCATATTCCTGAATCACCACCCGGTCGGCATAGCGGTCGACTGCGATATTGTATTCCGGCAGATCAGCATCATAAATCCGGTAACAATCAATGCCTTCCTGTCTGGCCCATTTATCCAGCTTTTTCACGTTCTTACGCAGGCGGTTGGCATAATCTTCAGCAATCTCGCCCTGGCGTGCAGAAGCACCGCTCATTAGCTGGTAGTTTTTCTGTATACAGTCAAGGGGCCCGTTTTTCGCTTTAAACTGACGTTCCGCGCGAAGTTGCAGGCAGCTCAATAGCTCCGGCGACCCGCTGAAAAGCGATAATTTCCAGCCCCCGAACTCGTTCTTCACGATACGTCCCAGTTGACTGTGCAAGGCTATCAGTGCCGGTTCGCTTTCCAGACGTTCCCCGTAGGGAGGGTTGCTTAACAGCGTCCCCTTCTCTTCTTCAGGCAGAGTATTTTTCAGCTGTAAAACATCCTGCTGCTTAAATGTAATAAAAGCATTCATCCCCGCTTTACGGGCATTCGCCTGGGCCCGCTGGATCACGGACGGGTCGTTATCATAACCATAAAAACGGACTTTTTTCCCCTGCATCGCCCGACCAGCGCGCGCACGGGCTTCGCTCACCACTTCCTGCCACAGAGCATCGTTATGCCCTTTCCAGGCAAGGAAACCCCAGTGTTCACGGTTGAGGCCAGGTGCGCGATCTGCCGCAATCATTGCGGCTTCAATCAGCAGTGTGCCTGAGCCACACATCGGGTCGATCATCGGCGTGCCTGGCTGCCAGCCTGAACGCATCACGACAGCCGCGGCCAGGTTTTCTTTCATGGGCGCCTGCCCCGTCTGCTGGCGATAATTACGCTGATGCAATGCATCTCCGCTCAGATCCAGAGAGATACTGACTTTATCTCTGTTCAGCCAGGCGTGGATACGGATATCCGGATTATCGCGGTTGACATCCGGGCGCGGAAGATTTTTACGGGTAAAGCTATCGACAATGGCATCCTTGATCCGCAGTGCGCCGAACTGGCTATTACGGATAACCTCATTGGTGCCGTTGAAATGCACGACAAAGCCCTGGTGACTGTCAAACAGTTCAGTCCAGGGGATCGACTGGGCCCCGACGTATAAGTCGAGATCGCTCCACAGGCCAAACTCTCCTAATGGCAGCAGGATCCGCGATGCAAGGCGACTCCACATCAGGCTCTGGTAAAGCGTTTTATCATCGCCCTGATAGTGAACACCACCCGGCACCAGCTGGATATCCTGAGCACCCAGCGTTTCCAGCTCAGTTTTTAATAGTTCTTCCAGCCCACGGCCTGTACTGGCAAAAAGAGAATTCATAATTTTTAGGTCTGCTTAATTGAAAATAGTTGCGCATTATAGCGAATCACAGCGCTATGTCATAAAGTTAGCTTCTTTTTGAAAAGTTACCTCACGGGTTCCCCTATGATTAGTTTATCGCGGCTATTTATTCATCCGGTTAAATCCATGCGTGGCACGGCGGTTTCCCAGTCGCTGGTCCGTCCCGCCGGGCTTGCCTGGGATCGGTTGTTTATGATCACTGATACCGAAGGCACGTTTATTACCGCACGCCGTTTTCCTGAGATGGTCCTCTTTACGCCGCTTATAGTGGCTGAAGGTCTCTTTTTACAGGCAAAAGACGGCAGTCAGGCTCTGGTCCGGTTCGATGAATTCAGCGCCAGCGGAGAAACGACCGAAGTATGGGGATCGCGCTTTGATGCTTATATTGCCCCGGAAAGTATTAACCGCTGGCTAAGTACGTTTTTCCCTCATCCGGTCCAGTTACGCTGGATTGGCGAAAACCCGGCTCGTCGCGTTAAACGTGCCCCGGACGTTCCGCTGGGATTTGCCGACGGCTATCCTTTCCTGCTGATTAATGAACGTTCATTCCATGATTTACAGAATCATTGTCCTGCCGGGATCCGTATAGAACAATTCCGTCCTAACCTGGTCGTTAGCGGTGCCCCGGCCTGGGATGAAGATGAATGGTCAGTCATCCGTGTCGGCGAGGTGACGTTTGATGTCGCTAAACCCTGCAGTCGCTGTGTACTGACCACGGTCAGCACTGAACGGGGAGTGGCTCACCCGGCCGGAGAGCCGATGAAGACCCTGAAAACGTTCAGGCAGGCTGCTGATGACAGCGGTGACATCGATTTTGGCCTGAATTTGATCGCGCGCAACAGCGGGGTTATCCGCTGTGGAGATAACGTTGCCGTTCTGGCCCGCAAACCGGCACGCCTCTATGCCGACACTGTTCCGGAAACAAGTACCGCGACAGGCGGATCGCCCGCAGCGGCGATCGACATTACCTGTCAGGGCAAAACATTCCGGGGAAATAATCAGCAGATTTTGCTGGAGCAGCTTGAAAATGCCGGATTAAGGATCCCTTATTCCTGCCGGATGGGGTCGTGCGGCTGTTGCCGACTGACATTAGAAAGCGGAGAAGTCACTCCGCTGAATGCAGGGGCCATCGACGGTAATACGATCCTGAGTTGCAGTTGTATTCCGCAAAGCCCGATCGTGCTCGGGGAAAACCGGCGTTAAACCGCCTGATCGAAGCAGAGTGCACCGACAGGTTCATAGGGACGTAACCTGTCATTCATGATTTTAATCGCTTCACCCAGTAACAGCGTCTTACCGGCCAGTACCAATGACGTCTGAGCAAGGACACACAGTGTGGCGTTGCTTCCAGCTTCCACAACCAGAAAACGGACAGGTTCCCGGGTTTGAGATAACAGTGCCTCCACCAGTTGCCCTGCTTCCGGTACACAGCCCGCATGACAGGCGGTAAAGTGCCAGCTTTTTGGCATCAGCGGTTTCAGGAAACGCCCGGCCACCAGCGCATTCAGAACCAGTTCCGCCCGTTGCTGATGACTGAAATCCGCGTCCCGGCAACGTTCTTCGAAATTAAAAAATCCGGCAGCATCATCAACACAAAATTGCTGCGATTCGAAAGCATCAGGAGTCAGCATTTTTTTGGAAAAACGCGAACGGAAATGCAATCCTTCGGTTAAATCCAGCATTAATCTGTCCTGCTTTTCATCATAATACCAGTGCCAGCGATCGTCAGGTTTCAATGTCATTGATGTTGCCTCTTAAATTTACGGCAAATTTACCGTTGCCTGAATATCCTTCTTTCAGGACTGAATAATAAACCGCCAGGCAGGCCATCCCTGACCTGAACAAAATATAAACGAGCCAGCGGCGTAAATAAACCCCTCTGGCTAAATAACCCGCTTTTTTTGGTTAAATATTCTTCACGATATCTTTAATCAGACCTGGTCCTTTATAAATAAACCCGGAATAGATTTGGATAAGCGATGCACCGGCGGCTAATTTTTCTTTCGCAGCCATTAATGAATCAATACCACCGACACCAATAATCGGCAGTCGTCCCTGTAATTCCTGGTTCAGTCGGTGAATAACCTCTGTACTTTTAAGTTGTACCGGACGACCGCTCAGGCCACCACTTTCTCCGGCATGTTTCAGCCCTTCCACCAGCGATCGATCCAGCGTCGTATTTGTGGCAATCACACCGTCAATATTATGTCGGACCAGACTGTCCGCCACCTGGATCAATTCTTCTTCCGACAGATCCGGTGCGATCTTCACCGCCACCGGGACATATTTCAGATGCCGTTTCTGAAGTTCCTGCTGTTTATTTTTAATCGCCGATAATAGCTCATCCAGCGCTTCGCCATACTGTAACGTACGCAAGCCCGGAGTATTCGGAGAGGAAATATTTACCGTAATATAGCCGGCATGCGCGTATGTCTTCTCCATGCAGATCAGATAATCATCTTTGCCCTGCTCTACCGGGGTATCTTTATTCTTACCAATATTGATACCAATGATGCCTTTAAAACGCGCTTTTTTAACGTTCTCTACCAGATGATCTACCCCGAGATTATTAAATCCCATCCGGTTAATAATCCCTTCGGCTTCGACTAAACGAAAAAGACGGGGTTTATCATTACCGGCTTGCGGACGCGGCGTTACGGTTCCTACTTCAACAAACCCGAAGCCCATCATGCCGAAGGCATCAATACATTCGCCATTTTTATCTAATCCGGCGGCCAGGCCCAACGGATTATCGAATTGTAACCCCATACAACTGACCGGACGCGATGGCACACGCTGATGCACCAGGCGTTCAAACGGTGTACCACGGATAAGTTTCAACTGGCTGATAGTCAATTCATGGGCCCGTTCGGGATCGAGCTGAAACAGGGCAGGACGGATGATTGGATATAACATGCACTCTCCTGGAAACAATGGTCGCGCGCAGGGCTATCACCTGCGCTTATTTTGCGCCGGAATGGTAATGAGCTTTCGGGGAAAAGTAAATTTCCGCTGAAAACCCGCAGTAACGCTAAAATCAGAACATTTGCTGAATGAAAAAAAACCACCCGGGGTGCAGGTGGTTTCAGGATCATTTCATCATTGATTATGCTGCCAGCGCCTTAGTGATTTTTTCATATAAATCACGGGAGAGATCCTCCAGACCTTTCAGCTCTTCAAGCGCTTCTCTCATCAGTTGCTGGCGCTGACCGTCATAGCGTTTCAGACGGATCAGGGGTTCGATAAGCCGTGCCGCAATTTGCGGGTTACGTTTATTGAGATCTTTCAGCATACGGGTGAGGAAGCGATATCCGCTACCATCGGTCGCATGAAATGCTGAAGGGTTAGCCGAAGCAAACGCACCGATCAGTGAACGTACACGGTTCGGGTTAGTCATGGTAAATGAACGGTGGTTAAGCAGCCCTTCCACACGGTCCAGTACATCCGCAGCAGGGCTGGTCGCCTGCATAACAAACCATTTATCCATCACCAGGCCATCCTGGTGCCAGCGCTCGTCCCACTGTCCCAACAGTTCATCGGCACACGGTAACTGTGCACTCACTGCCGCATTCAATGCAGCCAGTGCATCTGTCATATTATTAGCCTGCTGATACTGCTGGCGCACCAGAGTGTCAGCCTCCTCCGGCTGACCAAAGGCCAGATAACTCAGACAAACATTTTTTAGCGCACGCTTACCGATATCTTCCTGGACCACCCGATACTCACCGCATTGGTTTCCATGGTAATTTTCCAGAAACTCTGATTGCAGTTCTTTCGCCAGCGTTCTGATAATCGCTGTCCGGACCGAGGCAATCGCTGCCGGATCAATGAGTTCAAACCATTCCGCCATCTCATTTTCAGAAGGCAGGCTCAGGATCAGCGCCGTCAGCGCCGGGTCCCCCCCTTTATCGGCCAGCACTGCGCGGAAAGCTTCTGCGACATGTTGTGGCAAAGAAAGCGGCTGCTTCTGACTGAAACGTAAGACATTCAGTTTCACATAGGTGGACAGCAGGCTTTGTGCCGCATCCCAGCGTGAAAAGTCATTTCGTGCATGACGCATCAGGAACGTCAGCTGGGCATCACTCCACTGATAATCCAGTTTAACCGGGGCTGAAAATTCCCTCAGTAACGAAGGGACCGGCCGGGCGCTGACGTTATCAAAGATAAACGTCTGCTCACTTTCGGTCACATCCAGCACGGATGACACTGGCTTGCCCTGGTACTGCAGCGGAATAATATTACCTTCAGCGTCATAAAGCTCAATATCCAGCGGAATATGCAAAGGCAGCTTTTCTTTCTGATCCGCTGTGGCCGGTGTGTGCTGCCTGACATGCAATTTATAGACGTCATGCTGCGCATCGTATTCATCGCTGACGGTCAGTACCGGAGTACCGGACTGACTATACCAGCGGCGGAATTGTGTCAGACTGACACCGGAAGCATCTTCCATCGCCTGCACAAAGTCATCACAGGTGGCGGCGCTACCGTCATGACGCTGAAAATAGAGTTTGATGCCTTTCTGGAATTTTTCTTCGCCCAGCAAAGTGTGCATCATGCGGATCACTTCCGATCCCTTTTCGTAGACGGTCAGGGTATAGAAATTATTCATTTCCATCACCTGATCCGGGCGGATCGGATGAGCCATCGGGCTGGCATCTTCCGCGAACTGAGCACCGCGCATCACTCTGACATTTTCAATACGGTTCACCGGACGCGATCCCAGATCAGAGCTGAATTCCTGATCACGGAAGACGGTCAGGCCTTCTTTCAGACTTAACTGGAACCAGTCACGGCAAGTCACACGGTTACCGGTCCAGTTATGGAAATATTCGTGACCAATGACAGCTTCAATACCGAGATAATCTTTATCGGTAGCCGTTTCGGCTTTAGCGAGTACGTATTTGGAGTTAAAGATATTCAGACCTTTATTCTCCATCGCGCCCATATTGAAGAAGTCGACGGCAACAATCATGAAAATATCCAGATCGTATTCGAGGTCAAATCGCTCTTCATCCCACTTCATACTTTGCTTCAGCGAAGTCATCGCCCAGTCAGCCCTGTCGAGGTTGCCCTGATCCACAAAGATTTCTAAAGCGACATCACGGCCTGAACGCGTGGTGAAGGTGTCGCGTAAGACATCAAACTCACCCGCCACCAGCGCAAACAGATAACAAGGTTTTGGGAACGGGTCCTGCCATTTCACCCAGTGACGGCCATTTTCGCTGTCACCTGAAGCAACACGGTTACCGTTTGATAGTAAATACGGATATTTCTTCTTATCGGCTTCAATAGTCGTAGTGAAACGCGCCAGTACATCCGGACGGTCAGTATACCAGGTGATATGGTGGAAACCTTCGGCTTCACACTGAGTACATAACGCCTCACCGGATTTATACAGTCCTTCCAGTGCCGTATTTTGATCCGGGTGAATAGTATTCACTATCTGTAAGGTAAATTCTGCCGGGACGCCCCGTACCGTCAATAAACCTTCATCAATGCTGTAGTCTTTCCACGCTTGTCCGTCGATTTCCAGGCTGTCCAGCGTCAGAGATTCCCCTTGCAGGACCAGGTCAGTCGCCTGCTCATTCAGACGTTTCACCTGGCTGACAGCCGTTACGCGGGTCTGTTGCTCATCGAGAATAAATGAGAGATCAATATCGGTGATAGTGAAATCCGGCGCGCTATAATCGTGGCGATATTTAATTTGTGGTTGATCTGTCATAAATTTTTCCCGGTCATCGTCATCAAAGAATTTATTCATCCCGAGTTTATGCTTCTTAGCGGGCCGTTTCCAGATACAAAGCGCTTGCAGGTAAATTCTCTGCATTTATTGACCACTGAGTCCGTTCGGGTCCCGACCGGCAGGAGAAGGATCACTGTGTTCTGATTCACTTTTCATCAGATAACGTTATACTGGGATCGTTGTTTAATATTCTTAACACTCTCTGACCAGGCCTGGCGCCGCAGACTTAGGATGCAGGTACGCACCATGAAACGACATGATCCGCCGATAATCACTTCATTGCTGGATACGGATGCGTATAAACTGCATATGCAGCAAGCGGTTTACCACCATTACCGTGATGTCTCGGTCACTGCCGGGTTTCGTTGTCGCGGGGACGACGTGCCAGGCCATTACGCCGGCGAGTTACGTCAGCAGATAGAGCAGATGCAATCACTGGCGCTCAGTGAAACTGAATATCTCTACCTGGCCGGTTTACCCTTCTTTACTGCAGACTATCTGCAATGGCTGAAAACCTTCCGCTTCAAACCTGAGCAGGTGGATGTCCGTAACCAGCACGGCAAACTCAGCATTACCTTAAGCGGCCCCTGGGTTGAAGTCATTCTTTGGGAAATCCCGTTGCTGGCAATGATAAGCGAGCTTGTACACCGGGATAAAACACCGTTCATTGGCGTGGATCAGGCCCTGAGCACTCTGGACGAAAAACTCAGTGCCTTCCGTCGGGCCTCGGCCGGTATCGATACCTCACGCTTCAGACTGATGGATTTTGGTACGCGCCGGCGCTATTCGCGTCAGGTTCAGCACGCGGTCGTGGAAACCCTTCAGCAGGAAGTCCCCTGGCTTTCAGGGACCAGTAACTATGATCTCGCCAGGCGCCTGAATATTTCTCCGGTCGGTACACAGGCACACGAATGGTTCCAGGCCCATCAGCAGATCAGCCCCGAGCTAGCCATTAGCCAGCGGGTCGCTTTACAGGCCTGGCTGGAGGAATACCCTGACCAGCTGGGTATTGCATTGACGGATTGTATTACTACGGATGCCTTCCTGCGCGATTTCGACCTGAATTTTGCCAGCCGCTATCAGGGTCTCCGTCACGATTCAGGTGAACCGGTCGAATGGGGTGAAAAAGTGATCGCCCATTACAGAAAACTGGGAATTGACCCGCAAACCAAAACTCTGGTGTTCTCTGATAACTTAACCCTGGATAAAGCGCTGGCACTTTACCGGTATTTCGATCCCAAAGTCAGGGTCGCCTTCGGTATTGGAACCCGTCTGACCTGTGACATCCGGGGCGTATCACCGCTTAATATCGTGATTAAGCTGTTAAGCTGTAACGGTAAACCGGTGGCTAAATTATCAGACAGTCCGGGCAAAACGATTTGCCATGACCCATCATTTGTCAAAGCGCTTCAGAAAGCCTTTGAGCTCCCCCCGGTCAGACAGGCCAGCTAATGATAACCCCGGGCGAACGAACTCTCTCCTTCCTTCGCCATGAAATCTGATAGCTGAGCGTAATTTTTCTTGTTTCCTGTGAACTCACAAGTAACATATCCGTCATCCCCGCCAGGGGCATTTATAAACATTATTGAATAGAGAGATAATTATGAGCGTAGTGCCTGTAGTGGACGTACTGCAAGGCCGGGTTGCTGTTGACAGTGAAGTCACAGTACGCGGTTGGGTCCGTACCCGTAGAGATTCCAAAGCCGGTCTTTCTTTTATCGCCATTTATGACGGTTCCTGCTTTAATCCTGTTCAGGCTGTTGTTAATAATTCGCTTAATAATTATCAGGACGAAGTATTACACCTGACCACCGGCTGTTCTGTCATTGTCACCGGTAAAGTCGTGGAATCCCCGGGACAGGGGCAGGCCTTTGAAATTGTTGCCACTGCCATTGAAGTCACCGGGTGGGTGGAAGATCCGGACAGCTATCCGATGGCAGCAAAACGTCACAGCATCGAATATCTCCGTGAAGTGGCGCACCTTCGCCCGCGTACCAATCTGATCGGTGCGGTCGCCCGTGTACGTCATACCCTGGCACAGGCTATCCATCGTTTCTTTCACGAGCAGGGATACTTCTGGGTATCAACGCCGCTGATCACCGCTTCGGATACTGAAGGTGCCGGTGAAATGTTCCGCGTGTCGACGCTGGACCTTGAAAACCTGCCACGTACCGATAAAGGCCAGGTGGATTTTAGTGAAGATTTCTTTGGTAAAGAATCTTTCCTGACAGTCTCCGGTCAGCTGAACGGCGAAACCTATGCCTGTGCTCTGTCAAAAATTTATACTTTCGGCCCGACGTTCCGTGCAGAAAACTCAAATACCAGCCGTCACCTGGCTGAGTTCTGGATGATCGAACCGGAAATTGCCTTTGCTTCTCTGGATGATGCCGCAGGCCTGGCAGAAGCCATGCTGAAATATGCTTTTAAAGCCGTCCTTGCAGAACGTGCTGACGATATGGCTTTCTTTGCAGAACGTGTCGATAAAGAAGCTATCGAGCGACTGGAGAAGTTTGTTTCAGCCGATTTTGCACAAATTGATTATACCGATGCTATCGATATTCTGTTAAAGAGCGGTCAGAAATTCGAAAACCCTGTCTCCTGGGGTATCGATCTTTCATCCGAACATGAACGCTTCCTGGCAGAAAAACATTTCTGTGCGCCAGTGGTCGTGAAAAACTATCCGAAAGACATCAAAGCCTTTTATATGCGTCTGAACGATGACGGAAAAACCGTGGCGGCAATGGATGTCCTGGCGCCAGGCATTGGTGAAATCATCGGTGGTTCACAACGTGAGGAGCGTCTGGATGTCTTCGATACTCGTCTGGAAGAAATGGGGCTGAATAAAGAAGATTACTGGTGGTATCGCGATCTGCGTCGCTACGGTACGGTTCCGCATTCAGGATTTGGTTTAGGCTTCGAACGTTTAATCGCCTATGTCACCGGTGTACAAAATGTAAGAGATGTTATCCCTTTCCCGCGGACTCCACGTAACGCCAATTTCTAAATGTCAATTAATCAATAACAATTTCATATAGATAATAAAGCCGGCAAATGCCGGCTTTATTACTTTATGAAATATTGATTCATCTCATAAAGTTCCCCGTTTTTTACATTCAGAAACACATATTTTCTATTTGAAACCAGAACTATGGTTTTGTAGCATATTCGCGCTAGAAATAGCACCGTATGAATGGAAAGATGCCTCAGACACATAAGGACACCAAACTTCATCAATGGTTTCGTAAAGAATTATTGACAGAAGTGAGAGTAGTCTCTAATAAACTCCAACGAGGGTAATAAATGATGAAGCGCAACATTTTAGCAGTTATGATCCCGGCTCTGTTAGTTGCAGGCGCAGCTAATGCCGCAGAAATTTATAATAAAGACGGCAACACGGTGGATCTGTACGGTAAAGTCGACGGAGTGCACTACTTTTCAAAAGATACCGGTAACGATGGCGACCAATCTTATGCCCGCCTGGGTTTCAAAGGTGAAAGTCAGATCAACAACTGGCTGACCGGTTATGGCCAGTGGGAATACGCCCTGCCAGCAAATAACTCAGAAGGTAGTGACGCGAATACCGGTGTTCATACCCGTCTGGGCTTTGCCGGTCTGAAAGCAGGTCAGTATGGTTCATTCGACTACGGTCGTAACTACGCTGTCGCATACGACGTTCTGGGCTGGACCGATATGCTGCCAGAATTCGGTGGTGATTTCGGTTACACCGACACCATGACCGGTCGTGCTACCGGTGTTGCGACCTACCGTAACACCAACTTCTTTGGTCTGGTTGATGGCTGGGATTTCGCCGTTCAGTACCAGGGCAAAAACGACCGTTCAGAAGTTCAGCGTGCTAACGGTGACGGCTACGGTATCTCTACCAGCTATACCTCTCCAATCGGCGTAGCAGTAACAGGTGCATTCTCTTCTCAGGACCGTACCGCTAAGCAAAATGCAGCCGCTCTGGGTAAAGGCGACCGCGCTCAGGTGTGGGCGACCGGCCTGAAGTATGATGCAAACAACGTTTACCTGGCAGCAACCTATGCTGAAGGCCTGAACGCAACACCTGTCTCAGGTACAATTAACGGTAATTCAGTCTCCGGTTTCGCTGACAAAACTCAGGATATTGAGCTGGTTGCTCAGTATCAGTTCGATTTCGGTCTGCGTCCTTCTCTGGCATACGTCCAGACTAAAGGTAAAGACATCGGGAACCTTGGCGATGTCGACCTGGTTAAATACATTGAAGTGGGTGCGACTTACTACTTCAACAAAAACATGTCTACCTATGTTGATTACAAAATCAACCAGCTGAATGACAACAACAAACTGGGTCTGGCGACTGACAACATCGCTGCTGTAGGTCTGGTTTACCAGTTCTAATCCATGCCGGTTTAGTCCTGAAACGGGGTCTTCTGACCCCGTTTTCTTTTTTTAGCCCCTGTTATTCTCCCCCGTTTGATCCGTCCGCAACTCCCCTGCGATTTCTGAGCCCGGCTCATTGTAAAACTTTGATCCCCCGCGGATAAAATTCCCAAACAACTGTTGGCAATTTCCGTCTATCGGGATAACCTTGGATTTACGCGCAAACGTTTATATTTATCAATCGGATCTCACTCATGTTTGAATCAATTTCTGCTGCACCTGCCGACCCTATTCTGGGACTGGCCGATCTTTTCCGGGCGGATAACCGGCCTGACAAAATTAATCTGGGTATCGGTGTTTATAAAGATGAGACCAGCAAAACCACTATTCTGACCAGTGTAAAAAAAGCTGAGCAATTCCTGCTGGAAAATGAAACGACGAAAAGCTATCTCAGTATTGATGGCTATCCGGAATTTGCCCGACTGACTCAGGAGCTGTTGTTCGGCAAAGAGAACCCGATTATCACCGAAAAGCGTGCCTGCACGGCGCAGACACCGGGAGGCACCGGAGCACTGCGCGTGGCGGCTGACTTCCTGACCCGCCAGACTAACGTTAAACGTATCTGGGTAAGCAACCCAAGCTGGCCAAACCACAAAAGTATTTTCACTGCCAGCGGGCTGGAAGTCTGTCATTATGATTACTATGACGCGGCAACCCACCAGCTGGACTTCCCGGCCATGCTGAATTCTCTGGAACAGGCCGTTGCCGGCGATGTCGTCCTGTTCCACGGATGCTGTCATAACCCTACCGGGATTGACCCGACGCCGGAGCAATGGCAGCAGCTGGCAGATCTGTCTGTTTCCCGTGGCTGGTTACCTTTATTCGATTTTGCCTATCAGGGGTTCGGACGCGGACTGGATGAAGATGCTGAGGGGCTGCGTATCTTTGCCAGGCAGCACAAAGAGCTTATGGTGTGCAGTTCCTATTCCAAAAACTTCGGACTGTATAACGAACGTGTAGGTGCTTTCACGCTGGTGGCAGAAAATGCAGATATCGCTACTGCCGCATTCAGCCAGGTGAAGTTTGCAATTCGTGCAAACTATTCTAACCCGCCGTCACACGGTGCGGCGGTGGTCGCGACGATCCTGGGTGACGATACCCTGAGAACACTGTGGGAACAGGAATTATCGGACATGCGTCAGCGTATTCAGCGTATGCGTCAGCTGTTTGTGAATACCCTGACAGAGAAAGGCGCGAGTAAGGACTTCGGGTTTATTCATCAGCAAAGTGGTATGTTCTCTTATAGCGGACTGACCACTGAACAGGTACACCGCCTGCGCAATGACTATGCTATCTATGCCGTTGACTCAGGTCGCATCAATATTGCCGGAATGACGCCTGATAATATGTCCGTACTCTGTGAATCAATTATCGCCGTGTTGTAATTGATCTCTGTGCATGAAAAAAGCCATCCCGACGGATGGCTTTTTTGTGGGGCATTTTCCGAAACAGTCAGCGCTG
Source organism: Tatumella sp. UCD-D_suzukii (assembly GCF_000611875.2). NCBI lineage: Bacteria > Pseudomonadati > Pseudomonadota > Gammaproteobacteria > Enterobacterales > Erwiniaceae > Tatumella > Tatumella sp. UCD-D_suzukii. The sequence continues at coordinate 45,437 of NZ_JFJX01000053.1, forward strand.
GCGCGGGAATTCACTGTAAAAACGGATTAGTGATACGTTCTATCCCCAGCGTGGATGACGGCCCATGCCCGGGGATAAAAGTAATGTTATCCCCTAAGGGTAAAAGTTTTTCTCCTATCGAAGTCATTAACTGCTGATGATCGCCCTGTGGAAAATCACTTCGGCCCACCCCGCCTTTGAAAATCACATCTCCGGAAAATAACAGTTTATTTTTCCGGTCGAGGAAGACGATATGTCCGGGGGTATGACCGGGACAATGTAATATATCAAAGGTAACCTGCCCTAAAGAGAGCGTTTCTCCTTCCTCCAGCCACTGGTCGGGCTGCAAAGGCGCGCAATAAGGGAAACCAAACATCTGACTCTGCTGTGGTAAAGCATCCAGCAGAAATTTATCCCGTAACTGAGGGCCGATAACCGGAATGCCGTAAAATACGGCCAGTTCGGCGGCAGCCCCGACATGATCAAGATGACCGTGGGTCAGCAGAATTTTTTCCGGAGTGCGTTGCAGATCGCTGAGGGCCTTTTTTATCACTTCGGCATCCCCGCCGGGATCGATAAGTGCAGTATTCCCCTGTTCTCCACACCAGACGACGGAACAATTCTGGGAAAACGCCGTGACGGGAATAAGGGTGTAATTCAACTGACTCAATACCTGAACCTCTTTTTCTGAGACACCGGTTACTGCCAGTGTCTGACCGGCCCGGTATCGATATGAACAAAATTACTTTTCGGATAGTAGCCTACCCCACCGGCACGCATTTTCAGGGCTGCAGAACGTACCATCGCCAGCTGCACACCTTCAATATGAAAGTCCATTGCCTGGCCCAGCGTATGGTAACTGTGTTTTGCCACTCCGCTACCGGACGCACGTAATTTGTTATTGGTCGCCAGCGATCGGTAGCCGGAGATCAGCTGAACCGGTTTCCGGGTGCCCAGCATAACCTGTAACCGGTAGAGCTGGTCAAATAAATGCGGATCAATATCCTTTACCTTATTCGCCCGATAATCACGGAAAAAATGATTCAGGCGGGTCAGTTCGCTCTGATTATAGGTTTCACCATTGAAAAACTCGGTTTTCAGCGTTTCACCGGTATGCATATTACTCAGCGTGAGTATACGGGGGCGGGTTGCCGATAATGATGCTTCTGCCAGGCCAGGCAGTAACGCCAACCCGGCGACGGCACAACCCGACAATAGAATTTTTCTGCGTTGGGGATCAAATTTATCCATGGTGATCTATAACCTGAGTGACAGCGGGACAATAAACAGACGGTGGCACATTAACCAGATGTCTCAGTCACGTCAATACAGACCTTTTGAATATCAACGCCAGCCCGCAGATAAAGAAGGAAACTGTCATCCTGCTGGCTGGCAGAGGATGACTGCGCTTTCTTTCTCAGGTTAAAGGATCAATTTCTCTGCCGGGCCGATACTGCTTTGTCCCTGGCGAACCAGATTATCGTAATTATAGATATCAGTGCGGAATCGCGGCTGCCCGTCTTCACCCACCCAGGCCGTCAGATAATACAGATTGACCGGAATACGATGACGGATAGCCAGATAGCGGCTATTTCCCTCCTGCAGGGCACTGGCTATCCGGCTGCTGTCCCAGCCCACATTTTTCAGCAGGATCCCTGCCAGTTCAGCCGCCTTATTAATACGAACACAACCGGAGCTAAGCGCCCTGATATCACGCTGGAACAGCATATGATTCGGTGTGTCATGTAAATAGATGGCATCAGAACTTGGCATATTGAATTTATAACGGCCGAGAGCATTCTGTGGTCCCGGCGCCTGACGTACCCGGTAAGGGAATGTCGCCGGATCCACCGTTGCCCAGTTAATGCTGGCCGGATTAATCACCTGAGCATCTGCACTCCAGCCGGATAATAATGTGAAGCCATGTTTCATCAGATAATCCGGATCACTCTTGGCTTTCGGGACAATATCGCCCCGGACCAGACTGGTCGGTACATTCCATGGCGGATTCAGCACAACATCATTCAGTGCGCTGCGCATCAATGGCGTTTTTTTATCCGGACGTCCGACGATCACCCGTGAACTGAGGATCGTTTTTCCATCCTCATAGTAAGTCATGGAAAAATTAGGGATGTTCACCATGATGCCATTGTGCATATCATCAGGCAGGAGTCTCAGACGCTGGATATTTAATGCCAGTAAACCCGCACGCATCCGTGGCGTGACGTTTAACCATTCACGGGTCCTGGGCCCGATGACACCATCGGATGCCAGGCCCTGCCACTGCTGGAAACGTTTCACCGCATCCACCAGCTCAGGACTGTAAACATCCTCCGGGTTCACCGCCGTTGTCAGTGCAGATGACGTGGTCCCCGTGTCCGCCGGGGAATTAGCCTGTGCAGGCGGCGTGCCCGCAAGGGTTTTACCCGGCAGTAAGGCACTTTGACTGCCTGCCGATGTCGTCGACGCTACCGGTTGCTGCTGAGCAGGCGTATCCGCCGACGGATGTACCGGGGCCGACACCGGCGCATTCGCACTGAGCATACCACTACGGATTAAAATCGTGCGTAGTGTCGGGATCTCCGGACTGCTTTCACCCGGTCTGATAGAAATACGATTGGTCAGATACGGCCATTGCTGATTTTCTGACAATAACTTTTTCAGTGCTGCCTGCATCGGCAGATACTCAGGATGACGAGGCATCAGAGAATCGATAAACACCCGCTCATTACGGGTGGTTATAGAGGTTTGCCAGCGGGCAATATCACCGGATGGCGGTAATGAGAGACTATAAGGTGTATCCCCGTAAAGCCAGCTTTCCCCTTTCACCGGGGCGCCGGCAGCAAACTGCAAATATCCCAGCATCGCATCTGATAACAGGACATCACGTTCCATACCGGTGATATCACTGCGTGAAAGCCAGCTGACCCACTGACCGAACTGTGGCTGAACACCGGATAAGGCAACTTCAGCAAGCTGCTGCTGAAATTTTTCTACCGCTACCGGATCCTGCCACATCGGCTGCATATGCCGGGCCTGATAAAGAGAGGCTAATGTGGATGAATAATAAAGATGAACGCCGGCAGGTAACGCCGCGATGACCGCATGAAAATTGTGTCGCACCGGTGCGGAATGTTCACCGGACGTATGCACCGGATGGCCGGAAAGTGTCTGCGCAGCAAACAGCGATGTTACCGGTGCCAGCATCAGTGAAAAACCACACAATATCGTTACAGGCCGTAATTTAAGACCATTATTCAACATCCCTGCCCCCTTATGTCTTATCGTAATAATTACATTAGCCCGGATTTTTCTTCTTTACACGAATAAGCAGCACTAAAACAATAAAACGGTATTTGCTGAAAAACAAATACCGTTTTATGTCATTTATTTACCGGACTTTCGATACTCAGTGTTGAGGTCCCGGGTCGCCCGATGATGCACTTACGGAAGGCTCGGGAACAAATCCCCGCAAGCCGACAACATGAACGTGCTCGGTGTTATTCACCACTTTACGAACCAGTTTATACGTGGTGCCTTTCTCCGGACTGATATTTTCCGGTGCGGCGATCACCAGCTGCATATCCAGACGTTCGCACAGCTCGAACAGAGTAGCTATCGAGCGGCCATCCAGTCGGGCTGCTTCATCCAGGAACAGCAAGCGGCAAGGGGAAATATCCTTACCACGCAGACGACGGGACTCTTCTTCCCAGCTCTGCACCACCATTACCAGGATGGACATCCCGGTACCGATAGCTTCCCCGGTGGACAGCGCACCGCTTTCTGCACGTAGCCAGCCATCTGATCCACGGTTCACCTCAACTTCCATTTCCAGATAGTTACGGTAATCCAACAGTTCTTCACCAATCACCTGCGGTGTCCGTTGTCCCATATCAATCTGCGGGTTCAGACGCTGATACAGTTTGGCCAGTGCTTCTGAGAAAGTCAGACGCTGGCTGTTAAACAAATCCTGGTGCTGTTCATGATCATTCGCCAGCGTTTCCAGTAATACGGAGTGAGCTTCACGCACATTCACGTTCAGGCGCACACTGTTGACCTGACCAAAACTGACGCCCTGTAGCCCCTGGTTGAGCTGACGGATACGGTTCTGCTCACGCTGGATGGTTTTACGCAGAATATTTGCCGCACTCCGTGAGCTGATCGCCAGATGCTTCTCACGGGCTGTCAGTTCTTCTGTCAGACGGTTCAGTTCAATTTCCATCTGCTCAATGGCTTCCACCGGGTCATCGGTACGGATGATATCCTGTCGGATACGCTCACGCAGATGCTGGTAAACCGCGATAAAGAAACGGATCTTACGTTCAGGGTATTTCGGATCTTCAGATAACCTCAGTACATCGCGCAGATGTTCATTATCCGCTACCGCCAGACGTAACGCCCCCAGCGCCTTATCCGACATAGAACGTAATTCATCACCGCCCAGATAGGCCAGTTCTCGGCGATGCAGGCGGCGCTCGATACCGTTATCCTTCACCAGACGCATCACAGTGCACCATCCGGCCTTCGCTCGTACGACCTGTTCACGCTGCTGAGCATAATCCCGCTCAAGTTTACGCAGGCGCTTCTGCAGTGCATCCATCTCTGCTTCACAGAAAGAAATCTGCTTTTCAAGCTGATTACTGCGGGTGCGGTTACGGCTCAGTGACTCATAAAGCTCATCACGGCGTGATTTTGCCCGTTCTTCTGCACGTACATCTGCAGTCACACCGATCGCCTGCATTTCAAGGTGCAGCTCTTTCAGCATGTCCTGTTTCGCTTCGTAAGAACTTTTGAGCGATGCCAGCACCTGAGTATATTGGGTCAGCATCGCCTGATGCTCACGCAGCCTTTCGCGGGCATGCGCTCGTTCACCTTCTGCCTGTTCCAGTTGCTTACGCAGTTTATTACTCAGATCACTGTTGCCGTCCACCATGCTGCCGGAATCAGAGTAGCTAAAGTGAGCGCGGCGCTGAATAACTTCGGTCAGTGCGAACGACTGCTGACTGTATTCACGCTGCTTTCGTTGTGCGGTCTGATAATCGGCCTGCAGTTGTTCGTGCTGCTGCGGATCGTTTTGCAGCACCGATAACATTGACTCAAGTTTGTTAATCCGTACACCGTGCTGATGCAGGAACCGGGAAGCTTCCTGCGCTTCTTCCACCTGCTCGCGGATCTCTTCATAACGATCTGCCAGCGTTTCGTCCATCAACAGGCTGACCCGCGGAAGAAGCCGGTTAAGTTTTGCCACCCCGTCTTTCGCCGATTCATACTGCTGACGCTGCTGAACCGTCTCACTTTCATGCTGACTCAGTGCGCGTTCAACATCCAGACGACGTGCATTCAGTTCGCGGATCTGCTGTTCCGGATCCTGCTCAAAGGCAATGGCCAGATGGCTGCCGATAAAGCGGCTGAACGACTGATGTAACCGCTGAGTTTTCTGAACATCAAACGACAACGTTGCATAGGTTTCAGCCAGCTTATCCCGCTCGTTGTACAATAGTTCCAGCTGATTTTCGCGCGCAGCCCGGCCAAAAAGCGGAACTTTCGGGAAACGGGAATAACGCCATTGACGGTCGGCCACTTTCACAATGACAGCGCCGTCAAGCTCATCCGCGCTGAAGACACTGTCATCAAATGATTGCGGATCCCCTTCGATAAGGTACAAATCTTCCGGACAATCTTCGAGTCCGTCCAGTTGTTCCTGGATCAGCGAGAGATCAGGGACGACAATCGCATGACGGGATGGCCCGTAGAGTGCCGAAAAGTACGGCGCATCATCCAGGGTAACATCGTCATAGATTTCAGAAAGCAACACACCGCCGAAACGTTCAGCCAGCTGTGTCAGTCGGGCATCTTCTGCACCGCCTGGCTGGCTAAGGCGCTCAATTTGTTGTTCCGCGTCACGCTTACGGGCAGCAATGGCATCACGTTCGACCGTCGTTTCACGCTCTTTCTCCAGCAGTTGCTGCATGTAACCGGTCACCTGCTGACTGCTGGTCAGCGCCTGGCCGGTCTGCTCGCTGAGCTGAGTCAGAATTTCCTGAGCGGCCAGCCAGTGTGGTGCTTTGCTGGTCAGTAACGTGATCTTTTCACGGATCTGGCTCAGCGTCTGACGCAAGGTCAGACGGTGTTCTCCGGCGTCAGCCACCCGGTCGGACAGAGATTCAATCTGCGCTTCCAGTTCGCGGTGCAGGCCTTCCAGAGCATCGGCATCGTACTGACGCCCCTGACTTTTACAAAATTCAGCCAGTAAACGCTCCGCGTCATGCTGTTCGCGTAAACGTTGCTCCAGTTCAGAAAGGCGTAACCGCAGGGAAGATAATTCATCGGCATAATGGCGCTGATTCGCGGCGTCGCGAATGATTTCACGACCGGTTTGCCAGGCTTCATGACGCCCGACCGGGCCGGCAATTTGATTGACCAGTGCCAGTGCCTGCTCGAACTGACTATGCGCCGCATCAGCAACACTCAGTTTCTGTTCCAGCGTCAGTAACAGCTCTGTCGCTTCTTCTTCTCTGGCGCTGAAGCGCTGCTGCCACTCTTCGGCATTCTCCAGGGAAAGATCGGAAATTCCGCACAGCTCACGGGCACGCTGCAATGCCTGAATGGCTTGCTGGTACTGGATCGCACGGGTTTGCTGAACATCCAGGGCCTGCTGGAAATCCGCTAACTGGCTCTTCAGCTCATCCACTTCCAGTTCAGCATCTTCTGCGCGCTGCTGGTTATCTTCATGGATCTCTTCGGCTTCAGCCACCACTTCCTGCTGTTCTTCCAGGCGATAACTGAGTTCCTCCAGTTCGCCTTCATAGCGCGTGATCTTTTCCTGCTGACGAACAGCCGTCTGAACCAGGTTGAGATGATCACTGGCGGCCTGATATTCCGCTTCAGATTCTTTCTCTGAGCCGGACAGTTCGGCAAGTTCACGCGCCATTTCCACATGACGGTACTGCCCGCTTGCCAGTTCCTGACGGCCGGTAAATAACTCATTACGCAGTAACAGCGCACCATCGAGATGGGTACGTCGCTCATTGGCATGACGCATATAATCGGCGGCCACATAATCGGTCGCTTCAGTGATCAGGTGTTTAAACAAATTACGATCAGACTGAGTCACCCGTATAGCTTCGAGCGTCATCCTGTTTTCACGTAATGCGGCTTCCATGTCCTGGAAAGCCTTACGCACACCACCGTTTTCAGGTAACAGATAATCACGTAGTGAGCGGGTGATGGCACTGGAAATACCGCCATATAACGAGGCTTCAAGCAGACGATAGAATTTACTGCGGTCACCCTGGGTGCGCAGACGGCGGGCAACGATACCTTGCTCGAACATCATGCTGTGATAGTCGGTCACCGAGTTATACTGACGGAAGGTGATCTCTTCCTGCAATTCCAGGCGCTCTTTCACTTCGTTCAGCGACAATACTTTTGCCTGGCGTGAGTTAACCACCTCGGTCAGCAACTCTGTCGGGTTTAACTCTGGCGGCACATCGTGCAGGCTGAAAGGCCGGATATCGACTTTCTTATCACGACCGGTCACCTGCTGCAGGCGCACGCCGGCAATGACCCGCTGCCCGCGTGAGTTGCTCACATCCAGGATGGAATAGCAGACACCGGCCCGCAGTTTTCCGTGCAGGCCTTTATCACGGGAGCCACTGGTGGCCCCCGCTTCGGTGGTATTACGGAAGTGCAGCAGGGTCAGGTCCGGAATTAACGCGGTCACAAATGCTGCCATAGTGGTGGATTTACCTGCACCATTACCGCCGGATAACGTGGTTACCATATTATCGAGATCAAAGGTACGGGCAAAAAAACCGTTCCAGTTAATCAATGTCAGCGATCGAAACTTTCCACGTTCAATCATTCCTCGTCATCCTCCCCGCGTTCTGCGGAATCTTCACTGAACTGCTCATTTTCTGCCTCCGTGCTGCTTACCGGAACGTCTGCTGTCTCCGTCTTCTCCAGAGATACGGCTTCACCGTCACGGATTAAACGCAATTGGGCTTCACGGGGTTCATCACCGCTGCGAACTTCAGCACCAAAGCGGAACACTGACTCCATAATGCGAAATTTAGAGTTGTCACTCCCCATGAACCAGACCATTCCCAACCGGCGGAGGCGGTTCAGGGAAGCCCTGACCTTCTCCTGCAGTCGCGTACGATCCAGATCAGACCCGGTCGACCGCTGGTTCACAAAGCGAAGCAGTTTGCTTTCATCTGCCAGTGCCAGCAACTCATCGTAAAGTTCCTGCTGGGTAAAAATACCCTCATTCGCCAACCGTTCCGGGCTCAGGTAGAGGTAGCACAAAATTTTACCGACCATCATATCCAGCTCAGACAACACTGAGCGGGCAATCAGGGTGGTAGAGCGCGGACGCAGATAGAAAAAACCTTCCGGGGCACGGACTAATTCCACGTGGTACCGGGCATAAAATTCTTCCAGTTCTGCCTGAAAATCCATCAGGAAGGCATGATTATCTAATTCTTCGAATCCGATATGACGCCCGGCCCGTAACTGGCTATCCAGCGCGGGAAAAACCGGGTTTGCCAGTGCCTGTGCCAGCTTAAGCGGCATCACTTGTTCAATATTTGTCAATGACATGTGCCTGCACCTTGGCTCCGTAATCATTAATAGACTGCCACTGCGCAGGTAACCCTGCTAAGTCGGCTTCAGAAACGCCCAGACTGACTGCCTGATCGATAATAATTCTGGCTAAATCAAAATGTCGCGCCCGTGGATACTGAGCCAGATAGTCCCGCATAACGGTCGCCAGATTCAGCGGTATCGCCTGTTCCTTGTAGACACGTAAGGCTTCTTCAATCATGGCTATCAGTTGTTCCCTGATCTCATTGAACTCTTCAAATTCAAGTTCATTCGGCAGTTCGCCGGTAACTTCATCATTGCGTAAGATCAGTTCATCTTCACGGGTATCAAATAAACGATCGGCGCTGGCATAGCTCAGCCCCCATGGCGCATCAAAATAGCCTTGTATCGATTGTCTGAGTCGCTGGGCAAATACGCGATTTTTGTCCATATCAATCGCCGTACGAATAAATTTATGAACGTGCCGATCATATCCAATCCAGAGATCGATCGCCTGCTGACCCCAACTGGTGATACGGTCCAGTTTGTTTTGCAGATCAAACACCAGTTTATCCACAAAACCCAGATCCGGGCTGTTCAGCGTCGCATCCTGGATCCGCAACAGGTTTGCTTGTAACTTATCGCCCGCAGCTTCCAGCGTATCCTGCAATTCGCGCAGAATACCGGAGGTTTCAGACAACAGGAGTTCACAACTGGATATGGCCGCCCGCCAGTCTTTATTCAGCAATGCCGCAATATCTTCCTTTACGCCCTGCTGCTGTTCATCCATCGAGCGCTGTGTCAGATCAATACTGTCAAAGATTTCCGCAACAGAGTATTTCAGCGGAGCAAAAACATTCCTATGCCAGTGGAATTCATCCCCATTTTCTTCTGCCGCATCCGCAGCCCGTTTGAGTTCATTGGCGACGATAGAGAGCTGCATCGACAATCGTAACGTTGAAAACTCACGTTGCCGGATATAATAGTCAGTAATACCGATACCCAGTGGGGTCAGACGGTAAATTGCGTGGCCGTCTGCCTGTTCGCTGGTGAAACGGTTTAACAGCCGCTGGCGGACCATGTCATTAATAGCGTTATTCGCTCTGGCCTGAACGGTTTCTTTGGTTTGTTCAAAGGCTTTACTGACATGACGGAAACCGTCGATCAGTTCGCCTTCGCTCAACTCACCATCCATCCGTTCGCCATTTAATGTCGCGATTGTCAGCAGGAAAGCCAGACGCTCCGTAGGCAGCGAAATTGAAAAATCGCTTTTACGGGCCCAGGAGACCAGTTCCGGGATCGTCTGGGAGAAATCACTCATAATTGATCCTTCTGCAGTGGTTTGCGCGCAGTGACGTGAATATAGCGCCCCAGACTCAGGAAAGGTTCCTGCCGACTGAAGCGTCTTTCCATTTCAAGGATCCCGTCAAAGCCATTAGCACTGGGGGGCATATCACGAATAAAATCACTGAACACACGGATCCCTGCCCGTTGTTCAATAATAAATCCGCATTCGGTTAACCAGTGATACACCTGTACGGGGTCACGGGGATAGTCCGGAGAGAGTGTCCGTTTTTTACGTTTTTTCATATCTGCCCGTAAATAGCCAAAATTCCCCAATGTCAGGTTCTGCATCACCAGACCATTCTGGTTATAAAACATCAGCGATAACACCCCGCCGGGGGTCAGCGCATCATAGATTGCCTTCAGCGCCGTTTCGGGTTCAGCAACCCATTCAAGTACAGCATGAAACAATACCAGATCCGCAGGTTTATCCAAATGGTCTGCAATATCCTGTACCCGCATTTGTTTAAAAACCATGTTACCGCTAACGCCCAGATGCTGAGCATTTTCTTCTGCCCGCTCCAGCATCTTTCCGGACACGTCCCCCAGCAGGACATGGTGACCGCTGGCGGCCAGTCCGCTGGAGATTTGTCCCATCCCGCCCCCGGCATCGACTATCGACAACGGGCCCGCAGGAAGGGTCGGTAAAATCTCATCGAGTTCATCGCGAAGAATTGCCTGGCGGATCTGCCCTTTCGCAGTGCCATAAATATTTTGAGAAAACTTCTCCGCAAGATCATCGAAATTACGATCCTTCATGACAAAAGCTCCGGATGGGTCACGTAAGAAATATGCTATTTTGTCACAGGTCTTGTAAGAATGAATCTTTCATCCTTTATATTGCTACCGGCTGCTGTTTTTTCAGACAAAACTGGTGATATTTATGCTTTTTATGCTTAAAAAAGTGATCGGGGGAATGCTGCTACCCCTGCCGCTGCTTCTCATCTGCATGGGGCTGGCGCTTTTATTATTATGGTTTACTCACTGGCAAAAAACCGCCCGGACATTACTTTCCGCCAGTTGGGTGATTTTATTACTGCTAAGCCTGCAACCTGTCGCCGATCACTTACTCGCGCCACTGGAGTCACAGTATCCGACACTGCGGGACGGACGCCCCGGTGACTATATCGTCGTTCTGGGGGGCGGATATACCTACAATCCTCACTGGGCTCCCGGGTCGAATCTGATTGGCAACAGTCTGCCGCGGGTGACCGAAGGTGTCCGGTTGTGGCGCCTTTCTCCGGGAGCGAAGATGATCTTTACCGGAGCCAGAGCTGAGGGAAATCCGCGCAGTAATGCCAGTGTGGCTGCAGAAGTCGCTGAGTCACTGGGGGTCCCGGCACAGGATATCATTCAACTGGATAAGCCCAGAGACACCGCTGAAGAAGCGGCGGCAGTCCGGCAGCTTATCGGAAATCACCCGCTGATCCTGGTCACGTCCGCTAATCATCTGCCAAGAGCGATGCAGTTCTTCCTCAGGGAAGGATTAACGCCAGTCCCTGCACCGGCGAATCAGATGGCGATCACCAGCCCCCTGAATTTTTGGGAGGAATTAACCCCTTCTCCGCTCTGGCTGTCTCACAGCGAGAGAGCATGGTATGAAACGCTGGGTCGGGGGTGGCAGCGCCTGACAGACTAGCCACGACTGCGGTTGTTATTCGAGCCAGGGAAGAAGGCTGTCCCTGGCCTGACGATATAACTCCGTCGAAAACGGACGATTATGAATTAAATGATCCACCTGGTCCCAGAGGCGATAGAGCGAACACCGCCATATAAAGCCTTCATCAACACCGTATTTTTTCAGATAACACTGTAACAGGCTCTGTTCCTGTGGCGAATTCTGCAAGCGAAAAAGTTCATACTCTGCCGGAGCCCAGAGCATTCTTCCGGGTTGAACCATCGCCAGCAAATGACCGGTGTGCGGATCTTTAAGGATGGTGTTCAGGGTCAGATTGCCATGCACCATCACATTCGGTGCGTTAAGATCAGCAAATAATGTGGCATGGCAGAGCTGGCTCCGGGACAGCAGTTGCTGGTCGTCTGAAGAAATCACCGTTTGATGTTTCTGCCGCAGCAGCGCAAGGAGCACTGAGGTGTGTTGAAAATACCAGTCGGACCAGCTGATTTTCTGAGTGCTGTCGACATAGCCACTCATCCCGTCAGCAGAGTGTGAGTGCCACGCTCCCAGCCCTTCCGTAATTTGCTGTGCCAATGTTTGCCATTGTTCAGCCGAATGGGCCGGGGCTTCAGCAGAGATGCCTCCGATGCGCCCCACCAGCAGTAATTCATGAAACGGCAGCCGTTCACTGACCACAACACCATAGACGACGGGGAGATGGATTGTCCCTTTCTGACGCAATAGCATCAGTTTTCTGGCTTCCTGTTCGGCCATGCCTGGCTGGGAAAAACAGCGTACGGCCATCGGCATCGCATGCCCGGCCCTGTCATAAATAGCATACAGACAGGATTGTGCCTGGCAATGAAGCGTCTCAATTCTGCTGATCGATTCCCCGAGGATAAGGCTGAGTTCAGCCTTTAACAGTTCCATTTTTCCTCCTGATAAGCTGCATCACGCGGCCCGCTATCAGGGACATTTCGTCAGCCTTTCCCTTACCGGCCGGACTGGAAGTTATTGCTGTTCTGCAAGGATCTCACGCACACGCTCAAGATCAGCCTGTGTGTCTACACCCACTTGTGGTGTTTCCAGCGCGACATCCACATGTATTTTTTCACCGTACCAGAGCACTCTTAGCTGCTCCAGCAATTCAATCTGCTCCAGCGCGCAGGGCTGCCAGCGGATATAACGACGGATAAACCCGGCACGATACGCATAAATACCAATATGCCTTAATAAGGTGTCCCCAATGGTATCGCGTGAGGCTGCATAGCGTTCACGATCCCAGGGGATAGTTGCACGAGAGAAATACAGTGCATATCCCTGATGATCAGTCACCACTTTGACTGCGTTCGGGTTAAAGGCTTCTTCCGCTTCGGTCACAGGAACCGCCAGGGTCGCCATTCCGGAACTGGCCTGCGAAAGGTTTTCAGCTACCTGCCGAATGATCGCCGGCGGAACCAGGGGCTCATCACCCTGCACATTCACAATAATGGTATCGTCGGCCAGCTGGCAGGCATCAATAACCTCGGCCAGACGCTCAGTGCCTGAGTTATGATCTTCACGGGTCATACAGACTTCACCACCCGCTGCCGTAACTGCCTCAGCCACTGCCGGATGATCGGTCGCCACAATCACACGGTCTGCCCCGGAGGCCAGCGCCTTATTTAGTACGTGGACAACCATCGGCAGGCCATTGATATCAACCAGCGGTTTTCCGGGCAGGCGTGTAGAGGCATATCGGGCAGGAATGATGACCACAAAACTCATGACAGGCTCTCATCCGCTGTCAATGGACGGGATTCATTTTCCAGTAAAACGGGAATACCATCACGCACCGGATAGGCTAAGCCATCAGGTTTACAGATCAGTTCCTGCTGTTGCTGATTATACTGCAATTTACCATTGCAGACCGGGCATGCCACTATTTCGAGTAAACGGTGATCCATATTTCCTCCATCACGGACCGCGGGTACAGAGTGATAGCATATCACAGCCGCCCGGGAGGAAACATGATTTGTCATAGCCGGAAAAAGAAAACAGAGGCCATCAGGCCTCTGTCAGGGATCGGGATCCGGGGATCGCTAACGGGGTATTATTGTGGCTGGCTAAGGTGAACTATTTTATCCAGTAATACCGATGCGGCTTCTCCGCTCAGTTGCGCAGTCACCGGCAAATACCACCAGTTGGCCCGGGCAAACTGGCGGCATTTAACCGCATCTTTCTCGGTCATCAGCAGTTGCTGAGCGCCGGAAAGCAATACCTCAAGTTCCTGCGCCGAATACGCATGATGGTCAGCGAAAGCAATTTCTGCCACCGGGGTCACTCCGCGGGATTTCAGTGTAGAAAAGAAACGGGGAGGATGACCAATACCCGCCATCGCCACAATATCGGTCAAGGCTGACAGTGGCCGGGTTTCACCGCTCAGCAGATTGACGGCCTCCCCGGAGACCAGCTGCATGGCAATTTCACCGGCATGAGCTTCTCCCCCGTTTGTCACCACCGCGTCCACTTCCTTCAGACGTGATGTGCGCTCTCTCATCGGACCGGCCGGCAGCCACCAGCCATTCCCGAAACGTCGCACACCATCAACCACTACGACTTCAAGGTCGCGGGCCAGCGCGTAATGCTGTAAGCCATCGTCAGTAATAATCACCTCGACCGGTGAGGATCCCAGCAGAGCCGCAACAGCATCTGATCGCCGCGGGGCGACAGCGACAGGCACCCCGGTACGCTGATAAATCAGCACCGGCTCATCCCCGGCTTCCGCCGTGGTGGTCGTGTCTTTCAGAACCAGAGGATAACGTTCGGCTTTGCCGCCATATCCGCGGGAAACAACCCCCGCGGAAATTCCCCTGGCTCTGAGTTGTTCCACCAGCCAGATAACCACCGGTGTTTTACCATTGCCTCCGGCGGTCAGGTTACCTACCACAACCACCGGAACAGGCGCCCGCCAGCTTTTGCGCCAGCCACGACGATAGCTCCAGCGGATAATGGCCGTAATAGCACCATACAGCAAAGAGAATGGCAGAAGGAGTCGCCACCCTCCTGACTTTCCGCTCCAGAGGCGCTCAATCATTGCCCGAACTGCATACTGTGAAGCTGAGCATAGGCACCGCGTTTCTCCAGCAATTCTGCATGAGAACCACGTTCGATAATCCGCCCGTCTTCGACAACCACGATCTCATCCGCTTTTTCGATAGTCGACAAGCGGTGAGCAATCACCAGGGATGTTCTGTTTTTCTGCAGTTCATCCAGAGCCGACTGGATCGCGCGTTCAGATTCGGTATCAAGCGCAGAAGTTGCTTCATCCAGAATAAGAATGGGGCAATCGCGCAGTAACGCCCTGGCGATAGCAATACGCTGGCGCTGACCACCGGATAAAAGGACCCCGTTCTCACCGATCACGGTATCCAGGCCATGTTCCATTTTACTGATAAAGTCCATGGCATGGGCCATTTTTGCAACACGTTCGACATCTGCACGACTGTATTCAGACTCACGGGCATACGCGATGTTATTGGCAATAGTGTCATTGAACAGATGCACGTTCTGAGACACCAGCGCTACCTGATTACGTAATGACTGCAAGGTGTATTCTTTCAGATCATGGCCATCCAGAATAATCTCACCGGACTGAATATCGTAAAAACGGGTCAGCAGACTGGCAATGGTCGATTTACCCGAACCGGAGCGTCCCACCAGGGCAACCGTTTTACCGGCGGGCAGTTCCATGGAGATATTATGTAACGCCGGAATATCCCGGCCAGGGTAACAGAAAGTCACATTGCGGAAAGCAATGTCTCCACGGGCACGGGAGACAACCCGGGTACCTGTGTCTGTTTCCTGCTCTGAGTCCAGAATGGTGAATAAGGTCTGACAGGCAGCCATCCCGCGCTGGAACTGCGCATTGACATTCGTCAGCGACTTTAACGGGCGCATCAGTGCAATCATTGATGAGAAGACGACAGTAATCGTCCCGGCGGTCAGTGTATCCATCACCTCAGGGAAACTGGCCGCATACAGAATAAAGGCCAGCGCCAGGGACGCAATCAGCTGAATAATCGGGTCTGAAATAGAAGAGGCTGAAACCAGCTTCATTCCCTGCTGTCGCATACGGTTACTGACCACATCGAAGCGTTTGGTCTCAATTTCCTGGCCACCAAAGATCAATACTTCTTTGTGTCCTTTGAGCATTTGCTCAGCACTGGTGGTCACCTGCCCCATCGTGTTCTGCATTGTCTTACTGATATTACGGAACCGTTTAGACACTAAGCGGATGGCAAAAGAAACAATCGGAGCCAACACGATAAGGATCAACGATAGCTGCCAGCTATAATAGAACATCATAATAAACAGGCCGATAATCGAGGCCCCTTCCCTGACAACAGTCACCAGCGCACTGGAAGAGGAAGAAGCTACCTGCTCAGAGTCATAGGTGATCCGGGAAAGCAAGGTCCCGGTTGACTGCTGGTCAAAGAAGGCCACCGGCATTCCCATCATATGGGCAAACAAGCTACGACGCATCCGCATGACCACATTACCGGAAACCCAGGAGATGCAGTAACTTGAGATATAACTGGTGATGCCACGCATCAGCATCAGGCCAATCACGGCTAAGGGCATCCAAATTAAAACGGATTTATCGGCTTTACCAAAACCATCATCAAGCAGAGGCTTAAGCAACGATAACATTAGGGTGTCACCGGCGGCATTAAGGACCAATGCAATTGCTGAAACGACCAGCCCCGCTTTATGCGGAGCAATCATTGGCCAGAGCCGACGGAATGTCTGCCACGTTGAGAGATCTTTATCTGAATGCATTATTTCTTCACGTTGTTTGAGATTACCGGTTATTCTACCTGGATTCAGGCCTTACACCAAACCACTGATGATACCAGCGAGGGAAAATTTCTTCGCGCATTTCTGAAATACGATAATGACGCTGGTAAATCCGCAACGAGATCTGCCCCGATATCGCGGTATCCGACCAGCGAAACCCCGCCTTACGATAACGCTCAATCACTTTCAATGACGGCATTTTCCATGCGTTATAACGGGCAAGAGACGCCATAGCCACCTCACCGTTTACCGACCTCAGCAGAACCGGCGATGACGAGGTATTACTCCCATGATGAGGTACCTGGAGAAAGGTTGCCTGCAGGTGCTGCTTCTCCAGCGCGACAAGCTTCATTTCTGCCTGACGTTCAAGATCCCCGGTCAGCAACAGGCTGAAAAAACCATCAGAGACTTTAATCACACAGGAGTCATTATTCTGGCCGTTAGTGCTGCCAGCAGGAGGCCATAGCACGGTAAAGCTCAGTCGCTGCCACTGCCAGCGATCTCCGCGAAAACAGCGAAGATGTCCGCGGCGGGACAATGCTGTTCTGACGGGGGTTGCCGGCCAGTAAGACAGGATCCCGCTCAGACCGCCATAGTGATCCAGATGACGATGACTGATAATGACTTGCTGCAATTTCAATCCGTGCCTTAATAACCAGGGAACAATAATGCGTTCACCGGCATTGCTTTGCTGCCAGCGATTCCCGGTATCATAAACTATCGCCTCATCCCCCTGGCTTATAACAACGGCCAGCCCATGCCCGACATCCAGCATATCCACTCGCCATTCTTCATTACGCGGCGGATAGCGCCAAAGCAGGCAACAGAGTAATAACGTCAGGCCGTGAAAGGGGTAATGATAGCAAGTGGCAGAACGAAAAAAGAGCAGGCCACCCCAAACCACCGTGCCCCATAAATAAGCATCGGTCACATACCACCATCCCGGGGGTGGAGACTCAAGCAACATCACCAACAGGGTGAGAGATTTATCAGCCAATTGCCAGAAAAGTCCGGCGAACCCTGTCGGTGTAAGAAGCAAGGCCAACCCTGCAACGGGCAATGTAAACAGAGAGACCAGCGGAATCGCTATCAGGTTTGCCGGTAACGCCACCAGACTGGTACCATTAAATAATAACGCCTGTAGCGGCAGCATCAGTAACAACATCCCCGACTGCAGATGTAATAGCTGCAGGCTTCGCCAGCGCCAATGACGGGCATAGTGCCGGGGTAAGGCAAACCACCGATACCAGACCAGTAACATCAGCACTGCCAGTGTTGATAACCAGAAGCTGTCCGATAATACAAACATCGGGTCACTGAGCAGCAGGCCCCCGGCACATAACAGCCAGATCTGCCAGCTATTGAAATTGAAATAATGCTGACGAAAGATCTGCCAGAGACTCATAGCAAGCATGGCCCGTAATGCCGGAGCCTGCATCCCGGAGAGCCAGGTATAACAGCCCGCCAGTAACAGGCTGATCATGCCAGGCAGAAAGGGCGTAATCAGTCGGGCTGGTAACCCCCGCTGAAGACATCGCATGACTCCCCATCCGGATGCCGCAGCCAGGCCAATGTGCATACCCGAGATAGCCATCAGGTGAGCAATCCCGGTCTCACGGAAGAGTTGCGAAATTTGCGGGGATATCGTATCCCGGACACCAAACAGCAGTGCCTGTAGTACACCACCGTACTTCAGACCGGTCAGTTCTTCTCCCGCCGCGGCCATAATATCCGCTCTGAGGCTGCATTCCGGCGTGATCACCGTTTTTTGCAGGATGCGCCCGCCGAGCGGCCGGTAACCGGCCAACGCTGCACGTTGCTGATCGTATCCCCCCTCATTCAGTCGGCCATGAACCGGGCGTAATCTCAAACGCATCCGCCACCGCTGTCCGGCACAAAATTCCGTCACCTCGTCCCCCACAGTTACCCGGGCTTGTAACGCCGGAAACTGTGCTTGTCCGGAAACTGAGACGATTTTTATGCTGATCTGCTGCCGGCCTGGTTCTGTCGTGATGACCCTGACTTCAGCCTCCAGTGGCCTTCGGGTCAGTTTATCGATCTGATTAATTTGTTGTTGTGCCACCAGTACTCCCCAGCAGAAGATACCTCCCAGCCAGGCCAGCGCCTGCAATATCCGAACTTCGCTACGTAACAACACGAATGAAAGGACGGCGATCCCGCACAGTACGCTTCCGGTCGGAAGTTCCGGTAAGAAAAGTAAAGCAGACAAAGCAAGGACGGTAATACCGGAAAAAAGTATCAGGCTCATCTTTCCCTCCCGGAGGCGAAAGAGAACAGTGCCCGTTCCGGTTCAGGAATGAAAACAGCCAGCAGAAGGAATGTGCAGGATAACCACAAAGATTACCTGAAGACGTCATACAGAGGGGAAAGGCGAGCGGGCGGGTTCACAACAGGCAAAAAAAAACGATACCCTAAGGTATCGTTTTTAGCATCTTCTGAAATTCAGGCTTTGGCATTAACCGCTAAATTCGCACGGTCACGTAACTCTTTTCCTGGTTTAAAGTGGGGAACGTATTTACCTTCCAGTTCCACTTTGTCACCCGTTTTCGGGTTACGGCCAGTACGGGGAGCACGGTAGTGCAAAGAAAAACTGCCAAATCCCCGGATTTCGATGCGTTCGCCTTGTGCCAGGGTCGATGCCATATGTTCAAGCATCTCTTTAACAGCATCCTCAACAGCCTTAGCCGGTATATGAGTTTGCTGGCTGGCAAGGCGTTCGATCAACTCTGACTTAGTCATGAATCCTCCGGTGATTTCCTTTAGGGAACTTTTTGACAGCTTGCCTGAACAGACAACAGCATTACACCGTTGTCTGTCTCTTCAGGGCAATTACTCGCCTTTAGATGCTGCTTTGAATGCTTCAGCCATCGCATTAGAGAAGGTGCTTTCGTCTTGCTGTTTGTTGTTAACAGTAGCAATTGCATCTTTCTCGTCAGCTTCGTCTTTCGCACGAACAGACAGGCTTACAACGCGGTTCTTACGATCAACACCGGTGAACTTAGCTTCAACATCGTCGCCTACGTTCAGAACCAGAGTCGCATCTTCGATACGGTCGCGTGAAGCTTCAGAAGCGCGCAGGTAACCTTCAACGCCGTCAGCTAATTCAACTGTAGCACCTTTCGCGTCAACTGCAGTAACTTTACCAGTTACGATCGCACCTTTTTTGTTCAGTGTGATGTAGTTGTTGAAAGGATCTTCAGCCAGCTGCTTAACGCCTAAAGAGATGCGCTCGCGCTCTGCATCAACCTGCAGTACAACGGCAGCGATTTCGTCGCCTTTTTTGTACTCACGAACAGCTTCTTCGCCGGTCGCGTTCCAGGAGATGTCTGACAGGTGAACCAGACCATCGATGCCACCGTCCAGGCCGATGAAGATACCGAAGTCAGTGATTGACTTGATTTTACCTTCAACACGGTCGCCCTTGTTGTGGGTTTCTGCGAACTGCTGCCATGGGTTAGATTTGCACTGCTTCAGACCCAGGGAGATACGACGACGTTCTTCGTCGATGTCCAGAACCATAACTTCAACAACATCGCCCACGTTAACAACTTTAGATGGGTGAATGTTTTTGTTAGTCCAGTCCATTTCAGAAACGTGTACCAGACCTTCAACGCCTTCTTCGATTTCAACGAAGCAGCCGTAGTCAGTCAGGTTGGTTACACGGCCGGTCAGACGAGTGCTTTCCGGGTAACGCTTAGCGATAGCAACCCAAGGATCTTCGCCCAGCTGTTTCAGGCCCAGAGATACACGGGTACGTTCGCGGTCGAATTTCAGTACTTTAACTGTAATTTCGTCGCCAACGTTAACAATTTCGCTTGGATGTTTAACACGTTTCCACGCCATATCAGTGATATGCAGCAGACCGTCAACACCACCCAGATCAACGAATGCACCGTAGTCAGTCAGGTTCTTAACGATACCTTTGACTTCCATGCCTTCCTGCAGGTTTTCCAGCAGCTGATCACGTTCAGCACTGTTTTCAGATTCGATAACCGCGCGACGTGAAACGACGACGTTGTTACGTTTCTGATCAAGCTTGATTACTTTGAATTCAAGCTCTTTGCCTTCCAGGTGCAGAGTATCACGAACCGGACGTACATCTACCAGTGAACCTGGCAGGAACGCACGAATACCGTTCAGCTCAACAGTGAAGCCGCCTTTGACTTTGCCATTGATAACACCGGTAACAGTTTCAGCTTCTTCGTAAGCTTTTTCCAGCGTGATCCACGCTTCGTGACGCTTAGCTTTCTCACGGGACAGCAGAGTCTCACCGAAGCCGTCTTCGACAGCGTCCAGGGCTACATCAACTTCGTCACCTACCTGGATTTCCAGTTCGCCGGCTGCGTTTTTGAACTGCTCTGCAGGAATTGCAGATTCAGATTTCAGGCCCGCATCAACCAGGACGATGTCTTTGTCGATAGCAACAACAACACCACGAACAATGGAACCCGGACGGGTTTCGATTTCATTCAGCGACTCTTCAAAGAGTTGAGCAAAAGATTCAGTCATATTGATAATCTTCAGGATTCTTCAATTTAACGTCCATCTGACATCATGTCGGATGGGGTTGTTTCACATTCTTCGCCTCATCCATGAAACGAAGGTAAAGCATTCTGTACGGTGTTCCCCGGGAATTAATCGAAACTCTTCAGCAAGGACTTCGCATAATTCAGAGATTTTTCAATCACCTGGTCGATAGTCATGCCGGTCGAATCAATCACCAGCGCGTCCGCTGCAGGAACCAAAGGTGCCACTGCACGATTGCGGTCCCGATCATCCCGTTCTTTTATCTCGGATAAAAGGCGCTCAAAGTTAACATCAAAGCCCTTCTCCTGCAACTGTAGCATGCGTCGTTGCGCTCTTTCTTCTGCACTTGCATCGAGAAATATCTTCACCGGGGCCTCCGGAAAGACCACGGTGCCCATATCACGGCCATCCGCAATCAGGCCTGGTGCTTCTTTAAATCCGCGCTGGCGACGCAGTAATGCCTCACGAACGCGCGGGAAAGCGGCGACTTTAGATGCGGTATTGCTGACTTCCTGGGTACGGATTTCGTGGGTGACTTCCTCACCTTCGAGGATCACCTGCAACTCGCCCTCTACCGACACAAAGCGGACATCCAGATGGGCAGCGATAGGAACTAATGCTTCTTCGGAACTGATATCCACCTGATGATGCAAAGCGGCCAATGCGAGCACCCGATAGATAGCCCCTGAATCAAGTAAGTGCCATTGCAATGTTTCAGCCAGGGCTTTACATAACGTACCCTTTCCTGCTCCGCTCGGGCCATCAATGGTAATCACCGGGACTGTTGTCATCGTTATCTCCTTGTCACTTTACTGAATTCAGCCTGTAAAAACGCCATCAGCTATCAGTATACCTTCTCTTAAACGTAATAAGTAGCAGAGGCTTATGCTGTCAGTCAGCCAGGAAAACAACATTTTCAGCTAATCTCTCAACACCGGTGTCCCGGTGCTGAGAATAAACATAGACGATAATTTATCATCGCGGGCAATTTTTACTGACTCAATGCCGCAAACTGCCGGAAATAATCAGGGAATGTTTTCGCCGTACAGCCCGGATCAAGAATAGTCACCGGCGTGTCTGAAAGTGCCACCAGCGAGAAACACATCGCAATACGGTGGTCATTGTAGGTCGCGATATCCGCATGCTGAAGCTTTTGCGGTGGTGTGATTTCGATGTAATCATGGCCTTCTTCAACCACCGCACCCACTTTACGCAATTCCGTTGCCATCGCCGCCAGACGATCGGTTTCTTTCACACGCCAGTTATAGATATTGGTCATCCGCGTAGTGCCTTCAGCAAACAGCGCGGTAGTCGCAATGGTCATGGCCGCATCAGGGATATGGTTCATATCCATATCGATACCTTTCAGACTGCCACGGCGACAGGCAATATAATCGTCACCCCATTCGACCTCCGCGCCCATATTCTGCAGCACATCCGCAAAACGGATATCACCCTGAACGCTGTTCCGGCCAATGCCGGTCACCCGCACGGTACCGCCACGAATGGCCGCTGCCGCGAGAAAATAAGAGGCGGAGGATGCATCTCCCTCGACCAGGTAATCACCGGGAGACAGATATTGCTGCTCTCCTTCGATAACAAAACGCTGATAGGCCTGATTTTCTACCGTAACACCAAAGCATTTCATCAGGTTAAGCGTAATGTCGATATAAGGTTTCGAGACCAGATCACCCTTGATAGTAATAGCCGTCTGTTGCGGTGCCAGAGGTGCCGCCATCAGTAACGCCGTCAGAAACTGGCTGGAGACGCTGCCATCCACACTGATCTCGCCCCCGGTGAAACCTCCCTCAATACGCAGTGGCGGATAGTCTTCATTTTCCAGGTAAGTAATCTCCGCGCCGCCCTGACGCAAAGCATCGACCAGATGGCCAATCGGCCGTTCTTTCATGCGAGGCTCACCGGTCAGGATGATATCATTGCCGGCCAGACTTAACGCCGCGGCCAGCGGACGCATTGCGGTACCGGCATTCCCCAGAAACAGTTCAACCGCGCCCGGGGAGCGTAATGCGTCCCCGGTCCCGGTCACAACACATTCGGTACGGTCGTCAGAAAGTGAATACTGAACCCCGAGCAGGGACAATCCGTTCAGCATATGTTTAATATCATCGCTGTCCAGGAGGTTGGTCAGGCGTGTCGTACCTTTCGCCATGGCAGCAAGTAACAGGGCCCGGTTTGAAACACTTTTAGAACCCGGCAGGTTTACGGTGCCCTCAACATGGGCAACAGGTTGTAAGGTCAGAGAATCCGACATGTAAAATCACTCTTTTTAAAAGACAAAAACCCCGTCCATGACGGGGTAAACACAAAAACCGGCATCCCCGGGGGTATCAGCCGTGGCGACGTTCAAAGTCCAGCATAAAATCAGTCAGGGCCTGTACGCCAGCCAGTGGCATAGCGTTATAGATGGAAGCACGCATTCCGCCGACCACACGGTGGCCTTTCAACGCATGCAGTCCCTGACTCAGAGACTCTTCCAGGAAAAGTTTATCCAGCGCAGAATCCGCCAACTGGAAAGGCACATTCATCTGTGAACGGTTGGCTGCTGCCACATTATTCCGGTAGAAGTCACTGTTATCAATGGTGCTGTACAGGAGATCCGCTTTCTGCTGGTTACGTTTTTCCATTGCAGGTACCCCCCCCTGCTCTTTCAGCCATTGGAACACTAACCCTGAGAGATACCAGGCAAAGGTCGGTGGGGTGTTAAACATCGAACCGTTGTCTGCCAGCACGGAATAATTAAAGACTGACGGTAAATCGGTACGGGCTTTGCCGAGCAAATCTTCACGGACGATCACCAGTGTCAGCCCGGCCGGACCGATATTTTTCTGAGCACCCGCGTAAATCACACCATAACGGCTGACATCAATTTCATGGGACAAAATGGTGGACGAAAAGTCAGCCACAACCACTTTATCGCCGAAATCCGGTTGTTCGAAAATCGCCGTGCCATCAATCGTTTCATTCGGGCAATAGTGAACATAAGCCGCATTATCATTCAGTTTCCACTGGCTCATCGGCAGAAGCGCCGTTTTGCCCTCTTCACTGACTTTGATATCGATAGTGTTTGGCGTACAGAATTTTTCAGCTTCTTTGATGGCGCTATGTGCCCAGTAACCCCCGTCGACATAATCCGCATGGCTTGCACCGTTGAGCAGGTTGCCAGGGACAGCAGCAAATTGCCCGCGCCCGCCACCATGGCAGAACAGTACTTTGTAATTCGAAGGGATTTTCAACAGATCACGAAAATCCTGCTCAGCCGTTTCCGCCACCTGGATGAATTCTTTACTGCGATGGCTGATTTCCATTACAGACGTGCCAAGTCCCTGCCAGTTGGTCAGTTCCTGCTGTGCACGACGAAGTACTTCTGCTGGCAACATTGCGGGGCCAGAACTAAAATTATACACCTGCGTCATTTATACTCACCATGGTTACAACGAATGATTATCCGGTACTTACCGGTTTTATCACTGCGGCAATAACGCTGCAATAATAAATCTCTGCCGGAGATGATTTTAAAGGATATCCCCCTGTTCCTTCATGGCGTTGGTGTTTTATCCTGCCACCGTTTACAGGCCTGCAGGCTCCCTCAGCCGCCGCATTCTGCGCGGGTAAGAATTTTCATTCATCCTCATAGCGATAGAGAAAGAAAATCCGTATCATTGCCGGCAACTCAATTACTCATGATCCCCGGGAGAACGCGGCCCATGACACAAACATTTATACCTGGCAAAGATGCTGCACTGGAAGATTCCATTACCCGGTTCCAGGACAAATTACAGGCACTTGGCTTCAATATTGAAGAAGCCTCATGGCTGAACCCTGTCCCCAATGTATGGTCAGTACATATCCGCGATCGCGATTGTCCGCTCTGCTTTACTAATGGTAAAGGCGCAAGCCGCAAAGCGGCACTGGCCTCGGCGCTGGGTGAATACTTCGAGCGTTTATCCACTAACTATTTCTTTGCCGATTTCTGGCTGGGCAACCGTATTTCAGAAGGTGATTTTGTACATTACCCGGACGAAAAATGGTTCCCGTTGACGGAAGATGACAGCCTGCCGGAAGGGCTGCTCGATGAAGGTTTACGTAAATTTTATGACCCGGATGATGTTCTGGGGGCCAGCCTGCTGATCGATTTACAATCCGGCAATGATGAACGCGGGATCTGCGCCCTGCCGTTCACCCGACAGTCGGACAACAAAACGGTCTATATTCCGATGAATATCATCGGTAACCTGTATGTTTCTAACGGCATGTCGGCAGGGAATACCGCGAGTGAAGCCCGTGTACAAGGGCTTTCTGAAGTCTTCGAGCGTTATATCAAAAACCGCATTATTGCTGAGTCCATCAGTCTGCCGGAAATTCCTGATGCGGTGATGGCGCGTTATCCTGCCGTGACTGAGGCTATCGGTCAGTTGGAAGCCGAAGGTTTCCCTATTTTTGCCTATGATGCATCGCTGGGTGGCAAGTATCCGGTGATCTGTGTCGTGCTGTTTAATCCCGCGAATGGCACCTGTTTTGCCTCATTCGGCGCACACCCTGACTTTGGTGTAGCTCTGGAGCGTACCGTCACCGAACTGTTACAGGGCCGTAGTCTGAAAGATCTCGACGTCTTCACACCGCCAACATTCGATGATGAAGAAGTCGCTGAACACACCAATCTGGAAACGCACTTCATCGATTCCAGCGGCCTGATTTCCTGGGATATGTTCAAAGACACGCCTGATTATCCGTTTGCTGACTGGTCTTTCTCCGGCACGACTGGCGAAGAATTTACGACGCTGATGAATATCTTTAAAGCGGAGCAGCAGGAAGTCTATATTGCGGACTACGAACATCTCGGGGTTTATGCCTGCCGTATTATCGTCCCTGGCATGTCAGATATTTATCCTGCAGAAGACCTGATGCTGGCTAATAACAACATGGGGGCAGATTTCCGTGATCTCTTCCTGAGTCTGCCTGACAGTGAGTGGGAGGCTCAGGATTATCTGGATCTGATCACGCGGATAGATGATGAAGGTCTGGATGATTTCACCCGGGTGCGTGAACTGCTCGGTCTGGCAACCGGTAAAGACAGTGGCTGGTCTACCTTGCGTGTCGGTGAACTGAAAGCCATGCTTGCCCTGGCCGGAGGTGATACAGAGCAGGCCCTGATCTGGACAGAGTGGACCATTGAGTTTAATGGTTCTGTCTTCAGTGCTGAACGGGCAAATTACTACCGCTGTCTGCAGACATTACTGTTACTGGCTCAGGAAGATGAACGTACTGCGGTGGAATATCTGAACGCGTTTAACCGGATGTACGGCAGTGATACCGTTGAAGCCGCCTCTGCCGCCCTCAGCGGTGAAGCGCCTTTCTATGGATTACATCCTGTGGATACCGATCTGCAGGCCTTCCCTGCACATCAGTCATTGCTGGCAGCTTATGAGAAACTCCAGAACGCCAAACGTGAGCACTGGAAAACACGCTGATACCCTGCCTTTTAGCACTCCCGACAGCGCCGTGAGAATGGCGCTGTTTTTCTTTCTGCCCCCCGCTTTTCTTCTTTTAATGACGAGCCTGTTTTCCGGCTCAGCTCTCCTGGTAAAACAACTACCGTACGGTAGGGCGATAGCACAAAAATCAAAAATAAGGATATTTTTTAAAAAAAATTTTATCGTTTTATTTCAATGAATTAACCTGAAAACACCTCTAAAACTCCCCCTTTTACTCTGCCTGCAGAGGTGAATGATGATCCATATCAAGTTGCCTTCATAGCCGTTTTGTTACGCTTAATTCAGCGAAATACCCGGAGGGGTTAGTGTGAAAACTGACAATCCTTTTGATTTACTGATGCCGGCAGCCATGGCTAAAGTTGCCGAAGATACCGGGGTATATAAAGCCTCGAAACATCCCTTAACCACGTTCTTGTTGGCTATCACTGCCGGCGTATTTATCTCCATCGCGTTTACCTTTTACATCACCGCGACGACCGGGAGTGCTGTTCTGCCTTACGGTTTGTCAAAACTGGCAGGCGGTTTCTGTTTTTCACTCGGGCTGATTCTGGTCGTGGTCTGCGGTGCCGATCTTTTTACATCAACCGTCCTTATGGTGGTCGCTAAAGCCAGTCAACGTATCAGCTGGGGTCAGCTCGCACGGCACTGGGTCAACGTCTACATAGGAAATTTGTTTGGTGCGCTTTTCTTTGTCGGGTTAATCTGGTTTTCCGGAGAGCATATGTTGGCAAACGGAGGCTGGGGAATGAATGTCCTGCAAACGGCTGACCATAAGATGCACCATACCTTTGTTGAGGCTGTCGTGCTGGGAATACTGGCCAATTTGCTGGTCTGTCTGGCTGTGTGGATGAGTTATGCCGGTCGTTCACTCACCGAAAAAACGATTGCCATGATTTTACCGGTCACAATGTTTGTCTCCAGCGGTTTTGAGCACAGCATTGCTAATATGTTCATGATCCCTTTAGGGATCATCATTAAAAACTTTGCGTCTCCCGAATTCTGGCAAACGGCGGGGATCTCAGCAGATCAATTCCCCTCCCTGACCCCCGGACATTTTATTCTGAACAATCTGATTCCGGTCACCCTGGGCAACATTCTCGGCGGAGGCCTGTTAGTAGGCTTAACTTACTGGATGATTTATCTGCGTAACGACGGTGTCAGTCAGTGACCGCTCGTTACCTTACGGATTCTTTGTACCGCCAGGCACGCATAATGCTGCCAGTGCGTTCAACTCAACTTAATAAGGCAGGCATATCATGACTGAACTCAACGAAAAAATGACCCTGGCGTGGCAGGAATTCACTGCGGGTGAATGGCAGGACAGCATTAATGTCCGCGATTTTATCCAGAAAAACTACACTCCTTATGAAGGCGATGAAACCTTCCTGAGTACTGCGACCGAAGCCACCACCGTGCTTTGGGATAAAGTCATGGAAGGGATTAAAATCGAAAACCGTACCCATGCACCGGTCGATTTTGATACTGACCTTGCCTCCACAATCACTTCTCACGATGCGGGATATATTAATAAGTCCCTGGAAAAAATCGTTGGTTTGCAAACGGATGCCCCGCTCAAACGTGCATTGATCCCTTATGGCGGTATCCGTATGGTGGAAGGCTCCTGTCAGGTTTACGGCCGCCAGCTCGACCCGTCACTGAAAAAAATCTTCACTGACTACCGTAAAACCCATAACCAGGGGGTTTTTGATGTCTATACCCCCGATATCATGCGCTGCCGTAAATCCGGTATCCTGACCGGCTTACCTGACGCCTACGGTCGCGGCAGGATCATCGGTGATTATCGTCGTGTGGCACTGTATGGTATTGATGCCCTGATGAAAGACAAACTTGCACAGTTTGGTTCTCTTCAGAGTGATCTTGAAAGCGGTAAAAATCTGGAAGATACCATCCGCCTGCGGGAAGAAATCGCGGATCAATATCAGGCATTAAAAGACATGAAAGAGATGGCCAGCCGTTACGGTTGTGATATCTCTGTACCGGCGGCAAACGCCCGGGAAGCCGTTCAGTGGACTTATTTCGGCTATCTGGCCGCCGTAAAATCACAGAACGGTGCGGCCATGTCTTTTGGCCGCGTCTCAACGTTCCTCGATATCTATATTGAACGCGATATCCGTGCAGGAAAACTCAGTGAAGATGAGGCTCAGGAACTGATTGACCACCTGGTCATGAAATTACGTATGGTTCGTTTCCTGCGGACACCGGAATATGATGAACTGTTTTCCGGGGATCCTATCTGGGCAACAGAATCACTGGCCGGGATGGGGCTTGACGGCCGGACACTGGTCACCAAAAGTACCTTCCGCTTCCTGAATACCCTCTACACCATGGGACCTTCACCGGAACCTAACATGACCATCCTTTGGTCAGAACACCTGCCGCTGAATTTCAAAAAATTTGCGGCAAAAGTTTCTATCGATACCTCGTCTATCCAGTATGAAAACGATGACCTGATGCGTCCGGATTTCAACAGTGACGACTATGCAATTGCCTGTTGTGTCAGCCCGATGGTGATCGGTAAACAAATGCAGTTCTTCGGCGCCCGTGCTAACCTGGCGAAAACGATGCTCTATGCCATCAACGGGGGCATGGATGAGAAACTGAAAATCCAGGTCGGTCCGAAAGAAGCGCCAATGACCGATGAGGTGCTGGATTTTGATAAAGTGATGGACCGGATGGATCACTTTATGGACTGGCTGGCGACTCAGTATGTCACTGCGCTAAACATTATCCATTACATGCATGATAAATACAGCTATGAAGCTGCCCTTATGGCGCTACACGACCGTGATGTTTACCGCACTATGGCGTGTGGTATCGCCGGGTTATCTGTCGCTGCTGACTCACTTTCCGCCATTAAATACGCAAAAGTAAGGCCGGTGCGTGATGAGAATGGCCTGGCCATCGACTTTGATATCGAAGGGGAGTATCCGCAATTCGGTAACAACGATTCACGTGTTGATGACCTCGCGTGTGACCTGGTAGAACGTTTTATGAAAAAAATTCAGAAACTGAATACCTATCGCAATGCGGTGCCAACGCAGTCTGTCCTGACCATTACGTCCAATGTGGTTTATGGTAAAAAAACCGGGAATACCCCGGATGGTCGCCGGGCTGGCGCACCTTTCGGTCCGGGGGCTAACCCGATGCATGGACGTGACCAGAAAGGTGCTGTTGCATCACTGACTTCCGTCGCGAAATTACCGTTTGCCTATGCGAAAGATGGCATCTCTTATACCTTTTCCATTGTGCCTAACGCGCTGGGTAAAGATGATGATGTGCGTAAAGCAAACCTGGCAGGTCTTATGGATGGCTACTTCCACCATGAATCAGCAATTGAGGGTGGACAGCATCTGAACGTAAATGTTATGAATCGTGAAATGTTACTGGAAGCGATGGAAGATCCGGAAAAATATCCGCAACTGACTATTCGTGTCTCAGGTTATGCCGTTCGCTTCAACTCTCTGACGAAAGAACAGCAACATGATGTCATTACCCGTACGTTTACTCAGTCTATCTGAAGCCACTGAGTCATGACCGATTAAGGCTCCTTAAAAGGAGCCTTTTTACTTGCGTTGTTTTATTATCGGTTAGATAACAATACGACCATCGTAGCCTGTTGAATATCCGCCCTGCATACACCGTTGCAGGTAAAAAGAGGAACCATTCCATGTCAGTGACTGGTCATATTCATTCTATTGAATCCTGTGGAACCGTTGACGGACCGGGGATCCGGTTTATCGTCTTTTTTCAGGGATGCCTGCTTCGCTGTCTCTATTGTCATAACCGGGATACATGGGATATCCATGGCGGTAAAGAGGTATCAGTTAAGGAACTGATGGATGACCTTCTCTCTTACCGTCACTATATTAAGGCTTCCGGCGGTGGAGTGACGGCATCCGGCGGTGAGGCAATTTTGCAGGCAGAGTTTGTTCGTGACTGGTTCCGGGCCTGCAAAGAGGCAGGCATTGATACCTGTCTGGAC
This sequence comes from Tatumella sp. UCD-D_suzukii, assembly GCF_000611875.2. Taxonomy (NCBI): domain Bacteria; kingdom Pseudomonadati; phylum Pseudomonadota; class Gammaproteobacteria; order Enterobacterales; family Erwiniaceae; genus Tatumella; species Tatumella sp. UCD-D_suzukii. The sequence goes on from NZ_JFJX01000053.1 coordinate 75,864, forward strand.
ACCAATGGCTTCGTTCGCCGTTATGATAAAGTGATCGACGAACTGCTTGATGTGACAGACCTGGTTATGCTGGATCTGAAACAAATTAATGATGAGATCCACCAGAAACTGACCGGTGTGCCAAATCATCGGATGCTGGAATTTGCAGAGTATTTACACAAACGTGGGCAGAATACCTGGATACGTTACGTGGTCGTGCCGGGATACAGCGATGATGATGCATCAGCCCATCAACTGGGACAGTTTATCGCGCCGATGGATAATATTACGAAGGTTGAACTGCTGCCCTATCATGAGCTGGGCAAACATAAATGGACGGCCATGGGTGAAGACTATCAGCTCGAAGGCGTCCGGCCTCCACCGAAAGAAACAATGGAAAGAATTAAGGCCATTATTGCCGGTTATGGCCATAAGGTCATTTACTGATCTCCGGACAAAAAAGGGCCAGCAGCCCTTTTTTTGTCGTTAGTCTGAGAGTCAGGCATGTGCTACCGGGGTCGTCTGGTGGTCTGCTTTTCGCAGTAACATCACCAGATAAACAAAAGACACGGCTGCAATCATAGTAAACAGAATATTGTCCGAGTAGTGTTCCATCAGCAATGAGGTCATTACCGGCCCCAGCAGGCTGCCAATGGTATAACTCAGCAGCAAAGCCTGGTTCATAGCAATCAGTTCATGATGTGCCACTTTCTCACAAGCCCATGACATGGCCACCGGATAGAGCGTAAAACAGGAGCATCCCAGAATAAACAACGCCGGTACCATTGCCATTTGAGATAACATGGCCAGAGCGCCCAGTATCACCATAAATACCTGGATCCGTAACACCATCAGACGCCCGAAACGATCTGCAAGCCGACCGATCGGCCACTGCCCGAGGATCGCAGCACTGACCAATAATGCCATCCAATAGCCTACATTCGAATCACTCATGCCACGATGTGAAAGGTATAAGGGGAGTAAGCCATACAATGAACCCAGCACCACACCGGACAGGATGCAGCCATTGATCCCTAAGCGAGAAGAATGACGGCCGAACATCTCACGAACATTAGGCGTTTCAGCTTCATCCGCGATTTCAGGGGTGTTAATACGGGTAAACAGTAATGGCAGGAAGGCTACGATAATCAGCATCACCAACATAGGCAGTACATAACCTGCTTTATCGGAAACGAAGCTGACCAGTAACTGCCCCAACACCGTAGCAATATAATAAACGATCATATACGCTGCCAACAGGCGTCCGCGGTTGCGCGGTGTACCTGAACACAGTAAAGCACTCTCGACAACAACCCAGATTAATGCACAGCCGGTCCCTGCCAGGAAACGCCACAACGTCCAGCCTGCAAAACCGCCAGCGATGAGCAAAGCCCCGGTTGCCATTGCAAACAGCGCAGCAGCAAAGTAATAACTGCGGTTAAAACCGAGCCGGCGAATCACTTTGCCGGCAATGATCGTACCGAGTAAGTTACCGGAGAAATAAGCAGAACTGACGACGCCAACCTGCCAGGTCGCAAACTGGTCATGAGCCAGCCACAAAGGCACAAGCGTATTTAACACCGCAATCGCAATGGTTAATAACAATAAACCACTAAGTAAAAGCAATACGGGACGGGACCATGCAGACATAGCCATAACCACAGAAGGAAATAATGTGGCGAATAATGGCACCAACAATTTTAAAGTCAATTAACAAAAATAAGCAGAGCATTTTTTGCTGTCGTACAGGGAAATTGATGAGAAAAACGGGAAAGGCAGGGTCTGTGTAAATCAACAGTTTAATGACTTCAGGGCATAAAGATAGATAGCAATATCGGGCAGGACATAGAAGCTCTGCCACGGATACATCCTCTGATAGCGTCAGATTTTCCTTTTTATATGTCTTTTTAGTAACTCACCACCACACGGTTCATACCATCCACATTCACCACATCCGGACGAACAGAAATCCTATAGGCTACGTGTCTGTTGCAATGCACTGAGATATCACCTGCTGAGGCTTCTAGTAACATTGCACAGCGGTTAACCACCTGCAAATGTACTCCCAAAGAGGCCTCAACTATCTGACTCGATGCAGGAAAAGCTACCATCAGACTCATTGCTGAAAAAATAGCTGAAAAAACTAAAACTCTGATACTTCTGTATGGATATCGCATTTACCACCCCCTCTTGCAATAAATGCAGCAGGCTAATGCTTTCCGCCCTGGTTAAATGTTTAAAATATAAAACTACTTTAGGTAATCTCTGTTACCTGTTGTCTTAGATATACAAGAGGGTGCGAATATTTACAAATGAAATTAATATTTTTTATGATTTTAATCAGTTTTAAGAAAATCATCTGTTTTAACAGAACAAGGGATGAGCAGAATTTGGGTGAAGCGGGGGAAAATACATCAGGTGTTACTGAAGCCGGCTTGTAAAACGCCCTGAGTCGGGCAGAGTACAAGCCGGAAAGCAGATTAATAATTTAGTGTCACGGTCACTGTATCATTATAGCTGCCAGGCGTTGGCCAGCTTTGGGAAGGGACCACACCATAAACGGTCATACTTTGGCTGGAACCGGTTGCTGAAGAGAACGTTTGAGTATTGGTGTTATCCCATACCTTACTGTGTGCAGCATCCTGATACAGCTTATAAGACACACACTGATTATCTGAACTGTTACACAAATAACGGGTTGATTGCTGGCTATGAAGCCCGCTACCAAGCCCTACTGAGAAAGATGTATTCACAGGGCAGGTCACCGTGATTGTTGAGGTGGAAGTTGTCGACAATGTGGATGAAGCCGCCGGGCTTTGTTCACCGAAGCTCAGGTCACTGACATTGTTTATCTGACAACCATTTTTGATCACTGCACTGGCCCCACTGGATGCCTGATACACTTTTGTGGCGGGCATTGACGCACAGGAAGGCAGTTGAGACGCGCTGCTGGCATAGCTGTACTTAGTAATCGTTGTGAAATTATAGTTATAGTAGTCACCTGCCGAAAGCTTACTCTGTCCGGCGATAATCTTTGCAATCAAAGGAATATTTAACCCTGATTGCTGTCCTGAAGCGAGCACCAAATCTTGCTGAGCATAGACAGTGCTGCTTGCACTTAACGGCGAATCGGGATCAGTCGTTGGATACAAATTAAAATACAACGGATAGCCATTATCCGGATTGAGATGCATAGACAATGGCGCATTATCCTGCAATGTCAGACATGCTCTGATATAGGTCGGGGCTGAAGTATAATTCTGGCATGACAGGGGAACCTGAGCCGACGTCGATGCCGACTGCCCTGCTGTCACTGTACCAAAAGCGAAACTCGCCCCGCCATTTGTCCAGCAGTACGGATCGGCAGAAGCGCCGGAAGAAAAACTGAATCCGATCCCGGCAACGATTATTAACAGAATAACTCTGATCACTGGCATATCGCCTCCATCTGCACCACATTTTGCTCTGCGGGCAACTGTGCTGGTAATTTTATCCGGCAATCTCCGCCGGTACGGTGGACAACGACGTCACCACTGGCCGGAGGATCTTCCAGATAGATATTGCCTTCATAGCCAACTACCGTATGGGTTGTCCCTTTATCGGCAGTCAGCCCCTCGGCGTTTGTTACATCAACCGCGGCTGCAAAAGGTAACGCCGTCCCGTTTGCCTGTTTACCGATAATCAGTAATGCATGCGTGCGATAAATCGAGAACGATGCTATCGCCCCGCCTCCCCCTTTAGGGATGATCTCCTGCTCGGTATAAAGTGCGCGGTAGTCGAGCGGCAGAGACAGCACATCAATCGTAATATCATTTTTGAAGTAAGGATCCAGATCATTCAGGAACAATGTCCCATGCTTATCCGTCTTACCTGCCGGTCGGTGCTGAAGATATACAGGAATATTCGGTACCCCTGCAGTATCAACAATAGCGAACGCATCACCCAGTTCCCGGGTGGCATAGAAATGCCCCATAAAGAACCCAACAGCTCCGGTCATAGATGCGTAATAATTATTCTGCTGGTTGTACCGGTTATAGCCGAGCTCCAAATCACTCCAGGTAGTCCGCTGACGATAGTCTGCATGGGTATTCGGGTTATCCCCGTTTTGCACCGACAGATTGCCCCCCCAGCCTGGTTTATTAGAGTCCAGAGAACGTGACCAGCTAAGCTGGTTATACGTCGACTGACTTCCCTGCGACCGCTGAATCGATACATACTGATGATCTGTCAGCGGGAACGACAGATTGATATATACCGTCTTATCGTGTGTATCCTCCATCGATTGCGTCAGGCTGGTCGCGATATTAAAACGCTGACCGAACGTCTTAAACCATGAAAAACCTGCATATTGCTGATGTGTTTCCGGATACTGACGGTTAATCCAGCTCATACCGACGGTACCGATATGCCTGAAAGACCAACTGATAAATGCATTATCGGAATGTGTGGCTAAGGTGCTATCTGACAGCGCTGACATATCACGATAAGCCGTACTGCGCCGCGTTTGCGACACGGAAGCACTAAAGCGCTGATCCGACCATTGCCAGCCCATCCCCCATTGCTCGCCGGAATCTCCGTCATGGCGGCTGACAGAAAAATCACTATGAACAATCCCCAGTTCCGGGGAGAGCAAATAGTTAAATCCTAAGCCACCGTTCTGAAGAGGTTGCCCCTGTTCCGTATGCCCCTCAAGAGTAAGGTTATCGGCCAGTCCATAACGCCAGTTGCCTGTTGCCATCAAATCAGGATCGTAACTGAACGATCTGTAGCTGTAATTCTCACGGATCCAGCCTGCGTTCAGACTCCAGGTATTCAACCCTTTAGTCAGTAACAGGTCAGAACCATAAAGATTGAGATTGATGACGCGTTGCTGACCATTAATATCGGTGATCACGACCTGAGCCGTATTACTACCGGTAAAAAATGGTGAGGTTGTCAGAGTAAACTGACCGGGATTCACATGTTCTGACGATTGTTTAATCCCCTGCACATAGAGATCGACAGTCGACGGTAATGCTGTCGTATCTGATAATACATCCTGTGTTGAGGTATTAAAGTTTGGCTGCAAACTATAGTTATGAGAAATGCTGAGTCCGCCGAAACGGACGCTGTTAGTCCATGATTGCGAACCGGTATAACTATCGCCCAGGGTGACACTCAGCAGTTTTTCCGGATTGTCATAACTCCAGCTTGTCATAAGACGCTGTGTGTCATTCTCCGTATTCCCCTCCAGGTCCTCAAAACGACTGTTAAAGGAACTGCTGAAATTCCCCGGGCCGATGCCAAAAGAACGTAACTGCGTATAAGCGGTTAAGTCCTGCCCTGAAATATCCTGGCTGGCATAGAGGTCATAATTCAGAGCCATCCCTTTCACTGCCGGAGAGAATTGCTGGCTGGAAATAAAGCCGGAATGCTGCTGGCTATTGAGCTTTTGATCCCCCCCCAGCCAGTGCTTATCTGCTTTTATTTCCAGGATCTGATTTAAGGCATCATAATTGATCACGAGTCCGGGCTGACTGCTCAGATCTAAATGATTATTTTTTAATGGTAACTGCTGAGTATTAATATTTAATTTTTTCGCATCTTCAGCAGAAATATAAAAATTATTACCATTTTTTGAAATCTGAAACAGACCAGGAATGGATGCTCCATTGACAGAAATATTCAGATATAGCATTTCATCCGGAGCAGCAAAAACAGACGAAGAAACGATAAGCGATGTATATAAAAAATATTTACTGGATAGTGATCGGGACTGTTTTTGTTGTCGAATCATCATTAGTGGTAAAAGTAAGTGTTGAACCGGAGTACCTGCCTTTCGGCAAAGACCATGAACGGGTACTATGTGCTAAAACATACCCCATTAACCCCTGGTTAATCGTTACCTGATGCTTACCTGAAGATAAAATTACATTACTCAGTTTCAAGTGTTCCGGCCCATTATTTACGATGCGCAGTTTTTCAGGAACAGAATGAGTATCCAGATAAAAATTAATGTTACTTAAATTTGGCACGCTCTGAGGCGTATTAATAAATACCGGAAGTGTGTAACGCAGTAAGAATCTTACAGCACGCTTTCCGCTAGTATCGGCAGCTCCGGGCAATTCATCTACAACCAGTTTGTAAGTTTGCTCAGATGGCCCTGCCGGGACAGGAAGGATAATACGTAATAACTGCTGCTTGCCTGGCGGTATTGCTGTAATGGGCGGACTGACTATCAGAGACTGAGTTTCTGTCAGCACATCAGTTTCATTCTGCTGCGTCCATTTATAGACCCGAACCTGTGCGCTGATAGGATCGGCCCCCGTATTGTTTACATATATTGCTTTGACATTTTCTCCCTGTGAAAAATTAATATTCACGGGGAAAACCTGTAAGCTGGCGGCATATGAAGAAGAAAAGACAAAAGTCGCAATCAGGATACTGAAAAAATAACAGATACGAGTCATATACCTTACCAGCCAGGAAAATAATTAATAATCTACAGTCAGCATTACTGTATCAGTATAATCGCCAGCAGGTGCAACCTGCAATGCAGCTGAACTTACCTGGCCATAAATGTTAATGCTCTGAGCAACACCGCTACCGGTACCAGTGCTACCTGTGGTAAATGGTGTCGTTGCAGTCTTATCAGTATAGAGACTATAGGCAATTTTGTCTCCGTTAGTATCTGACATTTCATAATCATGTGAACTATCAGACGAAACCTTATACGGCGTATTTTTGGTGCAAACGACCGACGCTGTGGTTGAAACAGATAAGTCACCCGCGTTGCTGTATTGCTTACCAAAAGACATATCACTGGCAGTAATACTACATGCCTTTAATACTGTCAGCGACACATTCATATTGGCAGTTGCCTGCTCAGTATAAGCAGAAGTATCTGCATAACTTGCAGAAGTAAAAACTAAAGATGAAGTTACAGAAATCATTAACAGTGATTTTTTCAACATATTCTTTCTCTTTTTATTTTTTTGGTTGGTATGTTCAATCAGAAGATCGCCGGAGTACCTGAATAAACAGATTAGCGATTCAAATGATTCGTAGTGCGGCAGCACTATACTCGTCAATAATAAAAATCCAACGCAGATGAATGATCAAATATAACTATCAATGAAGTTAGCATCAATAAAACCCATGATGGAGATAGTTTTTAGAGTATATAACTATTAATATTCAAAATTTTAGCACAGAACACTATATAAATAAATAATATGCAATTAAATACTCTAAGGTGCCGTCTTGCATTAATAGGGAAAAACTATTAATCAGTCATTTAATCCAGCTTATAAATCGTCTAAACACCTCTTTTCAAGACTAAAATATCGTCGTAAATTACAAATAGCCTTGATTAATATCGTTATCTTTACAATAAAATTACTCTAAAGGCATTGACCTGATTATGTATTCACCAAAATAACTCTTTTATTCATAAGTACGTATATATATTCCATACATGTTTATTTTTTAACCAGATAAAACACTGGGTTTTTAATGCTTTTTTGTCACTTGTCGTTTTAATCAGGGTGCTATATATTTCAGGGCTATTCTATATTTCGCGGTAAATGTTCTGGTTATTATTAATATTCTTATTTGCGATTTCGTTTCGTTGGTTAATTATTCTGAGCCTATCGAATACACGCTTTTTATTATGATATCTATTGATGCATAAACATTAGGCAGGTAACTATACGCAGTAGGGTGCGGTATATTCTTCTTCTGATTATGGCTAAGCCCATTATCCCGGGACACTGTAAGCCTGTCTGAGAAGCCCCTCACCTGCTTGCTTCACAGGAAGTCAGCAGGCATGCATAAGCATCATTCCGGAATACATACCTGCCAGTAATAGTACTGCTTTTTTAGTACGGTTTAGCTCTGTTCATCACTGGCATGAGAAACATTCAGTGCCCGGCACAACGGTATCGAGAGCATCCTGTTTTACAGGCAAAAAAAAACCTGCCGTTCTTTCGAAAGGCAGGTTTTTTATCAGCATGAAGGATCAGCCAATAAAGTCCAGATTATTCATATAAGGCTTCAGGACTTCCGGAACACGGATCCGACCATCGGCCTGCTGGTAGTTTTCCAGTACAGCCACCAGAGTACGTCCGACCGCCAGTCCTGACCCATTCAGAGTATGCAGCAGCTTCGGTTTTTTCTCGGTTTTACTGCGGCAACGTGCCTGCATACGACGAGCCTGGAAGTCAGCCATATTTGAACAGGAGGAAATCTCGCGATAGGTATCCTGTGCCGGTAACCAGACCTCAAGGTCGTAAGTCTTAGTGGCACCAAAGCCCATATCGCCGGTGCATAGCAGCATTTTGCGGTAAGGAAGTTCCAGTAACTGCAGAACTTTCTCTGCATGACCGGTCAGTTCTTCCAGCGCCTGCATCGACGTCTCCGGAGCAACAACCTGCACCATTTCGACTTTATCAAACTGATGCATACGGATTAATCCGCGGGTATCACGACCGTATGACCCGGCTTCAGCACGGAAGCAAGGTGTGTGTGCCGTCATTTTCAGCGGTAAATTTTCTTCGTCCAGAATTTCATCACGGACCAGATTCGTCAACGGAACTTCCGCTGTCGGGATCAACGCATAATTACTGCTGTCGGCTTCTTCTTCCAGCGGACGAGTATGGAACAGGTCGTTACCAAATTTTGGTAACTGACCGGTGCCGTATAATGAATCCTGATTCACCAGATAAGGGACATACATCTCGGTATAACCATGTTCACCGGTGTGCAGGTCCAGCATAAATTGCGTCAGGGCACGGTGCATACGGGCAATTTGCCCTCTCATCACCACAAAACGTGAACCGGTCAGCTTAACCGCAGAAGCAAAATCCATCCCGCCGGCAAGCTCACCCAGATCCACATGGTCACGTACCTGGAAATCAAACTTCAGAGGTTCACCCCAGCGACTGACTTCCAGGTTATCTTGATCATCTTTCCCCTCAGGCACTTCATCTGCTGGCAGGTTTGGCAATGTCAGTGCAAGATTACGGATGTCAGTCTGAAGTGCGTCCAGTTCTGCTTTGGCAGCTTCCAGTCGCTCTCCCAGTTCATTCACTTCCTTACGCAGTGGCTCGATATCTTCCCCACGCGCTTTGGCCTGACCGATGGATTTGGATCGTGAATTACGTTCCGCCTGGAGATTTTCGGTTTCTACCTGCAAAACTTTACGACGTTCTTCAAGAGAACGTAACGTCTCAACATCCAGAGTAAATCCCCGGCGTGCCAGTTTTTCTGCAACTGCGTCTGGCTCATTACGCAGCAGATTGGGATCGAGCATACTAATCCTGTGTATGAGTTAATAATATGAAAAAATCGTCGGGAGAGATCCACAAAACGAAATAACGTTGCTACTCACCTTACCGTAATGTTTTTATCAGCGGTAGCGTTTTGTCGGGCTATTTTGATTCTGTTCAGTCAGCCATGCCAGCTTTTCTGCAATTTTCGTCTCCAGACCGCGTTCAACTGGTGAATAATAGCGCGAACCGGCCATTTCAGGCGGAAAATACTCCTCGCCAGCGGCATAGCCGTTAGGCTCATCATGGGCATAACGGTAACCTTTATTGAGCCCCATTTCTTTCATTAGTCGGGTCGGTGCATTACGGAGATGATCCGGAACATCATAATCAGGATTTTCTCTGGCAGACGCCATAGCAGCATTAAAAGCCCGGTATACCGCATTACTCTTTGGCGCGCAGGATAAATAAACAATCGCTTGTGCTATCGCCCTTTCTCCTTCAGCCGGACCCACCCGGGTATAACAATCCCAGCCGGCAATGGCGACCTGCATCGCTCTTGGGTCGGCATTACCGATATCTTCTGAAGCAATCGCCAGCAGACGACGGGCAACATACAGCGGATCACCGCCTGCGGTAATAATACGTGCGTACCAGTAAAGGGCAGCGTCCGGGGCAGAACCACGGACGGATTTATGCAACGCTGAAATCAGATCATAAAAGCGGTCACCTTTATTATCGAAGCGGGCAGTACGTTCGCCGGCGACTTCGGTTAATAACGCCGGAGTAAGTATTCGCATCCCCCCGGCATCCGGTTCAGCCATATCCGCCATCATCTCCAGCGTATTCAGCGCCCTGCGGGCATCCCCGTTCACCAGTTCCGCTATCATCTTCCGGGTCTCATCCGGTAATTTCAGAGCCTGTCCGCCCAGGCCGCGGTCACTATCGGACATTGCCTGATCGAGAACTTTCTCAATATCGGTGACCGTCAGTGATTTCAGCAGATAAACCCGGGCACGGGAAAGCAGTGCCGAATTAAGTTCAAAAGAGGGATTTTCTGTCGTAGCGCCGATAAAGGTAATGGTTCCGTCTTCTATATGCGGCAGAAAAGCATCCTGCTGACTTTTATTAAAGCGGTGCACCTCATCCACAAAAAGGATCGTCCTGCGACCTGCCTGTCTGCTCTGATCCGCCCTCGCAATAGCTTCACGGATATCTTTGACCCCGGAGGTAACCGCAGAAATACGCTCGACACCGGCATTCGCATACCGGGCGATAATCTCTGCCAATGTTGTCTTACCGGTTCCCGGAGGGCCCCAGAGGATCATAGAATGCAGGTGACCGGCTTCAATGGCTCTCGGCAGGGGTTTACCTGCGGCCAGCAGATGCTGCTGGCCGCCATATTCAGCCAGTGTTCGAGGCCGCATACGTGCGGCCAGGGGCTGAAAATCGTTTGCAGCGAAATCCAGAGAAAGTGTATCCACATTCACCTCACTGACGCTGATCATCCACCGTTACCCCTTGAGGAGGAGTAAACCTGAATTTATCCGCGCTGATCGCACCATTCTGTTGGCTTTTCAGCTCATAACTGCTGCGTTGCCCGTCCTGCTCAACCGCACTAAACTGACGGATCGTGCCGCCCGGAGTCACATCAATCGTGAACTCTTTTAAATTACCGTCACTGCTCTTCGGCGTCAGTTCAAAATTATCGCCCTGCTGCTTCACATTATAGCGTTTCCAGTCTGATGGCTGATTACGTGCGATCAGCATAAAAGGCGTATTGCTGGTGGCATTTTTCACCCAGGTCGCCGTCACCTGTTCAACGAAAGGATTATAAAACCATAACGTTTTGCCATCGGAGATAATGGTACTTTCATCCGGGGCGGTCATGTGCCAGTTAAACAGGCTCGGACGCTGAACCCACAGTTCACCTTCACCGTTCTGCACGTTATTTCCTGAAGCATCCGTGACTTTCTGACTGAATTGCGCATGAAAACTACTCACTTTATCCAGACGTGCCTGCAGGCTGGCTGAGTCGTCGGCCCTGACAGCGGCTGAAATCATAAGACTGATAACACCTGTAGCAATCAACAATTTTTTCATCTGTAATTATTCCTTATCCTTCATTCCGGCTGTGCACTGTTAACCGTAGTCTCTGCCGGTATATTCCGACAGGAGAAAAAACTGAATTCTGAGTATTACTATGGGGATAGCGGGAGTGATAAGCAATGGGCCAGAAAACTCTGGCCCATCAGGATAACAACCTGTTATCAGAACTTACATTTCGTGCGGCGGGGGTGACAGCACTTCCCGGTTACCGTTATGTCCGGGTTCGGAAACTATCCCCTGAGCTTCCATCTGTTCGATGATCCTGGCGGCCCGGTTATAACCGATACGGAACTGTCGCTGAACACCGGAAATCGAGGCGCGACGTTTTTCGACCACAAATCCGACCGCCTGGTCGAACAGCGGATCCAGTTCTTCACCGTTGCCATCTGCGCCGCCCGCTCCGTTCTCACTCTCATCACCGGCAGTGATACTGTCGATATATTGAGGTCTGCCCCGGGCTTTCCAGTCCTGAACCACAGCATGAACTTCCTGGTCACGGACAAACGCCCCATGCACACGTACCGGCATCGACGAGTTAGGCGGCATATAAAGCATATCCCCCATCCCGAGCAATGATTCCGCCCCGGCCTGATCCAGGATGGTACGGGAGTCAATTTTACTTGAAACGGTAAAAGCGATACGCGTAGGAATATTCGCTTTAATAAGCCCGGTGATCACATCGACCGACGGACGCTGCGTCGCCAATACCAGGTGAATACCGGCGGCACGGGCTTTTTGTGCCAAGCGGGCGATCAGTTCTTCTACCTTTTTACCCACGGCCATCATCAGGTCAGCAAACTCATCTACCAGCACGACGATGTAGGGCAGCTTTTCGAGAACCGGCGGTGTAGTGTCCATACTATCACCAGGTTTCCAGAACGGATCCGGAATAGGCCGGCCCATCGCTTCAGCCTGCACGATTTTTTCGTTATAACCTGCAAGGTTACGTACGCCCAGCGCGGACATCAGCTTGTAGCGACGTTCCATCTCTCCGACACTCCAGCGTAACGCATTGGCTGCATCCTTCATGTCTGTCACAACTTCAGTCAGCAGATGCGGAATACCTTCATACACAGAAAGTTCCAGCATTTTCGGGTCAATCATAATGAAGCGCACTTCATCAGGGGTTGCCTTATACAGCATACTGATGATCATGGCGTTCACGCCGACAGATTTCCCTGAACCGGTGGTACCGGCGACCAGCAAATGGGGCATTTTAGCAAGGTCTGCCACCACTGGCTGACCGGCAATATCTTTCCCCAGTACAATCGCCAGCGGCGACGGATTGTCCCTGAACTTTGCGCAGTCCAGCACTTCACGCAAATAAACGGTCTGGCGATGTTTATTCGGTAATTCCAGCCCGACATACGGCTTGCCCGGAATGACCTCAACAATACGAACCGCAACGGCGGATAATGAACGGGCCAGGTCGCGGGAGAGATTAGAAATTCTGGCGGCTTTCACCCCTGGCGCCAGGTCCAGCTCAAAACGGGTGATCACCGGTCCCGGTGAAATACCGACAACTTCTGCTTTGACTCTGAAGTCATTCAGTCTTGCCTCAACCAGTTTACCTGTTTGTTCCAGTGCAAACATATCCACCGGCTCTTCTTCCACCGGAGGTGGCGTCAGTAAATCCATGGTCGGAAGAGGTGTTGATGGTTTTTCCAGTGGCTGTTCATGACGAACCAGGAACGGGTGGAACAGACTCTGCTGTTCCTGAGCAGCCTGCGGTTGAGAAACCGTTTCCTGCGGGGCCGCGTATTGCGGCTGCCCCGGTTGTGCAGTGGCGCCCTGCGGCTGCGAATACTGCGCTGAGTTAACCCCTGCAGCAGAAGACGGTGACTGTGCCGGTGCTTGCTGAGCCGCGTATTGCGGCTGCCCCGGTTGTGCAGTGGCACCCTGCGGCTGCGAATACTGCGCTGAGTTAACCCCTGAGGCAGAAGACGGTGACTGTGCCGGTGCTTGCTGAGCCGCGTATTGCGGCTGCCCCGGCTGTGCAGTGGCGCCCTGCGTCTGCGAATGCTGCGCTGAGTTAATCCCTGCGACAGAAGACGGTGACTGTGCCGGCGCTGCAGTTTCAGCCCCCGGAGCAATCGTAAACAGAGGCTCTGCCGGATTGTCATCCACCAGTTCTTTCATCGGTGAGAAATCAAACGCAGAGATAGCCTCTGAAGAGAGTGGCGCAGAGGTCGCTACATGGTCAGCACTGACTTCAGTAACATCCTCTGCCGTCGTCTGATACCGCTGTTGTTGCTGTTCGGAGAACTGTCGCGCCAGCATCGCCTGTTGCAGCTCATCTTCTTCTTCAGGTGTCACAGTGACATGATCCTCGCCATACCGTGCCTTTTGCTGCATGGTAAACGCCTGGCGCAGCGCCGCCTGGTCGAATTCATTTTCTTCGGCCGAAGACTCGCTTGTCTCCGTCATCTGAGAATTCAACTGACGCTGTAACTCCTCTTCACGTGCTTTTTCTTCCGCAATACGTTGTGAAGGTAATTTAATACCATAAGAGGCCATTTCACGGCGGGTCGGCAAACGGACAGGATTCGGACGTGGCAGTTCCGGCCCCCCAATCCCGCGTTTTACCTGAGGGTTACCACTACGCTGTACAGGTTCCGTCACCGTCGGAGGGGTCTGTAATTTACCCATACTGGCTGCCACAGCAAACGGTGACTGCCCGGCCGGTTTTACTACGGTGGCAGCCACGGTCTGAGCATTGACTGCAGCAGGCGTCGCCGCCGCAACCCGGGTCTGAGGTACCGCCGACGACGACGTCTGAGGGTCAGACCGGGATGTCTGAACCTGCGGAGCTACCCCGGAGGCCCGTGATGCCGGTGACGGCGGAGCTTCAGGCGTCGGCTGAGACGCAACCGTCTCCGGTACATCGAAACGGTAAAGCGGTGGCTCTGCGGCCTGCGTTGTTTTCACCTGTGCCGGTGCTCTGTAAGCATCGGCTGCGACGACCGGCGTCGGGCGGTTTTCCGGTACCCCGGATTGAACCGATGCAGGTTGCGGGGTTACCGGTGCAGCGGTTTCCGGTGCCGTTCCAAACGCTGGCGCACTGAATAATGGATCGTTGTCATCCTCCGCCGTGACTGAAGCAAAGGTTGATGGGCTCAATAAGGGGTCATTATCATCCGTTTTCGGAGCAGACACTGGCGTTGAAAACAGCGGGTCATGTTCTTCGTTCTCTGACGGATGTGCGGTATTTCCGTGTGCCGATGGCTCGTTTGCCGCAGCATCTGTCGAACGGAACAGAGGATCATCTTCTGTGACTTCCTGTGAGGTTTCTTTGCGGGAAACCGACTCAGGCGCGTCATCCTCATCCTCATATTGCCAGCGATCATCACCCCGGGAGCGATTGCTCGCGAAGGTAAGAACGGTCATTACTGCCCCGCCGATCTTCTCTGCAATTGTCAGCCATGACCACCCGGTATACAGAGTGATCCCGGCCGCCCAGACAAACAGCAGGACCAATGTCCCTGTCATCTGATTGAGATAAGGTGCCATCGCACTACTGACCAGGCTGCCAATCACGCCTCCGGAGGCGAAATACCAGATATCATCAGCATTGATTGCGGCCAGACCACAGGTAGTGACCACCAGCGCCAGCACGCCTATCAGACGCAGGCCGATAGCAAAGCAATCGATGTATTCATTGCGGTTGCGATGACGGAAGGAAATCCAGCATAAACCAATGATCACCACCGGAATGGCGTAAGCCATCACCCCGAAGATAAAGAACAGGGTATCAGCCAGCCAGGCTCCGGGCCGGCCACCTAAATTATGGATGGGCTCATGCCAGGCGGTTTGTGACCAGCTCGGGTCAGAAGGATTAAAACTGACCAGGGAGACCATTAAATAAACGGCAAAAAGTGCCACCAGAATCAGTAATGCTTCCAGCAGCCGTTGTCCACTACTCAGTGGCGTTAAAGATACATCTTTATCTTCTGTATATTCCTGGCTCAAGAGATCTCTCCAGGTGCCTGTCAACGAAAGAGAGGAACAGCACCATTAGTCAGCACTGTTCCTGTATGAATTCACAGGAGTGTACCTAATTGCCACAGGTTTTGCACCTGGCTGATTTAGCGAGTTTTAATCACTAAGCGGTTACTCTGCTTCACTTCTTCCATGACCACATACGTGCGGGTATCGTTGACGCCAGGCAGGCGTAACAGGGTTTCCCCCAGCAGCTTACGGTATGCGGACATATCCGGAACACGGGTCTTCAGCAAATAGTCAAAGTCACCGGAAACCAGATGACACTCCTGAGTTTCCTCAAGTTTCTGGACCGCGGTATTAAATTGCTCGAACACATCAGGGGTGCCACGATTCAGAGTAATCTCAACAAAAACCAGCAGTGATGCATCCAGATAGTGCGGATTAAGCAGTGCGGTATACCCCAGAATAAACCCCTGACGTTCCAGGCGGCGGACTCGTTCAAGGCAAGGCGTCGGAGACAGACCTACCCGTTTAGAGAGCTCGACATTCGAAATACGGCCATCTTTTTGTAGTTCATTCAGGATATTTCTGTCGATACGGTCCAGATCTTTGCCAGGGCGTTTCTTATTATCTGTCATTATTATTTTCTCTCTTCATTTCCTTCCCTAAGACTACCTGCCCTTCAACCTGTCATCGGTGAAGGGCCTGAGTTATGTTGAAACATTGCCTGTATATTTGCTGTTTTCGGTTCATTTCACTGTCTGTCCACGATGAAACAGGCCAAAGACAACTCAGGTTTATTTATCCGGCGTTCAGAAGCTACGGCCTGCGCGGCTCCTGTTCGCTGAACTTTATTTGTCTCACCTCATGTTTTCGCAAAACAACAGGCGATTGTCAAAGTAAAACATCCAATTTCAGTACAACATTCCGCCGTCTGCGGTGAATATAAATTTTCGGCCAATACTTTTAGCCTTTTATCCTCCCGTCACCACAGTGACGGATCCCTGTCAGAGGCCTTAACCACGGGTGATTAGTTTCAACGTTCACATTAATAAGTAATCTCCGCTATCGGACTCTTTTTTTCGTCGTCGCGTTTGCCTACAATCTACCGATATTTGTCAGCGGTTTGTTTTATTGAGGAAAAAAGCATGGCCAAACACAGTAAACTACTGATCCTGGGTTCCGGCCCTGCCGGTTACACTGCAGCTGTCTATGCTGCGCGTGCAAACCTTAATCCGGTATTAATTACCGGGGTAGAAAAAGGCGGGCAACTGACCACCACAACAGAGGTCGAAAACTGGCCGGGTGATCCTGAGGGCCTGACCGGGCCCGGGCTTATGGAACGTATGCATGAACATGCGATTAAATTTAATACTGAAATCGTTCACGACCATATTCATACCGTCGACGTAAAGCAACGCCCGTTTCGTTTGATCGGCGACAGTGGTGAGTACACCACTGATGCGCTGATTATCGCGACCGGAGCCTCTGCACGTTATATTGGTTTACCTTCGGAAGAAGCCTTTAAAGGTAAAGGCGTCTCCGCCTGTGCGACCTGCGACGGTTTCTTTTATCGTCAGCAAAAAGTGGCAGTGGTCGGCGGCGGAAATACTGCCGTCGAGGAAGCCCTCTATCTGGCAAATATCGCCTCTGAGGTTCATCTTATCCACCGTCGCGACACCTTCCGTGCCGAAAAAATCCTTATTGACCGGATGATGGAAAAAGTCGCCAGTGGCAATATCGTTCTGCACACCAATCGCATCCTGGAAGAAGTCACCGGAGATGAGATGGGGGTCACCGGGGCGCGTCTGCGTCCGACAGAAGACAATGCTGAATCCGAGCAGATTGATGTCGCCGGGGTATTTATTGCCATCGGTCACAGCCCGAATACTGCGATTTTTGCTGATCAGCTGGAACTGAATAACGGCTATATCGTGGTGCAGTCCGGTCTTCAGGGGAATGCAACCCAGACCAGTATCCCTGGTGTGTTTGCCGCCGGCGATGTGATGGATCATACCTATCGTCAGGCAATCACTTCTGCAGGAACCGGCTGTATGGCTGCCCTGGATGCCGAACGTTATTTAGACGGCCTGGGCCAGGACGCGTAGTTTTCCCCCTTCATTTTGAATGAGACTCTAAGGCGACAGCGAAACTGTCGCCTTTTTACTGTTCCTCATGTTAAGGTACCTGCACTTTTACAAGGGGTATTACTTTACACCTCTGGTGTCTGACATTCACTTTGCAGAATTCCATGAATAAATCCCGTCAACAGTTTTTAGTTCGCTGGCTCAAAGAACAGCGTCATTACGGACGCCGCTGGTTACGCCTCTCCGTTATCACCGGTGTATTCAGTGCACTGTTAATTATCACGCAGGCCGGGATCATCGCCCGCGTATTACAAAATTTTATTATCAGTCATCAGCCTGCCAGTGACACCCCCGGGTTACTGGTGGCACTGGCGGCCTGCTTTGCCGGGCGCAGTCTGTTGCATTATTTACGGGAAATGGCCGGTTTTCGTGCCGCTAGCGCCATTCGTGAGGCTATACGCCAACAGATTATTTTACGCCTGGAAGCCCGGGGCCCTGCCGGAACAACAAGCCGTGCCGTCGGGAGCTGGACGACCCTGTTGCAGGAACAAATTGATAATATGCAGGACTACTATGCACGTTATCTGCCTCAGATGAGCCTGGCAACACTGATCCCTGCCCTGATCCTGATCACGCTGTTACCCCTTAACTGGACAGCGGCGCTGATCCTGTTCTGTACTGCGCCTCTGATCCCACTGTTTATGGCGATGGTCGGTATGGGAGCCGCAGAAGCCAACCGCAGAAATTTTCAGGCACTAGCCCGCCTTAGCGGTGACTTCCTTGACCGTCTGCGTGGACTGGAAACACTACGGCTTTTTCATCGGGGTCGGGCAGAGCAAGCCGCTATCGCCGGAAGCACTGAACAGTTCCGCCTGCGTACCATGGAGGTTCTGAGACTGGCATTCCTCTCGTCTGCGGTGCTTGAGTTCTTCGCCGCAATTTCTATTGCCGTGGTCGCCGTCTATTTCGGCTTCTCTTATCTTGGCGTACTGCATTTCGGTGACTACCACCGCGGAGTCACCCTGTTTGCCGGCTTTCTGGCACTGATACTGGCACCGGAGTTCTTCCAGCCTCTGCGTGATTTAGGGAATTTCTACCATGCGAAGGCTCAGGCTGTCGGTGCTGCCGACCAGCTGGAAACTTTCCTGAGCGAAACCGAAGAGGCAAACCTGAACACCGGAACACTGACACCGGACAGGTCCGGTGCCTGTACCCTGGTCGCACGTGACCTGGTTGTTATGACAGCCAAAGGGAAGCCGTTAACTCAGCCTCTGAATTTCACCCTTCCGGCAGGCAAACGTATTGCGCTGGCCGGGGTCAGTGGTGCCGGTAAAACGTCACTGATTAATGTCATCCTCGGCTTTCTCCCGTATCAGGGTTCCCTTACGGTTGACGGTACAGAGTTACGGGATATTCGTCCGGATCACTGGCAGAAACAACTGGCCTGGATCGGGCAAAACCCGGTGCTGCCGGCAGAAACCGTACGCGATAACATCATTCTGGATCGCCCCTGTGACGCACAGCAATTTCAACGGGTAATGGAATGCAGCGGTATCAATGCTTTTATTGCCGACCTGCCTGAGGGGATTGATACACCCACCGGCGATAATGCGGTCCGGCTATCTGTCGGCCAGGCCCAGCGTGTTGCGGTTGCACGGGCCCTGTTACTCCCTTCAGCACTGCTACTGCTGGATGAGCCAACAGCCAGCCTGGACAGACAAAGCGAGCAACATGTGATGCATGCACTTACCGAAGCCTCCTTACAGCAGACAACGCTGATGATCACTCACCAGCTCGAAGGGTTACAGGACTGGGATGAAATCTGGGTAATGGCAGCCGGACAAATTATTCAGAAAGGCCGCTGGCAGGCGCTCGCCACGACAGCAGGGCCGTTCAGGGACATGTTAGCTCAGCGTGACGGGGAGATTACCTTATGAAAACTTTACTGCCCTTTTTGCGTCTCTGGAAACGTCACGGCTTCTTACTGGGGCTGGGGTTGATACTGGCCCTGCTGACACTGCTGGCAAGTATCAGTTTACTGACACTTTCCGGCTGGTTTCTGGCTGCCTCCGCAGTCGCCGGGACTGCCGGGCTGTACAGTTTTAACTATATGTTACCTGCTGCCGGAGTCAGGGGGGCCGCCATTATCCGTACCGTGGCACGGTACTTCGAGCGACTGGTCAGCCATGACGGCACATTCCGTGTACTTCAGCATCTTCGCGTGTACACCTTCAGCAAGCTGTTCCCCCTATCCCCTGCCGGGCTGTTACCGTTTAATCAGGGCGATTTGCTGAACCGCTTTGTTGCAGACGTTGACCACCTTGACCATCTCTATCTGCGGGTGATTTCCCCCCTGGCCGGGGCGTTATGTGTCATTATCGTCGTCACTTTCGGACTGAGTTTCCTGAACCTGCCGCTGGCACTGGTCGCGGGCCTGGTGATGTTACTGACGTTGCTGATCCTCCCTCCCCTCTTTTACCGCCTTGGTAAAGGTTCCGGTGAGGCAATGGCTCTGACGCAGGCCAGTTACCGCCGGCAACTGACCCGCTGGCTAAGCAGTATGGCGGAGCTGAAGATTTACCAGCACAGTAAGCGCTGGCAACAGCAACTGACGACCACCGGCGACGATATTTATCAGGCCGAACGGCAGCAGCAGTCGCTGACCGCCGCATCGCAGAGCCTGCTGATGTTTATTACCGGGCTGACTGTCTGCCTTATGCTGGGGCTGGGTTCGCTGCTCCTCCACTCAGCCTCTGCCGACCCCACCTGGCTGGCACTCTTTACTTTCTGCGTTCTGGCGGCTTTTGAGTCCCTGGGGCCGGTGGCTGCCGCTTTCCTCCATATCTCAAAGGTGATGGTTTCTGCTTCACGCTTAAACGAAATTTTAGGCCAGAAACCTGCGGTACAGTTTCCGCAAAAAGCGCTGACAGATAATCACCCGGGGATTGCCGTCCGGATCACCGGACTGGGGTTCAGCTATCCCGGACAACCCCGGGCGGTGATTAACGGACTGAACCTGACGGTTGCTCAGGGCGAAAAAATTGCTCTGCTCGGTTTTACCGGCTGCGGTAAGTCAACGCTCCTGCAACTGCTGACCCGTGCGGCTGACCCCGGGCAAGGCGAAATTTGCTTTAACCAGTCCCCTTTGCCGCAATGGGATGAAGCGACGCTTCGTCGGCGGACCAGCGTGGTGACTCAGCGCGTTTCGGTCTTCAACCAGACCCTGCGTGACAACCTCAAACTTGCTGCACCTGACAGTACCGATGAAGCGCTGGTCGACGTATTGCAACAGACCGGCCTCGGGCAGTTGCTGGAAAATGACGGGCTTAACGGCTGGTTAGGAGAAGGCGGCAGAACACTTTCCGGGGGGGAATTACGCCGTTTAGCCATCGCACGGGCGCTCCTCCACCAGGGAGACCTCTGGTTACTCGATGAGCCGACCGAGGGACTGGATGCCACCACCGAGCAGCATATTCTGGCGCTTCTGGCGCGGGTTACCCGGGATAAAACCGTGATAATGGTGACACACCGCCTGACCGGACTGGCTGCAATGGATCGTGTTTGTGTGATGGAAAACGGCCATATTATCGAACAGGGTGACACGTCAACGCTTCTCAGCGCGCGTGGCCGCTACTGGCAGTTTACTCAGCGTCTGAACCCGAGTGAGGTCATCCCGGATGCCATTGATCCTGCCGCAGTTAGCGGCTGATACACTCAGCTTTCCCCCGCCCTCACAAGCGCTGACAGAACCTGACGGTCTGCTGGCGTTTGGCGGGGATCTGAGCTGGCAAAGGATGCGGGAAGCCTACCGGCAGGGTATCTTTCCCTGGTTCTCTGAACAGGACCCGTTGCTGTGGTGGTCACCGGATCCACGGGCGGTACTTTACCCTGAGGCATTCCATCTTAGCCGCAGTATGGCCCGTTTTCATCGCCACTCACCTTATCAGGTCACCATTAATCGGGACTTCGAGGGCGTGATCCGCGGTTGCGCGGCAGAAAGGACCGGAGGGACCTGGATCACGGATGAAGTGATCGCTGCCTGGCTGACTTTATCGCAGAAAGGCTATGCGCATTCGGTGGAAGTCTGGCAGGACGGGCATCTGGCAGGTGGTTTGTATGGGATGGCGGTCGGCCAGCTATTCTGCGCGGAATCGATGTTCAGTACGCGCCCGAATGCTTCTAAAACTGCACTGATGCTGTTTTGCCGGCACTTCAAGGCCCACGGCGGACAGTTAATTGACTGCCAGATACTGAACCCTCATACCGCCTCCTTAGGGGCGACAGAGATCCCGCGCGAAGCCTATCTGCAACAGGTCGCCGCACTACAGGTATTACCACTGGCAGACGGGTGCTGGCAAACCGGCGAGCCGGGTTAAGCTGCCCGTTAATGTTTTACAGACATTTCACCCGGAAAGTGTTAGACTCTGTCTGCTTGTTATGTCGTTCGCGCTTCAGAAGGTGTTTTCCGATGCGCCCTGATGGAGATTCTGCTGGTACACTGATGAACATCAAGGAAGGTTTCCCCCCGACTTGCTATTCAGATGCACGATTCTGCAAATATCCCCGATTAACGTCAGAACACCCGAATTTATTTGCACTGCGCATGTTTTTGCATGCCGCATAGCGGAGTGTTGGTATTTACACCAACAATTCTTTACATAGATACCAGAATTGGGCATTATCTTGCCGATTCAAATTTAGCTAGTCCATTCAGAGGATTCGATGGCCAAAGAAGACAATATTGAAATGCAAGGTACCGTACTGGATACGTTACCTAACACCATGTTCCGCGTTGAGCTCGAAAACGGGCACGTGGTTACCGCTCATATCTCCGGCAAAATGCGTAAGAACTATATCCGCATCCTGACCGGTGATAAAGTCACCGTTGAGCTGACTCCTTATGATTTGAGCAAAGGCCGCATTGTCTTCCGTAGTCGCTAAGAGTCAGTAACCTGTTTTATACAGGTACAAAAAAATTAAGGCCGGATATTCCGGCCTTTTGTTTTATGACTCACGGGCGAATACGGACTTAATGCACCGTTCCTGCCGCTTTACGCTGTTCCGCACTTTCAAAATGGTAGGTTAACGTATTGCTGGTTTTATCCAGCGCCACCTTCACCGATCCCCCGTCGACCAGTGAACCAAACAGCAATTCATTAGCCAGCGGTTTCTTGAGGTTTTCCTGCACGGCACGGGCCATAGGACGGGCACCCATCGCTTTGTCGTAGCCTTTTTCAGCCAGCCAGTCCCGTGCACCGTCACTGACTTCCAGAGACACGCCTTTCTGATCCAGCTGGGCCTGCAGTTCGACAATAAACTTATCGACCACCTGATGAATAACATCCGTCGACAGATGATCAAACCAGATAATATTATCCAGGCGGTTACGGAATTCAGGTGTAAAGGTTTTCCTGATTTCTTCCATCGCATCGGTCGTATTATCCTGATGGATCAGTCCGATAGATTTACGCTCCGTTTCACGTACCCCGGCGTTAGTGGTCATCACAAGCACCACATTACGGAAGTCTGCTTTACGTCCGTTATTATCCGTCAGTGTCCCGTTATCCATCACCTGCAATAACAGATTAAAGACATCCGGATGGGCTTTTTCAATTTCGTCGAGCAGCACGACCGAATGTGGATGTTTGATCACCGCATCCGTCAGTAACCCGCCCTGATCAAAGCCCACATAGCCCGGAGGCGCACCAATCAAACGACTGACGGTATGACGCTCCATATATTCCGACATATCAAAGCGTAGCAGCTCAATACCCAGAGCTTTCGCCAGCTGTACCGTGACCTCCGTCTTACCTACCCCGGTCGGCCCGGCAAACAGGAAGGAACCCACCGGTTTATGATCATGACCCAGGCCGGCACGACTCATTTTGATAGCTTCCGCCAGAGCATCGATGGCGCTGTCCTGACCAAACACCAGCATTTTCAGCCGTGAATCCAGCTGACGCAGGGTATCGCGATCCGTGGCTGAAACACTCTGCTCAGGAATACGGGCAATACGCGCCACTACACTCTCGATGTCCTGCACATTGATGGTCTTTTTACGTTTACTCTGTGGCACTAACCGTGCACGAGCCCCGGCTTCATCAATAACATCGATGGCTTTATCCGGCAGGTGTCGGTCATTAATATATTTAACCGCCAGCTCTACCGCCGCACGAACAGCTTTCGCGGTGTAACGGACATCATGGTGTGCTTCGTACTTCGCTTTCAACCCGTTAATGATACGAATGGTCTCTTCGGCCGAAGGTTCAGTGATATCAATTTTCTGGAAACGACGTGCAAGCGCACGGTCTTTTTCGAAAATAGAGCTGAATTCCTGATACGTCGTCGAGCCCATCACACGAATTTTACCGCCGGAAAGCAGAGGCTTAATCAGGTTAGCGGCATCTACCTGCCCGCCGGAAGCTGCACCGGCACCGATGATGGTATGGATCTCATCGATAAACAGGATACTGTTGACGTCCTGCTCCAGTTGCTTAAGCAACGCTTTAAACCGTTTTTCAAAATCGCCGCGATACTTAGTCCCGGCCAGCAGAGAACCGATATCCAGTGAGTAGATAGTACAGTCTTTCATCACTTCCGGCACATCGCCTTGCTCAATACGCCAGGCGAGACCTTCCGCGATCGCCGTCTTACCGACACCGGATTCCCCCACCAGCAGCGGGTTATTTTTCCGGCGGCGGCATAGCACCTGAACGGCTCTTTCCAGCTCTTTATCACGTCCGATCAGAGGATCGATACCACCGACCCGGGCCAGCTGATTCAGATTGGTGGTGAAGTTCTCCATACGTTCCTCCCCGCCAGCACTCTGCTCTTCGTTATTGGCCTGGTTTTCAGGGGCAGGCGCACTCTCACCCTCATCTTTACGTACACCATGAGAGATAAAGTTGACGATATCCAGGCGGCTCACTTCGTGCTTACGCAATAAATATGCTGCCTGAGATTCCTGTTCACTGAAAATAGCCACCAGTACATTTGCACCATTGACTTCACTACGGCCGGAAGATTGCACATGAAACACGGCGCGTTGTAATACCCGCTGAAAACTCAGTGTCGGCTGGGTATCACGTTCACCGTCAGTTTCCGGTAAAACCGGGGTTGTTTTTTCGATGAAGGTTTCGAGTTCCTGACGCAAAACCACCAGATCTACCGAGCAGGCTTCAAGAGCCTCCCGGGCAGACGGATTACTGATCAGCGCCAGTAACAGGTGTTCCACGGTCATAAATTCATGGTGGTGCTCCCGCGCTCTGGCGAAAGCCATATTTAAACTGAGTTCCAGTTCCTGATTGAGCATAAAGCACCTCCTCGATTCACGCTCTGATGTCTGCCTACAGATATGGTGGCTTAATCAGATTTTTCCAGAGTGCAGAGCAAAGGATGTTCATTTTCTCTGGCATACTGATTGATTCTGACAACTTTTGTTTCTGCCACTTCGGCAGTAAACACTCCGCAGATGGCTTTGCCATCGTAATGGACTTTCAGCATGAGTTCTGTTGCGCGTTCAATATCATAAGAAAAGAACTTTTGCAGTACGTCAATAACAAATTCCATCGGTGTATAGTCATCGTTGTTCAAAATAACTTTATACATTGACGGTGGCTTCAGTTCCTCACGAACTGTGTTGTCAGTAAGGTGTTCAAAATTAAGCCAGTCGTTTGTATTCGCCATAATATTCCACTGAAGTGTGCCTGTGACTCTGTAGAGAATTCTTCAGTTAAGTCTATCATGCCGCCAAAATGATGCGCAGTCTGCATTATCCTGATTACGGAGGTTCTCTGTGATTTTGAAATACGGATAGCGTTAACTGCTTCAAATTTTGAGAAATTATCCCTGTGATACCTGTGGTAATTTCTTGACGATCATTACCGGTGAAGTGATAGTCTTAATGACAGAGTTGTCTGTTTTTTTCATCAGGTGGCTCTCCGGCCACCCTCATTCATTTTTGCAATTCAGGTGAGAGGCATCATCACATGGAAACAGGATTTGTAAAATGGTTTAACAATGCCAAGGGATTCGGTTTTATTTGCCCGGAAGCCGGAGGTGAAGATATTTTCGCGCACTACTCCACCATTCAGATGGAAGGGTATAAAACACTCAAGGCAGGCCAGAAGGTAAGCTACAATGCCAGTGAAGGTGAAAAAGGTAACCAGGCCAGCCTTATCGTTCCTGTCAACGACCCTATGGCCAATCTGTCATAGTGACGTCTGCTGTGCAAGCCCGTCTCGCACAGCATGTTAAATGTCTGATGTTAACCGAAACGGCCCCTGGCAAGCCCCCGTACCCGGCCCATCATTTTACGGAGTAACAGCGGAATCGACTGGCTGCCCCGCTCTGCAACTTCATTCGCAACCGCAATCGCCAGCGAAGGTTTGGAGCTGTGCTGTATTGCACGAGTGATCACTCGATTCATCCCTCCCGGCCCATGCTCCGGGAGTTGAGCTGCCTGCCGGTAAACCTCAGCAAATCCGTTGCGGTAGAAGTAATGTTCGATATCTGCCGCCGGAAAACGGGTAAGATGATGCCGTTCCGTCTGTTTCTCTGTCAGGTGACTGGTCGCGATGGCGGCGTATTTCGCGCCCGCTTCATCTCCGTCCGTCAGAACATGCCAACGGATCCCCATATGAGCGGCAAACCGTAATAACGGTTTCAGTCCGGACTGGGCAAATTCAACCACACGTATCCCTTCAGAAGCCAGAGAAAACCCTGTCTGCCGGGCCAGTTCGTTAATCAGCCAGACTTCTGTTTCTCCCTCCACCAGAAGCCAGCAACGGGCAAATAACGCCGACGGTCGACTCACCTGAATATGGAAGGTCACTTTTCTCAACTCATCGTGGGACATCCCCTCATCAGGAATATGCCAGCAGCGGGTGATTTGCTGATATCGATCAAGACGGTAAACACTCTCCAGCGGGACCATAGAGACCAGATCTGACGAGTTAGTGGTCACCACTTTTTGTGCCGGTAACAGCGCCAGAAACTGCCATATCATCGATAACATCATCGGATGCAGACGGGTTTCCGGGTCTTCAAACAGGATCAACGGGCTGGCCTCGTCCGGAAGGGTTCCGGCGAACGGCGGGCGGGCGAGTAACATCAGCAGGGCGCGCAATACCGGCGCCCGCTCCGGGCGGGCTGTTTTTGCCAGTTTCCGGTTCAGTTCATTCAATTGCTGCCAGAGAAGATCGTTTTTCTCCTCTGACACAGGCAGTTCTGATAGTGCTCCGCCTGCACGGATATGGAAATAGTGTCCGGATAACCGGCATAACAGCGTAAGAGCCTGTTGCAGAACGTCTTCTCCCTGCAGCGTATTCTGCTGCTCAGTCCCCGCCATGAGTACCTCACCCGTCTGACGGCTACCCTCCGCCGTTGACGCCATCACTTCCGGTGAACTGAACCGCGCATCGCGCAGTCGCAGCACCGGACAGAGGGCCCGTAAAGCGTGTATTAACTGAGATACCACTGGCTGCGTTAAGTGAGGATAGTCCGGAAAGGAAAAATCCTGAGAAATCCCCTGCGTTGTCCTGCGGGCACTGAAGCTGAAACGTAGCCCGCGAGCGCCGGGATCCGCAGGCAGCAGTGCTGCGATGGCTGCCGGAAGCTTCCCTGCCGGGGAGTCCGGACCGAAGGTCAGTTCAATCAGACAGGCCCCTGCGGGCTTATCGTCCTGCGTGCGAAAGAAATCTGTCTCTGTCAGGCGGAAACTCTCAGCCGCAGGCGACATCATCAGGGTCAGCGCATCCAGTAAACTGGATTTCCCCCAGGCATTTTCCCCAATCAGCAGGGACACCTGGCGGAACGCGAGTGACAGAAACGCTATACCGCGAAAATTTCTGATCTCGATCTGTTTTAGCATCATAGGGGAATTACACTCCATAGGGCTAAACTGACAGGCCGGTGAGGGGCATCAGTATTTTATTTACTCTCCAATATCAATCAGATAACCTGATCCTTTGATCATGAAATTTGCCGGGCTTCTCATGTACTCTGGTTTACTCATTGTGCTCCTTCCTCTGGTCGCGGGTTATCTGCTGCCTGTCCGACGTCGCGGTGTTCTGAAAGCCGTAAATTATTCACTGACCCGAATGGTTTACATCATTCTTTTGTTTATGGGGGTCAGTCTGGCCTTTGTGGATAATCTGACCGCGAACCTGTGGGTCATTGTCCGGATCACGCTGACCTGTGCTCTTTGCATTTTAGTCTGTAATTTTCTGGCACTGAGATTATTTGACCGCTTAGCGCCTTCGCCGACTGCCCATGCTTCCGGTCCGCTTCCCTCCCGGCTACACATGCTGCTGGATTCACTGAAAATGTGTGGTGTGGTGATTGCCGGATTTCTTATCGGGTTAACCCATTGGCAGGTGTTACACAATGCTACCCGGGCGGGAGAGTATGCCTTGTTACTGCTGCTATTACTGATTGGTATCCAGTTACGCAGCAGCGACATGAATTTGCGGCAGATCCTGTTTAATCGCCAGGGCGTGATTGTCGCTGCCATCGTGCTGGCCAGCTCCCTGCCTGCCGGAATACTCGCCGCCCTGCTCCTTGGATTACCTTTGAAAACCGGGCTGGCTCTGTCCAGTGGATTTGGCTGGTATTCTCTGTCCGGGATTTTGATGACCAATGCTTTCGGACCGGTGATTGGTAACAGCGCTTTTCTGGTAGATTTGTTGCGGGAACTGATCGCAATGATGCTGATCCCGGTGCTTATCCGCCGCTATCGCTCGACTGCACTGGGGTTATGCGGTGCGACCTCCATGGACTTTACCTTGCCGGTACTGCAACGCGCCGGCGGGGTGGAAATTGTGCCTGCCGCGGTCGTTCACGGTTTTATTATGAGCTTGCTGGCCCCCATCATGATTGCATTCTTTTCCTCATGAGCACCCGGTAACTATCACGCTCCGGGAGCTTCCGGGCGATTGTTAATAAATACGCTACAATTTTATTCATTATCCGTGCTCATAACCGTTCCGGGCGGACCGGTTTTATTCCAGGGAGTCAGTAATGAAAAATACGGTCGCGTCATTTCTTATCAAGAGTCTGGAACTTGCCGGCGTCAAACGTATCTGGGGGGTCACCGGCGACTCCCTGAATGGTCTCAGTGATAGCCTGAATAAACTGGGGACCATTGAGTGGATGTCCACCCGTCATGAAGAGGTC
The DNA here is from genome assembly GCF_000611875.2 of Tatumella sp. UCD-D_suzukii. Taxonomy (NCBI): domain Bacteria; kingdom Pseudomonadati; phylum Pseudomonadota; class Gammaproteobacteria; order Enterobacterales; family Erwiniaceae; genus Tatumella; species Tatumella sp. UCD-D_suzukii. The sequence continues at coordinate 104,404 of NZ_JFJX01000053.1, forward strand.
GCCGCCTTTGCCGCCGGTGCTGAAGCCCAAATAACCGGTCAGCTCGCCGTGTGTGCCGGCTCCTGCGGCCCGGGAAACCTGCATCTCATCAATGGGTTGTTTGACTGCCACCGTAACCGGGTGCCGGTACTGGCCATCGCCGCGCATATTCCTTCCAGCGAAATCGGCAGTGGCTATTTCCAGGAAACTCACCCGCAATCCCTGTTTCAGGAGTGCAGCCATTATTGTGAGATGGTCTCTAATCCGGAGCAGTTACCGCAGGTACTGGCCATTGCAATGCGAAAAGCAGTTGTGGAGGGGGGCGTTTCAGTCATTGTATTACCCGGCGATATCGCTCTGGAGCCTGCACCGGAAAATGTGACACCCGCCTGGTATCCGCCTGCCGTACCCGTTTCCGTCCCCCCGTTGTTACAACTCGATACTCTGGCTGCAATGCTGAATCAGTCCGAAAATATCACGTTGTTGTGTGGCAGTGGCTGTGCCGGCGCACACGCAGAAGTCACCGCGCTGGCTGAAAAACTTAAAGCCCCTATCGTGCATGCTCTGCGTGGCAAAGAACATCTGGAATACGATAATCCTTATGATGTCGGAATGACCGGTTTTATTGGTTTCTCTTCCGGATATCAGGCCATGCTGAAAGCCGATACGCTGGTTCTGCTGGGCACCCGCTTCCCTTACCGCGCTTTCTACCCCACCGGCGCGAAAATTATTCAGCTCGATATTTCTGCAGGCAGTCTGGGGGCACACTGCCCTGTCGATCTTCCGCTCATCGGCGATGTAAAAGCCACGCTGATGTTACTGCTTCCCCGCTTAGAGGAAAAACAGAACCGTAAGCATCTCGACAGGGCCATCAACCATTATCAGGATGCGCGCCGGGACCTGGATGATTTAGCGATCCCTGATGATGAACAAGCTATTCATCCCCAGTATCTGGCAAGCCAGATCAGTTCGCTGGCCAGTGAAGATGCGGTATTCACCTGCGATGTCGGTACTCCGACGGTCTGGGCCGCCCGCTATCTGAAAATGAACGGTCGCCGGCGATTACTGGGGTCGTTTAACCACGGTTCGATGGCGAATGCCATGCCGCAGGCGATGGGCGCTCAGTCGGTAGACCCGCAGCGTCAGGTCGTGGCACTGTGCGGGGATGGCGGCTTTGCCATGCTGATGGGCGATTTACTTTCCATCGCGCAACATAACTTACCGGTTAAGATGATTATCTTTAATAACAGTGTACTGGGCTTCGTCGCCATGGAAATGCAGGCTGGCGGCTTCCTGACCGACGGTACTGAGCTGGTTAATCCGGATTTCGCGGCGATTGCGGCGGCCTGCAATATCAAAGGGATCCGTGTGGAAAAATCGTCTGCCCTGCCCGATGCTCTGCAACAGGCCTTTGACCATCCGGGCCCGGTGCTGGTGGATGTCACTACTGCCGGGGATGAGTTGGTGATCCCGCCGAAAATAAAACTTGAGCAGGCGAAAGGCTTCAGTCTGTATATGGTCCGGGCCATTATCAATGGCCGGGGGAATGAGGTGGTAGGTCTGGCGAAAACTAACTGGCTACGGTAAAAGAGTAAGGCCGGCTATGGACAATGGCCGGTCTGCTGATCCTTTACTGACAACGGAGCCTGATGTGATTGATTTACGAAGTGATACAGTGACCCAACCCGGGGCTGAAATGTTGCGTAAAATGACCTCCGCACCGACCGGAGATGACGTTTACGGCGATGACCCGACAGTAAACGCACTACAGGAAAAAGCCGCGGCGATGAGCGGTAAACAGGCTGCCCTTTTCTTTCCCAGCGGAACTCAGGCGAACCTGGTCGCGCTGCTCAGCCACTGTCAGCGGGGGGACGAATATATTGCCGGACAACATGCCCATAATTACCGCTATGAAGCCGGCGGCGCGGCCGTTTTAGGCAGCATCCAGCCCCAGCCCGTTATGGAAAATGCGGACGGTACCCTGCCGCTGGACATTGTCCGGGAGGTCATTAAACCCCGGGATATTCATTTCGCCCGTACCCGCCTTATCAGTATCGAAAATACCCATCATGGCAAAGTGCTGCCCTCTGACTGGCTGGCAGACGTCTTTGCTTTCTCCCGTCAGCATCATCTGGCATTACACACTGACGGGGCGCGTATTTTCAATGCGGCTGTCGCCAGCGGTCAGCCCCTGGATGCGCTAAGCCGTTACTGCGATACACTGTCCATATGCCTGTCAAAAGGTCTTGGAGCACCCGTCGGGTCCCTGTTATGCGGCAGCCATGATTTTATTGAAGAAGCCTGTCGCTGGCGAAAAATGACCGGAGGCGGAATGCGTCAGGCCGGTATTCTGGCCGCGGCGGGGATTTATGCCCTCGACAATAACGTGGCGAGGCTGGCTGAAGATCACGAAAATGCCCGCTGGCTGGCGGCTGAATTAGCAGAACTGGGTATCGAAGTGAGTCGCAGGCAGACAAATATGATTTTTATCCGTCTGCCGGAAACACAGATTACTCCGTTACAGCAATGGATGGATGCCCGGGGTATCCGTATCAGCTTCGGCTACGGCACGCGTCTTGTGACCCACCTGGATACGCCACGCCCGGCACTTCAGAAAGTTGTCGACGCCTGGAAGGCCTTCTTACAGCAATAGCACCGGGCCGGCCGGGTCAGTGCGCGGTGCCGTATTTCTGAAGCAATGCCCGCGCAATGGCTTCGGTTTCAGCATCAGCTTTGCCGGTGACCCGTGCCGGCCTGAAATGCATCTGAAAGGCACTAATGACACCGGCCTGTTCGCCGGGAGAGCCGGGGTCAGTGACGGGATAACCATAACGCGCCAGTAAGGTCATCAGCTCACGGGGATCCGCAGGGTCCCTGGCAGAATGTCCTGCCAGAAACTGCGCGACAGCCCCTGCATCCGGCCAGGCCCCCAGACCGGCTTTTGCCAGCAGGTGCCATGGAAAACAGGGGCCGGGGTCCTGTTTTCGTAAGGGGGCGACATCGCTGTGCCCGACAATATTCACCGGAGTGATTGCATAACGTTTCACCACCGTCTGCAGGAGATTTTCCAGCGCATCGATTTGCGCAGGCGGATACAGGGTGCAGGTCGTCCTGTCGCCTTTCCGGTAATATCCCGGATTAACCAGTTCGATGCCTATCGAAATACTGTTCAGATGGGTATAGCCACGCCAGCCACTCACCCCGGCATGCCAGGCAACACGGGATTCAGGCACCAACTGATAAACCGTCACGGCGGGTGAAGGCTTTCCGTCGGGAGACGTTATCAGATAATGCGCACTGACCTCCCCCTGGCTGAGAAGATGCAGTGACCTGGCATTATCTTCAGCCGTATAGTGAAGGACGACCATTTTCACCCGGGGCTCCTGGCTTCGGGCATTCAGATGATGATCGACGGTGAACACCTGGCGGTGCTCTGTGCCTGAATGACAACCGCTTACCAACAGTGCTATCCATAACCAGTTTTTTTTCATGCGTCCCGCCAGAACAGCCAGAATAAACAGGCTAAAGCATACGCAAGCCCCTGCTAACTGACAAAATTTTGTGCTACTTTTTTGACTCTGACGCGCATTTATACAAATTTCCAGCGACCGGAATTGCATAACTATGCTGGCAACGTTACTATTCGCTCCACTTTATTACTATTCAATTTTTGCGCATGAGTATTCAACTAAACGGGATAAATTGCTTTTACGGCGATCACCAGGCACTGTTTGATATCGGACTGAGTTGTCCGCAGGGTGAAACTATGGTTTTACTCGGCCCAAGCGGTGCGGGTAAAAGTTCGCTCCTGCGGGTACTCAATCTGCTTGAAATGCCACGTACCGGGGAACTGTCAATCGCCGGTAACCACTTTAACTTCAGGAATAAGCCTTCTGAAGAAGCTATCCGTGAGTTACGGCGTAATGTCGGTATTGTTTTCCAGCAATACAATCTCTGGCCTCATCTGACCGTCATGCAGAACCTGACTGAAGCGCCTTGCCGTGTGCTGGGATTGAATAAAACAGCAGCTCGTCAGCGTGCCACCGCACTGCTTGAACGTCTTAAACTCAGCTCGTTTGCTGATCGTTTTCCGCTGCACCTGTCCGGGGGACAACAGCAACGTGTCGCTATCGCCCGGGCATTGATGATGGAACCACAGGTACTGCTTTTCGATGAGCCAACCGCTGCGCTGGACCCGGAAATCACCGGACAGGTCGTCGATATTATCCGCGAGCTGGCACGCACCAACATTACACAGGTTATTGTGACCCACGAAGTGGAGTTTGCCCGGAAAACGGCAAGCCAGGTGGTTTACATGGAAAACGGACACATTATTGAACAGGGTGATGCCGATCGCTTCACTCACCCGCAGACCCCTCAGTTCGCACATTATCTTTCACATTAATCCGGGACTCATTATGAAAAAAATTCTTTTAGCCGCCCTGTTTGCCGGTGCCAGTCTGAGTGCTTCCGCAGCCACGACTCTGCATTTTGCGACCGAAGCGTCTTATCCTCCGTTTGAATTTGTCGGGGCCGATAATAAAATCCAGGGCTTTGATGTTGATCTGGCGAATGCTATTTGTAAAAAGATCGATGCCACCTGTGAATTCACTAATCAGTCATTTGACAGCCTGATCCCGGGTCTGAAATTCCGCCGCTATGATGTGGTGATGGCCGGGATGGATATTACGCCTGAGCGTGAAAAACAGGTGCTGTTCACCAAACCCTACTACGATAACTCTGCGCTCTTTATTGCACAAAAAGGCAAAGTTGCCAGCATTGCGGCTTTAAAAGGCTTACGCGTCGGGGTTCAGAACGGGACTACCCACCAGAAATACCTGACCGACAAGCACCCTGAAATCACCATGGTGGCTTATGACAGCTATCAGAATGCGATGCTGGATCTGAAAAACGGTCGTCTTAATGCCGTATTCGGTGATACTGCCGTGGTGAATGAATGGCTGAAGAAAGATCCTCAGCTGAGCAGTGTCGGTAATAAAGTGACCGATAAAGACTATTTCGGCACCGGCTTAGGGATTGCCGTTCGTCAGGGGAATACCTCTCTGCAAAAATCACTGGATCAGGGCCTGGCAGAAGTGAAAGCCGATGGCACTTACCAGACCATCTATCACAAATGGTTCCAGCAGTAATCGCCAATGAGTGAGTTATTTCCATTAGCAAGCGCCGCCGGGATGACCGTCGGCCTTGCCGTCTGCGCATTACTGCTCGGACTGTTACTGGCGATACTGTTCGCGGGCTGGGAATCGCTGCGTTTTAAGATCCTCGCCTGGCCCGGAACATTGCTGGTGACATTATTGCGGGGACTGCCGGAGCTGCTGGTCGTACTGGGGATTTATTTCGGTTCATCCCAGTTACTGCTGACCCTCTCCGATGGTTTTGACATCCCGCTTGGCATCACCCGGCTGCATGTCCGGATGAACATCACCGATTTCAATGTCAGCCCGTTTCTTTGCGGTGTCATTTCACTGTCGCTGCTCTATTCGGCCTATGCCTCTCAGACCCTGCGCGGAGCTCTGAAAGCCGTTCCCGAAGGGCAACGCGAGTCCGGTATGGCGCTGGGGATGAAAAAATTCACCATCTTCTACCGCCTGATTTTACCGCAGATGTGGCGCCATGCCTTGCCGGGACTGGGTAACCAGTGGCTGGTACTGTTGAAAGATACGGCGCTGGTTTCGCTGATCAGCGTTAACGACTTAATGTTACAGACTAAAAGTATTGCCACCCGTACCCAGCAGCCGTTTACCTGGTATTTGCTGGCGGCTGCCATTTACCTGATTATCACTCTGTTCAGTCAGTTTATATTACGCCGTCTTGAACAACGTGCGACCCGTTTCGACCAGGAGCATACATAATGGCAGAGTATTTTCCTCAGTTGCTGAAAGGTCTGCATACCAGTCTGTTCCTGACGCTCAGCTCTTTACTGATAGCCCTGGCGCTGGCGGTAGTCTTTACCCTGATCCTTGCGCTGAAAAAGCCGCTGGCGGGGCGGCTGGTGAATATCTATATTACCCTGTTTACCGGGACACCGCTGCTGGTACAAATCTTCCTGATTTATTACGGCCCCGGGCAGTTTCCACAGTTACAGCAGTATCCGTGGCTCTGGTCCCTGCTCTCTCAGCCCTGGTTTTGTGCCATTCTTGCACTCTCCCTGAACAGTGCCGCGTATACGACACAGCTCTTTTATGGTGCGCTCAAAGCTATCCCGAAGGGTCAATGGCACTCCTGCGCTGCGCTGGGTATGAGCCGTCATCAGACCATGAGAATACTGCTGCCCTATGCTTTTAAGCGGGCATTATCGGCATATTCCAATGAAGTGGTGCTTATTTTTAAAAGTACGTCGCTGGCTTATACCATCACGCTAATGGATGTGATGGGCGAAGGACAATTGCTGTACGGCCGCACCTACGATGTTTCAGTATTTGTGGCTGCCGGAATTATCTATCTGTGTGTTAACGGGCTCCTGACACTCCTGTTACGTGGCCTGGAACATTACGCATTGCGTTTCGAGCGCCGTAGCTGACCTTGCCAGGGCCGGGGAAAACCGGCCCCGGACACTTCACTCTCTTTTCTCTTTCTCTGTGTTACCGTACCGGTCGCGCTGACTGTCAATACACTCGATATACCCACGCCGGTACAGGCTTTAATGTAACAGGGGCTGTACCGTATGCGGCGAAGCTGTGTTTTCAGAGGTGACCAGTAAATGGTTAGCAGCAAGCTCCATAATAATCATGGATAACTGCTCTTCGCTCTGCTGCATAAAGAAAGAGAATTGCGGTAAAGCCAGGCCATAGCCAATGCTGAGCGACTGACAGATGATAAGCCTGGGTAAACTGTCATCCTGAATATCCAGAAAGCATTTTGCCGTCAGTGAGCTGGCATTGATCTGAGAAATTTCCCCCACCAGCGTTAGCAGGGCTGACGATCTGACTTCCGCACTTACGGTCACCAGGATCACATTATCGATAATGTCCAGTTTTGCATCAAACACCCCATCAATATTCTGCATTGCAGATAAGTGCAGAGCCTGACAGCTGCCACATTCAAACCAGTCAATCGTGGTTTTGTCCATCCAGTCGCGCAGCATTTCAAGGTCAGGTGTGACAAGAGCGTCCATCATTTTTTTCCGGCTTAATCATCAGGCGCAACAGATTACGCAAAAAAACCCTGCAACGCCATGACCGGTGCATAATTTCGTAGCCGCAGACCACAACAATTATCCTTGTTGTGATCGTTAGCACCCGGAGATAGTCTTCAGGACGGAACGGATGGGTCACACCTTAACGTGTTGCCCAGCCTTGCTGGTGCAGGAAATCCAGGATAAATGGCCGGTTCTCTTTGACAAGCATACGCTGGATCATCTCGCTCCAGCTTTCCTGACGGCTATTACTGCCCCGCTGCTGATAATATTCCCGAATATGCTGGTCATAACCGGCCAGCACCTGACTATCCATAGGCTGATAACTGTTTTCATGCACCAGCAGGCTCAGTGGTAACCGGGGTTTTACCTCCGGGTCGGCGTCCGGCCAGCCGAGGCATAGCCCGAACAGAGGCAGTACGAAACGCGGTAATGAGAGTAGTTCGGTCACTTCATGGGGATGATTACGTAAGCCGCCGATAAAGACGCCCCCCAATCCCAATGACTCCGCAGCCACCATCGCATTCTGTGCCATGAGTGACGTATCCACACACCCCAGCAGTAACTGCTCGGCAAGCCCTAACCCGGCCTCAGGGCAAATCTGCTGGTGGCGGTTAAAGTCGGCACAAAAGACCCAAAACTCCGCAGCTTCGCGGACCCAGGGCTGAGGGCCTGCCAGTTCTGACAAACGGCTACGCTTTTGCGGATCTGTCACCCGGATAATAGATGAGCACTGTAAAAAGCTGGAAGTGGAGGCGGACCTGGCTGCAGCCAGAATAGCATGACGCTCTTCATCGCTGATCTGACGGTCAGTAAACGCCCTGATTGAACGATGACGGCGTAACAGGTCGATCGTCGGGGTCATAAGGATCTCCTTCGTGTTGCAGTTAGAGGTTACGTTATTTCTTTGCCGGTGAACCTGTCAATATAGCCCTGAGCGTCCGGTACCCCAGAGTTATCACGGCCGGCAGGATAAGCAGGATGCCGACTGTCAGGATGATTTTTGCCAGTCTCTGGCTGTCTTCCACACCGGGCAGACGACCGGTGCAGTTAATCAGCACTATCGACAACAGCACCAGAATCCCTCCGGCAAGCTCGGTAATAATCAGGTATCGCGGCAATCGTGTAGTATCAGACATCTCATTATATTCCTGTTAACCGGGTGTGCGCCCGACATAGCCAGTCGTTCCTGATTGATAGTAACATTCATAGCAACAGGGATTTCCTGTTTTCCTTTCACCCTGAAGACAGGCATCATAGCGCTTTGTTATATGTTCTGTTTCTATGAATCGCTCAGGAGAGTGCTATGTTCGCTGTTATTTTTGGTCGTCCGGGCTGCCCTTATTGTGTTCGCGCTAAAGACCTTGCCGAAAAATTAACCGAAGATCGCGAAGACTTCAGCTACCGCTATATCGATATTCATGCGGAAGGTATCACTAAAGCTGACCTGGAAAAAACGGTCGGTAAACCTGTAGAAACCGTACCGCAGATTTTCCTCGATCAGCAACATGTGGGCGGATTTACCGAATTTGAAGCCTATGCCAAAGAGCATCTGGGTCTGTTTCAGTAATCTCCCTGCAGTATGCGCGCCGCTTCTCCGGCGCGTAATTCCCTCCCGCTGTTTTTTTCACGTTCCCGCCGTAGTCTGTTACAGAAAATATGTTTAGAATGCTGACCTTAGATCTGCCGCTGAGCGCCAGTGTTCAGAGGTATTTACTCATCTCGTTCCTTTGCGGATAAGAAGCCAATTTGTGAATATTAACGTCGCCAACCTCCTGAGTTCCAATGACGTTTTGTTGTTATTTGTCGTCCTTTCTCTCGGGCTATGCCTGGGTAAACTCCGCCTCGGCAGTATCCAGATAGGCAGCTCTATCGGTGTGCTGGTCATGTCTTTACTTCTCGGACAACAACACTTTTCGATTAATACCGATGCACTGAGCCTGGGCTTTATGCTGTTTATCTTCTGTGTCGGAGTAGAAGCCGGGCCTAACTTCTTTTCTATCTTTTTCCGTGACGGAAAAAACTACTTTATGCTGGCCATGGTCATGGTGGTCACGGCACTGGTACTGGCGCTGGGCCTTGGCCGGTTATTCCATTGGGATATCGGGCTGACGGCAGGTATGCTCGCAGGCTCGATGACCTCGACACCGGTACTGGTTGGTGCCGGGGATACACTACGACAGAGTGTTACGGATGCCAGTAAGCTGAATCTGATGCAGGATCACCTGAGCCTGGGATATGCCCTGACTTATCTGGTCGGGCTGGTCAGCCTTATTCTGGGGGCCCGCTACCTGCCGCGGTTACAGCATCAGGATTTACCCACCAGCGCACAGCAGATTGCCCGCGAACGCGGACTGGATGCAGACAGCCAGCGTAAAGTTTTTTTACCGGTAATACGTGCTTATCGCGTAGGTCAGGAGCTGGTGGAATGGACCGGCGGTAAGAACCTCCGGGAACTGGGGATTTACCGGCATACCGGATGCTATATAGAGCGGATACGTCGCAACGGTATTCTGGCCAACCCCGACGGCGATGCGGTACTGCAGCAAGGCGACGATATCTCGTTGGTGGGTTATCCTGATGCTCATGCGAGGCTGGACCCCAGCTTCCGCCACGGCAAGGAAGTGTTCGATCGCGATTTACTCGATATGCGTATTGTGACCGAAGAAATTGTGGTGAAGAACCATAATGCTGTGAATAAAAGGCTGGGTAAATTACGACTGACGGATCATGGCTGTTTCCTTAACCGGGTGATCCGTAACCAGATCGAAATGCCGATTGATGATGAAATCGTTCTGAACAAAGGCGATATCCTGCAGGTGAGCGGCGAAGCAAAACGTGTAAAAAGTATTGCTGATCGGATTGGCTTTATCGCCATCCATAGTCAGGTGACCGATTTACTGGCGTTCTGTGCCTTTTTTATCGTCGGTCTGATGATAGGAATGATCACTTTTCAGTTCAGTAATTTTAATGTCAGTATCGGTAACGCAGCCGGATTATTATTTTCAGGTATCATGCTGGGCTTTTTACGGGCTAACCACCCGACCTTCGGTTATATCCCTCAGGGCGCCTTAACTATGGTAAAAGAGTTTGGGCTGATGGTCTTTATGGCTGGCGTCGGACTCAGTGCCGGTAGCGGAATTAATCAGGGGTTAGGCAGAGACGGCCTGGAAATGCTTGCCTGCGGTTTGCTGGTCAGCCTTATTCCGGTGGTTATCACTTACCTGGTGGGAGCTTATCTTCTGCGGATGAACAGAGCCATGTTGTTTGGTGCATTAATGGGGGCAAGAACCTGTGCACCGGCCATGGAAATTATTTCTGATACCGCACGCAGTAGTATTCCGGCCCTCGGATACGCCGGAACCTATGCTATCGCTAACGTATTACTGACCCTTGCAGGGACACTGATAGTGCTTATCTGGCCACTGATCAACTGACGGCCATGCTTCCGCTTAACGTATTCAGGCACCCTGTTTCACTTAGGGTGCCTTTATTTTTCCTGAGCCTTCAGCCCTTAACCAACTGTTTTCCTGAGTTTTTATATCTTTCAGGACAGCGACTTGTTAACGCTTTGTGCGCTGAGGATGTTAACGCACAGATACACAAGAAATAAGAACCGGATTATTTACTTTTTATGACGTTGTTTTATGCTGTTAAGCTAATCTTAAGCTATTCACAGTATGCTTGACGTCAATTTAAGATAAATTGCCCGCGCTGAAGAATGTGATACCGCGTTGACTGCCCATAAGGATCGCACAAAACAATGGAACACCTGAATCACATCCTGTTTCTATGGATTAATGCCACACCGGACTCTCCCCACGGACTTATTCAACTGGCACTGTTCTTCGCCAAAGACCTGATAGCCATTGTACCGCTACTGATCATTGCCTTGTGGTTATGGGGGCCGGACAGCCAGGTCACCCAACAACGGATATTGGTACTGAAAACCGGAACAGCCCTGATCTACGCATTAGCCATAGCGACAGTGGTCGCGTTTATTTATCCTCATCCCCGGCCTTTCGCCGTCGGACTGGGCTATCAGTTTCTCAGTCACAGTGCGGACGACTCCTACCCTAGTGATCACGGCACTACTATTTTCACCTTTGCCCTGGCATTTATTTTCTGGCACAGACTTTGGTCAGGGATTGTGTTAATGGCGATCGGTATCGCAATCGCATGGTCGCGGGTTTATCTGGGAGTTCACTGGCCGATGGACATGCTGGGAGGATTTCTGGTCGGTATGCTCGGTTGTCTGGCATCACAGCTGGGCTGGGGTGTTTACGGCGAACGTTTCCTGTCTTTGACCAGCGATATTTATCACCTTGTCTTCGGTCCGTTAATTAAGAAAGGCTGGGTACGTCACTGATAACCTGGCCGGGCCGACGGTAAAACGTCGCCCGGCCAATGGGTTTAGCCAAACCAGCGTTTGAACAGCGTATTGATCTGCAGACTGATAAAGTCCCAGATACGGCTGACAAAGCCGCCCTCTTTGACCTCATCCATCACTACCAGTGATTTCTGATCGATCGTTTTACCATTCAGCAGAAAATTAACCGTACCCACCACCTGCCCGCGGGCCAGCGGCGCTTCCAGTACCGGTGAGTTAAGCGTATAAGATGCTTTAAGGTTGTTGATCTGCCCACGGGGAATAGTCACGGCCGTGTTATTGATCACACCCAGGTTAACCATTCGATTATCACCGTACCAGACCCGTTTCTGCACAAAAGGTTGATCCGACTTTAGCGGAGAGACAGTTTCATAAGAACGGAATCCCCAGTTAAGTAATTTCTCACTTTCACGGAAGCGGCTTGCATCAGTTTTCGCGCCCAGCACCACCGAAATCAGCCGCATATCACCGGCGGTAGCAGAAGCGACAAGGTTATTGCCGGCACCAGAGGTATAACCTGTTTTGATCCCATCAACATGCAGATCGGTGCTCCACAACAGGCGATTCCGGTTAGGCTGGCGAATATTATTAAACGTGAATTCTTTTTCCTGATTTAACGCATACTCCTGAGGAACATCACGGATCAACGCCTGACCGATTAACGCCATATCCCGGGCAGTGCTGTACTGGCCGGGTTCATCGAGTCCGTGCACCGTGGAGAAATGAGTATTCTGTAGTCCCAGTCGTTTGGCATAGTTATTCATCAGGTCAATAAATGCCCCCTGACTTCCTGCAACGTAGTCCGCCAGCGCGATACAGGCATCATTCCCTGACTGGATAACAATTCCCTTGTTCAGGTCGGAGACAGAGACCTGATCGCCGGGTTTCAGGAACATCAGTGACGAACCGCGCAACTGAGGATTCCCCGTTGCCCAGGCATCCTGGCCGATAGAGACCATATCGGTGGATTTAATTTTGCCGTCTTTCAATGCCTGACCGACCACATAACTGGTCATCATTTTGGTGAGACTGGCCGGATCCAGTCTGTCGTCAGCATGGGATTCAGCAAGAACTTTACCGCTGGCATAATCCATCAGGATCCATGCTTTGGCGTCTAAGACGGGGGCATCTGAGGGTTGTGCAGCGTAGCCCACTACCGGTGCCAGCAGCAGCGCAACGATCACCGCACGGGATCGGGAAAAGTGACGTGTGTGATGTACCATTAACAGTCCGTCCTTGTTTGCTCAAAAAATATAACGTATATACAGGTGACTGAACTGACCTTCGCAACCGGAACCCCAATGTTGTTAAACCGGTAAGACACTCACCAGGAGGCAAAGGCTCCTGGTCATAGCAGTGACAGGCGCCTTGCAGAACGGTGCAGATTGACAATTTAATCTACTGATTTCGTTCCCGATACTATCAATAGCATAAGCACCCCTTCGTTGTATACTTCACCCTCTTTATTTACTTTTCACAGTGTTTCTGAGTCACACTTTAGCCGGAAAGCGCCTCAACACCCGGCAGCTTAAGGCACTAAAGGCCCCGGTATAACGTGCGCCGGGCCACTTTATCGGGTCACCGGGGTCGCTCTGACGCAAGCAGGGCCCCGGTCAGGAAGCCCTCAGGAATGCCGGGGCTATCCGCTATCCGCCCCGCCTGCCGGTACTTTTTTTGGGCCGGACGGACAGTTAACATGCTATTCTCTCTCTTAATTCTGTTCTGATCGGCATATGACCCCGCATAGGCCGATGCTCTGATAGCACTCACTAAGGCAGGAGCCACTATGGAACCTTTTACATCCGGACTTATTTCTCCGGAAGAAGCATTACAACTCATTCAACGCCCCCTGAGCCCGATACATGACAAAGTCAGTCTTGCACTGAAGGATGCCACGGGACGTATCACCGCCGGACCGGTGATCTCTCCGATTGCGGTGCCCGGTTTTGATAATTCCGCAATGGATGGTTATGCCGTCCGCCTGTCTGACCTGGTGCTGCCTGAAACCCCGCTGTCCGTGGCCGGTAAAGCGCTGGCGGGTAAACCCTTTACCGGGGATTGGCCACAAGGCAGCGTTATCCGGATCATGACCGGTGCACCGGTACCGCCGGGAACCGATGCCGTCGTGATGCAGGAACAGACCGAAACCCGTGAAGAAGGTATCATTATCACTGCCGATGTTGCCACAGGACAAAATATCCGCAGGGCCGGTGAAGATATTCAGGCCGGGCAACCGGTGCTGGATGCAGGCATCCGGCTGGGAGTTTCGTCCCTTCCGTTGCTGGCCTCACTGGGGATCGCCGAAATCAGCGTTCTGCGCCGGATCCGTGTGGCGATTTTTTCTACCGGAGATGAACTGGTCCCGGTCGGTGAACCTTTACAGGAAGGACAGATTTATGACACGAACCGGTTTGCCATCCGCCTGATGCTTGAAAAAATGGGCTGTGAGGTTGTGGATTTAGGCATCATTGCCGACGATCCGCAATTACTCCGTCAGGCCTTCGAAGAAGCGGATCGTCAGGCGGACGTTGTTATTAGTACCGGGGGCGTATCGGTCGGTGAAGCCGACTATACACGGGATATGCTGGAGGCCCTGGGCTCCGTCACCTTCTGGAAACTGGCGATGAAACCAGGTAAACCTTTTGCTTTCGGCCGCCTGTCGGAAAGCTGGTTTTGTGGTCTGCCCGGTAATCCGGTGTCTGCCGTGGTTACCTTCTATCAGCTGGTTCAGCCCATGTTAAATACCCTGATGGGCCTGAAGAACCACGAGTCCGGGACTTCGTTACAGGCAACTGCCGGGCGGTTTATCCGCAAGACCCCGGGCCGGATGGATTTTCAGCGCGGACATTACTCCAGTGATGCTGAGGGTCGGTTACAGGTTGTTCCTGCCGGACATCAGGGGTCACATGTGTTCAGTTCATTTATGAAGGCCAACTGTTTTATTGTGCTTGAACGTGAACGCGCCGATGTTCAGCCCGGGGAAACCGTGTCGATTGAACCTTTTAATTACCTGCTGGACGACTGAATGGACGGGACTCTCAGCGATGAAGAAATCCTCCGCTACAACCGGCAAATCGTACTGAAAGATTTCGACTTCGAGCGACAGGAGCAGTTAAAAACCTCACGGGTTCTGATTGCCGGACTGGGTGGTTTAGGCTGCGCCGTTGCCCCTTACCTGGTCGCTGCAGGAGTCGGCGAAATGACATTATGTGACTTTGATACTGTCTCAGTATCTAATCTGCAACGACAGATCCTGCATAATGATGAAACGCTGGGGATGCCCAAAACAGCCTCAGCGCTTCTTGCACTGGAAAAGCTGAATCCCTTTGTCCGGCTCATTGCAGATAATCGGGCCTTATCAGAAGAGAATGCCGATGAGCAGGTAAAACATCAACATGCTGTTGTGGATTGCAGTGATAATGTTGCGACCCGTGAACTCCTGAACCGTATCTGTTATCGCCATAAAGTCCCATTGATTTCAGGCGCGGCGATCCGTATGGAGGGTCAGCTTTCGGTGTTCCGCTGGCACGACGATGAGCCGTGTTATCGCTGTATCAGTCGTTTATTTGGCGATCAGGGGCTTAGCTGTATCGAAGCCGGGGTAATGGCTCCGCTGGTGGGGATGATAGGTACGTTGCAGGCCATGGAAACACTGAAGGTCCTGACCGGCTACGGGGAAAGCCCGCGGGGCAAGCTACTGCTGATTGACGCCATGGTAACCCGTTTCAGGGAGTTCCGGGTCCCCCGGGATCCGCACTGTGAGGTCTGCGGCACCAAATCCGCATAAAAAAACGGTTGTCTGTACACAGACAACCGTTTTCACATTACAGACGTTTACACAATGCCCTGGCTGCGCAGGTAATCTTCGTAAGTTCCGGAGAAGTCAGTCACCCCTTCCGGCTTGATCTCAATAATACGTGTTGCCAGCGAGCTGACAAATTCACGGTCATGAGAAACAAAAATCAGCGTACCTTCGTACATTTCCAGTGCCATATTCAGGGATTCGATAGATTCCATATCCAGGTGGTTTGTCGGCTCATCCATTACCAGCACGTTCGGTTTTTCCATCATCAGTTTACCGAACAGCATACGGCCCTTTTCACCCCCGGATAAGACTTTCGCAGGCTTTTTAATATCATCCTGTGAGAACAACAACCGGCCAAGAATACTGCGCACAGCCTGCTCATCATCCCCTTCCTGTTTCCACTGGCTCATCCAGTCGAACACCGTCAGGTCATTCGCAAAATCTGCGGCATGGTCCTGAGCATAATAACCAATCTGCGAATTTTCAGACCACTTAATGCTACCGTTATCCGGCGTCAGCTCACCCATCAGTGTTTTCAACAGTGTCGTTTTACCGATACCATTCGCACCAATAATGGCCACTTTCTCACCCACTTCAAGTAGCAGATTAAGCTTATTGAATAGGGGACCTTTATCAAACCCTTTGGTTAATGCTTCAGTGGTCAGTGCATTTCTGAACAATTTCTTATTTTGTTCAAAACGCATAAACGGATTCTGACGGCTGGAGGCTTTAACTTCATCCAGCTTAATTTTATCCATTTGTTTAGCACGTGATGTTGCCTGACGGGATTTAGAAGCATTCGCGCTAAAGCGACTGACGAATGACTGCAGCTCTGCGAGCTGGGCTTTTTTCTTCGCATTATCAGACAGGAGGCGTTCCCGCGCCTGAGTCGCCGCGGTCATATACTCGTCGTAATTGCCGGGATAGACACGTAACTCACCATAATCCAGATCCGCCATATGCGTACACACCATATTCAGGAAGTGACGATCGTGCGAAATAATGACCATGGTACTGTTACGCTCGTTTAAGACTTGCTCAAGCCAGCGGATAGTATCTATATCCAGGTTGTTCGTCGGTTCATCCAGTAACAATATATCCGGATTAGAGAACAGCGCCTGGGCTAATAACACACGTAATTTCCAGCCCGGAGCCACCTCGCTCATTAAACCGTAATGCTGGCTTACCGGAATGCCTACGCCTAATAACAGTTCCCCTGCCCGTGACTCAGCAGTATAACCATCCATTTCACCATACAGCACTTCAAGATCCGCGACTTTATAACCTTCTTCTTCACTCATCTCAGGTAAAGAATAAATGCGGTCACGTTCTTTTTTTACTTCCCACAGCTCGGTATGGCCCATTATGACCGTATCGAGTACCGTAAATTCTTCGAAAGCAAACTGATCCTGGCGTAATTTACCAATCCGCTCATTCGGGTCATAAGAGACGTTACCTGCCGATGGCTGCAAATCGCCCCCAAGGATTTTCATAAACGTCGACTTACCGCTGCCGTTGGCACCAATTAAACCATAACGATTCCCTCCGCCAAATTTTACAGAGATATTTTCAAACAATGGCTTACTGCCAAACTGCATCGTCACATTACTGGTTACTAACACGGGATAGCCTTATCAATGAATCAAACTCAGGAAAAAATATGCCAGCAGCCACAATGGCTGGCATAGCGTGGTGGAACTTGTTACATGCCCGGCAACTAAAGCATCCTTGTATGGCCTGTACGCTGGACAGGTCCCCTGCCTGTGGTGCCGGGTTCAGGCTAATTTATATAGCCTGTTACGTTACTCGTTAAAAGCAAAAAAGCCAGTAACAAAACGTCACTGGCTCTCCCATTAACAAGGAGTTTACAGCGGATTAGATGAGAAAATCATCCAGGCTTTTGCCTTCATCCAGTGCTTTTTTGATGGCTGCAGGTGTACGGCCCTGACCGGTCCAGGATTTAGTTTCACCGTTTTCGTCGGTGTATTTATATTTCGCAGGACGCGGCGCACGTTTCACACGTTTTTTGCTGACATCAGCAGCACCAATTAATTCGTTAGGATCAATACCATCTGCCAGCAGCATTTCACGGTATTTAGTCAGTTTCTCTTCTTTCTCACGATTCAGAGCTTGTTCAGCTTCAATTTCTTCGCGGCGTTCATTAACTACGACAGTCAGTTTCTCCAGAACTTCTTCCAGATCACTCAGTGCCAGGTCACGAGCCTGAGCGCGCAGAGTACGAATGTTGTTGAGAACTTTAAATGCATCACTCATCTTATTTTCCTTGCTTAACCGGGTACAATTAACAGTGTGGCTGAGATTACCTAATTTAAATAAAAAAATAAATAGCCTTAGCCTGATTATATAATATTAATGCTTACTTTAGCATTATTGGTTACACCTTGAATAAAAATTAACGACACCTTAACAGTGAATGATTTATCTGTGAACAACTTCAGGCGGTGGTAAACACCCGAAAGCAGATACCCTTTCATACCTCTGAAAAAAGATAATCATTACATTCACAGGCATTTAATTACTTAAATCTTCTTTTCTAATCAGATCATGACAGTATAAAAAAATCGGGATTATAATTAGCACTCTCAGTGAATAATCTGATTTTGCAGGTAATCGTTTGCAATACTCAAAAAGTAGCGCTAACAGTCTCTTACTCACCGGGATTAAATTATTCCCCCGGGGATCACAGTGTTATTCACAGTAAAGGTGGAAGGCTTGCAGAGGGTTCCGGCATAAACGATAAAGTGTAATTATCAGTAAATCAGAGAGGTATAAACAACCACAGGGAGTTGAGAAGGGTAATTAAAGGGAAACACTGTTTCCCCCGGCCATCATTCTGTAATAAACCGGGGTCCGTCCGCGGCTGACTCACTTAAGCAGGATCGTCATCTCTGATTCAGGTATTTTGAGTCGATGACTGATAAAAAGCTCTGAAGATCTCCAGCGTTTCATCGCTGACATGATGCTCAATACCTTCCGCATCCCGGTGAGCAATTTCGGAACTGATGCCCAGAGAAAGCAAAAAGTTTTCTACAATATGGTGCCTTTCACGGCTTTGCTCCGCCAGCTTTTCACCTTCAGCGGTCAGAAAAACCCCCCGATAAGGTACCTGCTCTACCAGACCGGTGCCGGCCAGCTTTTTGAGCATTTTAGCGACTGTTGGCTGCGACACCCCCAGTCTGGCGGCCATATCTACCTGGCGGGCTTCACCAAATTCATGGATCAGGTCTGAGATTAATTCAACATAATCATCGATCAATTCACGGCGATGTGCCTCTCTGACCTGCCGAAACCCTTCAACATGCTCTTCGACATCTTTAATCGATCCCGGCCGGGAAACCGTTTTTTTCGCTCGATGATTCATTCAACTTCCTCTTTATGACCCAGGCAATCACTGAATAGATGCCGGTAATCTGCTGCACATTGTAAACCAGCTGAGAAGAAGCTCAAATTTTTCCTGAATAGCCATGGCTAAATCATATAGCCAATGCTATACCTGTCAGTAAGAGAAACGCGTTGATACGTTCTGACTGGTACAGATCTTCTCCGCAATACTCATAGTTTATTTCCGCAAGGGAGTTATATGAAATGCACAACACACTGCACACACTGTCATCGTGACCTGAACACCCGCTCTGACGGATTCAGTAAAACAGCTCTGCTTGCATGCTTACTGCGTCAGTCTCCCTTCCGGTTACGATTGATGCTGGCAGAGCTGCTTCTGAAACGGCTAACCCGCCACACGGTGACGGATCAGGTTGCAGTTAATTTTTCCTGCCGTTTACACGAATGAGGGGTTCTGAGACCACCCATCACTCATTACCCCCACTCTCCCTGCAATATGCAGGGTTTCCACGCGATCTCATCATACCGCAGTCACATCATTTCAGGGCTAAAAAAGCAGCAGCAGCCTTTCACCCGGCTCCCCTGAACCGTCTCTGAACAGCAGAGGCTCTTTTCCGTGAAAAAGTGGGTATGATCTGGTGTTTCCGGAAGGGGTCATGAAAGGATCCAATAGACACTTCATCCGTCTCAGAAAGTTGCCGGGGCCCTTTTATTACCGGTTTTTACAGATAAAAAAACGGCCCTGACGGGCCGTTTTTGGTGTACTCTGAATGCATCGGGCGGGATTAGAAGCTGTAACCGACGCCTGCGATCCAGGTACCGACGTCAACGCTACGGATACGGCTCTGCTCGTAACCAACGTCAACGGCGAAGTTATCGATTGGGTTGAACTGCAGACCTGCACCATAAGAGAAACCAACATCGCTGGTGTCTTGTTTGTGGTACTGAGTCTGGTCGTTCAGCTGGTATTTACCGTAGCCGATACCAACAACACCGTAGATGCTAGCCCAGTCGTTCAGACGGTAGGCCGGACCACCGGTAAAGCCATAGTACTGACCTTTCTGGTAGTCATCACCTACAGTACGGTTTTTCGCCGTGTAAGTGAAAGAGCCGATCCAACCCAGTGGGTTAGAACCATCTTCGTAACGGTATTTCAGGTTGAAACCGTTAGCTTTGTTCAGAACACCCTGGTAATCGCTCTGTGCGTAACCACCAGTAATAGTGCTTTGTGCCATTGCTGAACCAGCAGATACTGCCAGAACGCAAGCCAGCGCTGAAAGACATGCAATTTTTTTCATAATCACCTCAAATGTGAAACGACTTCTTATTTCCTGACAACGACGAAAATATAGCAAAAAATAGTGGGAAACTCTGCCCTGATTTTATTGTCTAACAGATTGTTTGGTGTAACAGAACGTTACCAGTTATCTGTAATTCTATGATTTTAGGCTGTTTTGAAGGTTTACTGCCGGCGCAATTATTTTGTGCTTACCGGGGATTTTCAGGATATTCCTAAAATTAATATGCAGGTTTTCTATATCGGCGACCACAATCGCTTAAAAACCAGCCAATAATGACGGTATTTTTCCGGGACTTCAGTGTGCGTTTTCGGATAATTCAGATAAACTTCCCCGCCTGATCACCTTTCGTTACTTTTTCACAGGATTTCTCCCGATGTCCCCGCACGACAATAAAAAGAATACCAGCCTGCTTTTTCCGATTGCCCTGTTATTAATTGCCATGATGTCATTACAGGGGGCTGCCTCGCTGGCAAAGTATCTGTTTCCGATTGCCGGAGCGCCCGGTGTCGCGGCACTCCGCCTGGGGTTATCCACCCTTATGTTATGGGCTATTTTTAAACCCTGGCGTCTGCGCTTTAAGAAAGAACAGCGTCGCCCGCTGGTCTTTTATGGTCTGGCGTTGGGGGGAATGAATATGTTGTTCTATCTCGCCTTACGCACCATCCCGTTAGGAATCGGTGTGGCGCTTGAATTTCTCGGCCCCCTGACCCTGGCGCTGGCCAATTCCCGGCGGCCGACAGATTTTTTCTGGATAGTGATAGCCGTGACCGGACTCGGTTTTCTTCTGCCGCTGGAACACGGCGTTTCCGATATCGACCCCTTAGGCGCCCTGCTGGCGATTTGTGCCGGAGCCTGCTGGGCAATTTATATTGTCTTCGGCCGGAAAGCCGGTATCGAACACGGTGCGGCCACCGTAGCTGCGGGATCACTGATTGCTTCCGTCATTTATGTCCCCGCCGGGCTGACCTTCGCGGCCAGTGGATTGTGGCACTGGGAAATCCTCCCGCTGGCACTGCTTCTCGCCCTGCTTTCTAATGCCATTCCTTATTCCCTGGAAATGATGGCACTGACCCGTCTGCCTGCCAGACTCTTTGGTACGCTGATGAGCCTTGAGCCGGTTGTTGCGGCAATGTCGGGATTGATTTTTCTCGGAGAAGAGTTAAACCTTCCGCAATGGCTGGGATTAACCGCTATTATTATTGCCTCTGCAGGGTCGACTCTGACGATGCAACCTGCGAAAAATCGCCTGCGTCGGGTCCGGGTGAAATCAGCTAAATCCTGATGAGCAGACTCCCCTCTCTTTTTCGCCATTGCTCAGGACGATAACAGCGATTGGTCAGGCCATCGTGCAAAGTCGTCAGCGGTTGCTATACTTATCCGCACATTCAATATCGCACTGGCAACATCGACTAAGAGAGGAAATCATACTATGAGTACCGCAAAACTGGTCAAAACTGAGGCTTCTGATCTAATCTATACCCGTAATGATGTCAGCGAAAAAGACAAACTTGCTACTATCAACGTCCTGAGCCGCGTAGTCATTGAGCTAATTGATCTGTCTCTGATCACTAAACAAGCACACTGGAACATGCGTGGGGCTAACTTTATTGGTGTCCATGAAATGCTGGATGGTTTCCGCACGGCTATCACCGATCATCAGGACATCGTGGCAGAACGAATTGTGCAGTTAGGGGGCGTTGCTCTGGGAACGCCTCAGGTCGTGGCCGATAAAACCCCGCTGAAAAGCTATCCGCTGAACGCTCACAGTGTTCAGGAGCATCTGCATGCACTGGCAGAACGTTATTCCGTAGTCGCCAATGATGTGCGTAAAGCCATCAGTGAAGTCCCGGATGAAGATACTGCTGATATTTTCACTGCCGCTTCCCGTGACCTGGATAAGTTCCTGTGGTTCATCGAAGCAAATATCGAATAATAGCTCCGGAAAATAACGGATATCACGTTTGAAAGTGATATCCGTTCAGCATCAGGCGGGACGGTGACGTAAGCGTTTCGCCCGCTTCTCAGGGGACAGATAGCTCCATGCCAGTAAACGGCTCTGCTTCTGCCCCTGCCCCATCTCAATAACTCTGTAGTCTTCCACGCCGGCATCCCGTAACAGCCCGCTCAGCGGTTTTATATTTTCCTGCTTTGAAACCAGGGTACTGAACCAGATAACCTGAGATGAGAATCGCTGACTTTCGCGGATCATATTTCCGATAAAGCCACGCTCCCCCCCCTCACACCACAGTTCATGATGCTGACCTGCAAAATTCAGCCCTTTTTCCTCATCTATTCCGAGATTCTTCAGTTTACGTTCGCTTCCCTGCAACGATTCTTCCGCCGAACGATGGAACGGCGGATTACAAAGAGTCAGATGAAAGAAATCGTTTTTCTGAATAATCCCGCCGAAAATCACTCCGGCATTCTTCTGTCGCCGCAGACGGATAAGGCGCTGTAACCCCGGGTTGGCAGCAATGAGACTGTTCGCGGCACGCAACGATTGCGGATTAATTTCCGAACCGGTGAAGCGCCATCCGTATTCTGCTGCCCCAATCAGGGGATAGATACAGTTCGCCCCGCAGCCGATATCCAGAACATCGGCGGTGGCTGGCAGCGTACCCTGCAGGTCAGAGGCTAATAAATCAGCCAGAAAATGCAGGTAATCCGCTCTTCCGGGCACCGGCGGGCAGAGGAAACCCTCAGGCAACTGCCAGTTAATATCATAGTACTGCTTCAGCAGAGCCTGATTCAGCGCTTTTACGGCCTCCGGCTCGGAAAAGTTAACTGAGAGTGTTCCCGCCGGTGTCGTAATCAGCCACTGACTAAGCTGCGGGTTAATTTCGCACAACAAGGATAAATCATATTTTCCCTGATAGCGGTTTCGGGGATGCAGCGTAGCTTTTTTGTTTTTTTTAATCATACCGTTTCATTAATTATTGCGTGACTTCATTAGCTCAGATGAAGAGAGCCATCGCCTGACCGGAGGTCCCCGGTTCACCCGGGGGTCAGTATCCGCAGGCTTGTAACCTGGCCAGCCCTTCATCCACATCGGCGCATTGTCCGCTGAGCATCAGACAGCACGCCACCTGTAAGCGCAGAGGCTGCGGGACGGGGATTTCCCCGGCCAGCACTGCAGAGATCCAGCGGGCCGTCTCTGCTGCAGATTTAGATAATGGCAGAGAAACACTGGCCTCTGGCTGTCGTTCGGTCAGTAATTTCGGTGCCGGATGTTTACCATCCACCGAATACAGTGCCGGACCGCGTTGCGGGTTAGCATAGACTTCACCCTCGCAACCATTAAGTAATAATGCCGGTGCGTCTGACTGATGGAAAAATGCAGCCACTTTCGGAATATATTCCGGATGCGAAACAGCGGAAATACGCAGCCCTTCAGCAGGGGCAAAAGGCGTGGCCAGTTTTGCCAGCGTATGGGCGCTGTTACGTAACCCCAGTTGCCATCGTAATGCCAACTGACCGGCTAACGCCGGGCACCATCCGTCAATGGTCATAAAGGCAACTTTGCCCTGGTCGAGCAATGATTGCGCTTCTGCCGGACTTCCGGCCGGAAGAATGCCCAGCTCAGCAAAGACAGCTTCGCTGGTGATCCGCGTGGGATCGTTACTGATACCATGCACAAAAACCGGAAAACCTGTTTTTTCCAGTAATAAGGCCAGCAGCGGTGTCAGATTTCCCTGCCGGCGGGCACCGTTATAACTCGGTATGACCACGGATATGGGTCTGTTTTTCGGCGGCTGTAACCGGGGAAGCTTCTCCTGCAGTGCCTGGTAAAAGCCCCGCATCTCTTCTTCACTCTCCCCTTTGATCCTCAGTGCAATTAACACTGCTCCAAGAACCAGCGGATCCAACTGGTCATTCAGCATCGCCTGATAGAGCTGATAGGCGGTTGGCTCATCCAGATCGTGGGCGTGATTTTTACCCCGCCCGATTTCTTTGACTATACGGGTGATATCCATCCTGTTTTCCTGCCTGTGGTCACTGAGGGTCATTATCTGTTCGATTTAACGCTTCTGACGACGGGTCGTCGTCTTTTTACGCGGTGCCGCGGAGGATTTTCCGCGACGGTTCACTGTCTGTCCCGTTTCCGGGGGCGGAATTTCCGGTTGTTCGATAGCAAACACCGGTAAAGCCGCCAGCAAACGGCTTCCGTAGGCCTTTGTTAATAGCCGCCGGTCATAAATCACCACCTCGCCAAAGCATTGATGGCTTCGGATAAGTCTGCCTACCTGCTGTATCAGGGTAAAGGACGCGCCGGGCAGACTTTGGATTTCAAACGGATAACGTTGCTGACTTTTCAGCCATTCTCCTTCTGTCAGGATCACCGGACTATCGATGGGCGGAAACGCTATCTTATGAATATGTACCTGAGTCAGCAGTTCTCCCTTCAAATCCAGACCTTCTGAAAAAGACTGTAACCCGACCAGAACGCTTTGCTGCCCCTCAGTGACCCGCTGCCGATGTAGCGCTATCAGACGGGAACGTGGCTGGTCGCCCTGCACCAGAAGCATCAGACGTAAATCGGTCACATGGGCCAGAAACTGCTGCATTGCCCGGCCACTGGAGAACAATACCAGGCTGCCGGTGTGTTTTTTCTCTTTTACCTGTTGGCGGAAGTAACGCGCCATTTCAGCAATATGCAGCACCTCCTCTGCAAGCCTGGGTTCATACTGCATTTCAGGGATCACTAATTTTCCCTGGCTGACATGATTGAACGGGGAATCCAGTGTGACAAAGCGGTCCCCGGCAGACTCTTTCAGGCCCGACATTTCGCTGAAACGGCGAAAGCTATTCAGTGAACGTAATGTCGCAGAGGTCACGATAACATGAGGGACTTTGCGCCATAACAGTTTTTCAAGTTGCTCACTGACCCGGATTCCGGCGCAATGGAAAAAAAGATGACACTTATCTTCCTGCCATTCTGCTGTCAGCCATTTTGATACCGGTGCCCCGGATAACTGGTTAAGACCCGCCAGCCACCATAATTTGCTCAATGATTCAAACCAGCCCTGAAAACGGTTCAGCTGTAATAATCCACGATGGATCCTGACCATATCCTGTTTGCCAGTCATCTCACCCAGTGCATTGATCAGATATTCACATAACCCGCGTAGCCCGTCACAGAGTTTAAATAACTGCTGACAGCGTGCAGTGGCTTCTTCCGGTAATTCCCCCAGAATAAAACGGTATTCCGCCTTCCCCTGCGGATCTTCCGTCAGTAACGGCATAAATTCTTCCGCCATTTCCTGCATTAACTGCCGGACAACACCGCAATGTTCTTCCAGACGACCGGGGCTTGCCAGCGGCGGCGGTGATTTAAAGGTAAACCAGCTGCGCAGGGTACCAATAAATTTAATAAACAGATCCAGCTGCAAGGCGCTACCGGCGGGTGAAATATCACTGCTCATTTCCAGCGCATCCCGCGCCACTTCAGGAAGATGATGTCCTTCATCAACGACCAGCAACATCTCTTTCGCCGGGGGCAGAACCGCATCACTTTCCAGTGCCGCCATCACCAGTGCATGGTTGGCGACAACCACTTCAGCCTGCTCTATTTCCCGGCGAGCCAGGAAGAACGGGCACTCTTTGTACCACTGACAATGGTGAGCCAGACAACTGTTTTTATCGGTCGATAGCCGCAACCATAACGGATCGTCGATCTGTTCATCACAATGATCCCGGAGCCCGTCCCAGGCGCCGGATTTCAGTGAACTCTCCAGCCGGGTACAGACTTTCTGTTCACGTTGCTGCTGTTCGCCGGAAATGGCTGGCCGGGTTCCTGCCGACTCTTCCAGGTAGAGGAATAAATCCCCCTGCGTGTCCGGTTCAGCGGTGGTAAATGCCAGGTTGCGGGGACAGACATACCGGCGGCGCCCGAAGGCCGCCGTAAACGTCAGGTCCGGAATAAACTTTTTTAACAGCGGCAGATCTTTATCAAAAATCTGATCCTGCAGGGCAACGTTGGCGGTACTGATCACCAGTTTCTTTTCTGCCGATCGGGCAACCGCGATCCCCGGGATCAGGTACGAAAGGGTTTTACCGACACCGGTCGGGGCTTCAATCACCAGATGACGATCATCTTCCCCTGCCAGCGTTTTTGCCACTTCAGCAATCATCTGACGTTGCGGCAGACGGGGGATAAAATCGGCGACCTGTGTCTGTAACAGCTTATACCATTCGCCGATTTGTAATTTTAATGCGGGAGTCAGAACCATAACGACCATCTGCCTGAAGAATCAGACTGTATTTTTACACAGTATGGCGGCCGACGGCAGTCCTGAAAGCAAATTAGCCCGCAATTCATTGTGTCGTCCGGTGCCATTGTTCTGCTGAGACTGACAGAATAGTTTTTTGATAACGCATGTTAGATTATAATAGCTATCGGATCTGTGTCAGGATAACTACGATATGTCCCAGTCTGGGTTTTACACAATCGGTGATATTTCAAGGGATTGTTCCATCAACCCGGTCACTTTACGCGCCTGGCAACGGCGTTACGGGCTGATCACGCCGCACCGGACGCCCGGCGGGCACCGCCTGTACAGCGAAGCGGACCGGCAAAAGATACTGGAAATTAAACGCTGGATCGAAAGCGGTTTACCGCCGGCTAAAGTTAAAGCCCTGCTGGATGGCGAAGCCACCGAGACCCGCAGTGAATGGGTTTTACGCCAGGATGAACTGCTGTCTGTTCTGCGGGATAATCAACCGGCACGGTTACGTCAGTGGATTTATTCTCTCGGGAAAGATAATCCGGCGGGCGTACTGATAGATCAGGTATTTCTTCCGGTTCGTCAGAGGCTGATGCTGAATCAACACACGGCCGCCTATATGAGCAGTTTGCTGGACGGTATTCTGATCGATTATGTCAGCTTTTCACTGGCAGCCACACGTAAACGTGCCGGGGAAGATGCACTGCTGATCGGCTGGTCCTCCCGTGACCGCCTCCGCTTGTGGCTGGAAAGCTGGCGTTTAACGGAAAAAAACTGGCGTGTTACCGTACTGGCTGAGCCACTAAAACTGACGGATCCGCACCTGTTACCCCACACACAAATTTTTTTATGGACCGATAATCCATTAACGCGGGTACAACAAAATCAGCTGGCAGAATGGCAAGAGAGTGGTTATAAGATTGAAGCACTTCACAGGTCAGCGTCTTCCTCATCCCCCTTACGGGATAAGATTGCAGAACGGTCATCCTGATCCTGAAGAACCTTTCCCTGTTAACGGAGCAGCATGGACATGAACTGGCAAAAAATCGGCATTACCTTTCTTTTCCTGCTACTTGCTGTCGGGGGGATGGGCGGCCTGATGCTGGTGGGCTATACCATTATCCTCAGGTCCTGACCCACCCTTTGCGGAGTAACACGGCGCTACTCCGCTGCTATAAAAGCGGGATGATGGGCAATAGCCTGTGACAGCGTATAAAGAAACCAGGGAGTAAACCTGTCGGGATCGGCGGCCATTTCACGTTGTAATTCACCCACATGGCTATATCGCCACGCATCGGCTTCCTCAATATTGAGTACCGGCGGTTCGTCGGTGATGCCGAAAAAAACATGCCCGTATTCATGTTCCGTCAGACCATTGTTCAGCGGCATATTATAACTTATTTCGAAAACCGGCTGCAGAGAGATGCTCAGCCCCATTTCTTCACGCAAACGACGTTCTGCCGCCTGTTGTGTCCCTTCGCCAGGAAAAGGATGTCCGCAACAGGTATTGCTCCACAACCCCCCGCAATGGTATTTGCTGGCCGCCCGGCGCTGGAGCAGAAACTCACCTTTCCGGTTAAAGACATACACAGTAACGGCCCGGTGCAGTAGCCCTTTTTCATGTACTTCCAGTTTTTCCATTTTTCCTGTCGGGATATCATTTTTATCGACAAGAATAACTTCGA
This sequence comes from Tatumella sp. UCD-D_suzukii, assembly GCF_000611875.2. Lineage (NCBI taxonomy): Bacteria > Pseudomonadati > Pseudomonadota > Gammaproteobacteria > Enterobacterales > Erwiniaceae > Tatumella > Tatumella sp. UCD-D_suzukii. The sequence continues at coordinate 132,307 of NZ_JFJX01000053.1, forward strand.
TCGCTGACATAAGAATTCCTTAAAAAATCTTCAGTGATTATACACTGCTGCCAGCGCACAGTGAATCACTCCCCCTCAGCCGGTGAGGCGGCTCTGCGCATCGCTTTGGCGCGTGCGCCGTCGGTCACTGACCAGCGCAAGAGGGCCGCCACACCCTGCATGCTGTGACGGGTCATCCATCGCTGTAAACGACTTCGGCGTGGCAGACCCGGTACCGACGTCCATTCAGGCAGCAGATCGCCTCCGGCACGCAGCATAATATTCATCACGGGACGGGCGGCGGCCGAGGGTGCCGGTGCCGAATACAATAACCGGCTGACTTCGCAGGTCCGTTCATCAATACAGAGTTGAGGCCGCATCGCCTGCAGATACGCTTCCACCTCAGTGACTGTCACCGGAATATTCGTGGCTCCCAGTGCCTGACCGGTCAGTGCTGCCTCTCTGTAATAACGGTTCTGTTCGTCACGGCTCAGTGCCGGGTTTTTGTAGCGCAGGTGAGCGGCAAGAAAACAGTAAGTTTCGGCGACATGAACCCAGGTCAGCAACGCCGGATCATAAGCCCGGTACTTCCGCCCCAGGTGGTCTTCACCGGTGACATGCAGATGAATTTTCTTCACTTTCTCTATCAGCGTGCTGGCATCACGGCAGTTGCCAAAACTGGTGACCGCAATGAACTGGCTGGTCCTGCGTAAGCGCCCGAACATATCTCTGCGAAAGTCCGAGTGATCCCGGACGCCAGCCAATGCCAGCGGATGCTGCATCTGCAAAAGCAGTGCCGCTATCCCGCCACATAGCATAGAAGGGAAATCGCCATGAACTTCCCAGACCATACTCCCCGGGCCGAATAAGCCCGGATCGCCTGGCGGCTGAGTGAGATCAAACTCATTCAGTGACAAACCGTTAAGCCGTGACACCTGTCGGGAAATTTTGTTGCGGATCATACTTATCATGGTCTCTCATGCCGGAAAAAAAGACCGCCGGCATCGGGCCGGCAGTCCGGGTTAACGCAAAGTAAAGACCGTTTTCTGCGTCCTGACCGAATCCAGCCCTATCATCAGGTTAAACTTCCCGGGTTCAGCCACATAGTGCATCTGCGGGTCCCAAAATTTAAGTTCATCTGTGGTAACAGTAAAACTGACACGTTCCGACTGCCCGGGGGCCAGCTGGATCCTGCGAAAATCTTTTAATTCTTCCACCGGACGGCTCAGGCTGGCAACCGGGTCATTCAGGTACATCTGAACCACGGTTGCCCCGGACCGCTTACCCGTGTTGGTGACCGTCACGCTCGCCTGCAGGCTGCCTCCGGCACTGAGTGCCGGTGCTGAAAGTGTGACCGGGGAGACGGTAAAGGTGGTGTAGCTCAGGCCATAACCAAACGGATAGAGTGGGCCATTGATCGCATCGTAGTAATGAGAGGTATACTTATCGGGATGCAGATAGTTATACGGCCTGCCGGTAGGCAGATGGTTATAATACACCGGCAGTTGCCCGACAGAGCGCGGGAAGCTCACCGGTAATTTTCCGGAGGGGTTGATATCGCCAAACAGCACATCAGCAATGGCATGACCTCCTTCCGTCCCACTGAACCAGGTTTCCAGAATCGCATTCGCCTGCTCCGCCTGGTGGCTGATATCCAGTGGCCGGCCATTCATCAGAACGATCACCAGCGGTTTTCCCGTGGCTTTTAACGCATCCAGCAGCCTGCGCTGCGCCTGTGGAATACGGATATCACTACGGCTGGACGCTTCATGTGCCATCCCCTGTGACTCTCCGACCGCGGCCACCACTACATCGGCTTTACGCGCCATATCGACCGCCTGGTCTATCAGTTGCTGCGGTGATTGTTTATCGACCGTCACCGCAGGTTCATAACTGTTCAGAAATTTTTGTACCTGCGGGTTGTCGGTAATATTGGCGCCTTTGGCATAAAGTAACGTTGCCTTCCCCCGCAGGGCATCCTCCATCCCCTGACGTAAGGTCACCGACTGCGTTGCCACCCCGGCGGCAGACCAGCTCCCCATAATATCCCGCTGACTGTCCGCCAGCGGTCCGACCAGGGCAATCGTGCCCTGCTTTTTCAAAGGCAGTACATCCAGGCGGTTTTTCAGTAACACCAGCGTTTCTGCCGCAACATCCCGGGCTTCGCGACGATGAAGGCGACTTTCTGCATTGGTATCTGCCGGGTCATCTTTGGCGGGCCCCAGATGCCGGTAAGGGTCACTGAATAGCCCCATATCGTATTTCACATTCAGAACATGGCGGGTGGCATCGTCTATCTCAGCCATGGTCACCGCACCGCTTTTGACCAGTCCCGGCAGATACTCGCTGTAATACTGATCGCTCATGCTCATATCAATACCTGAGGTAATGGCGATACGTACCGCATCCTGAGGGTCACTGGCGACCCCGTGCTGAATTAACTCTTTAATGGCGCCATGGTCACTGATAGTGATCCCTTTGAATTTCCATTGCCGGCGTAATACATCTTTTAATAACCAGGCATCGGCCGTGGCGGGGACTCCGTTTATCGAGTTCAGCGCCACCATTACCCCGCCACTCCCGGCATCCAGAGCAGCTTTATAAGGTGGCAGATACTCCTGAAACATACGCTGAGGGCTCATATCCACCGAGTTATATTCCCGTCCCCCCTCCACGGCACCATAGAGTGCAAAATGTTTAACCGTGGTCATCAGCGAGTAACGATCGGCCGGGCTTTTTCCCTGCATCGCGGTCACCATCGCCTGCCCCATCCGGGAGGTCAGCAGAGTATCTTCGCCGAACCCTTCAGACATGCGGCCCCAGCGCGGTTCATGGCTGACATCCACCATCGGTGCCCATGTCATATTCAGTCCGTCATCCGCCGCCTCATACGCAGAAATACGCCCGACGGTTTTCACCGTATTCACGTCCCAACTGGCGGCCAGGCCGAGAGGAATAGGAAATATCGTTCGCTGTCCATGCACCACATCATAGGCAAAGAATAACGGGATTTTCAGCCGGCTCAGCTGCATCACCTGATCCTGCATTGCACGGATATCCGGCCGGGTGACCGTATTAAAAATCGCCCCCACCTGCCCCTGACGGATCATATTGCGGATGGCCGACTTCGGATTATCCGGGCCGACGCTTATCAGTCTGAGCTGACCGATTTTCTCATTCAGTGTCATTTTCGAAAGCAGCCGGGTGACAAACGCATCCCGTGCCTGTTCATTAGGAACACCGGGCTCTGCCGGGGTCGTTGCAAATGCAGTGGGGATCGAAACACTTATTACCAGTAACGGGTAAAACCATTTCATAGTCAGGCTCTCAGAGACGGGAAGCTGTCGGGGACCGGGACAGGTGTACACTGAACCGGGGTCGGGTCTGTTCTGAAAAGCATAGCATGCAGAAAGTATTACGGGGAGTGACCGGGCCCGGGAACGGCAAGCCCGATCAAAGAGATAACCGGTTATTCCGTCGGCCCCGGAATGGATGACTCTTTCTTCTGTTCGATAACCATCGTCTGCGGTGAGGACAACGGCACATCGGAATGGCGCAAGCGCACCAGGATTTCGAACAGTAACTCACTTTTCACCGAAGATATCTGCCGTTGAGTCGCCACATTACCGGTGACACTGAGAGAAATCCCCTGAGCGGAAAGATCTTTAAAACTGACCGACGGTGCCGGGGTTTCAAGGATACGTTCGTTGTCCTGATAAACCCCCAGTAAAATCTCTTTCACCTTTACCGGATCAATATCGAGCGGGAAAACCAGCGGAATAGTTACCACCCCCTGGGCATTCCCCATCGTGGCATTACGTACATTCTGTGAGATCAGCTGTGAGTTCGGCACAATCACCGTCGATTTATCGGAGAGCTGGATCTCAGTCGCACGGACATTAATACGACGGATGTCCCCCTCATAACCACTGATGCCGACCAGGTCTCCCACTTTCACCGGACGTTCGGTGAGCAGGATCAGCCCGGAGATAAAGTTTTTAACGATCTCCTGTAAACCAAAACCAATACCGACCGACAGCGCACTGACAATCCAGGCGAGCTTATTCCACTGCACGCCCATCACTGAAAGCGCCAGCAGGATCACCAGCACATAACCCACATTGGTAAATAAAGTGATGATAGAAACCTGCATCCCTTTATCCATCTCAGTTTTCGGCAGGAAGTCCTGATCCAGCCAGCGCCTGACCGCACGCAGAACATATATCCCCGCCACTAACGGGATCAGTGCGGTAACAACCTGCGAAGGCACAATATTGAGTTTTTCGAGCCCTTTCCCGCCCCAGAATGCGATGGCTTTTTGCAGCATTTCTGTCGGAGAGATCGAGGATATGGTGCCATTGAGTAACGCAAATATAAGCAATAACACCAGAAAGGATTTCAGTAATGCCGATAACAGTGAGGCAATCTGATGTAAGTAACGTTCATCGATATCCAGTGTGCTTTGCACTCGCTGGCCACAGGCGTTAGCAGTAGAAAATATCGCTTCACAACTGTCCGCCGCCAGCTGACTGAGAAGATAAAAAGAGCTGAGGAGAATACCAATCCACACCACCTCATAGCTGAGGAAGCGCCCGAAGGTCACATAACCGATGAGTAATGCCACCAGAATGGCCACTCCGGCAAGAAACAGTGAAAGTTCAATAATACCGGCCAGAGTGGAACGCGTTTCCACGGTCGTGTCATCGTTCTGGATCCGGCGTCGGGTTCGATTGATACGCATCACAATCATAACGGCAAACAGACCAATCACTAAGGCCGTCAGTCCGTTACCGAAGACGGTGGTACTGACGCTGGTACCGACCGTATAGTTAAACGATTCCATCGCCTGGAAGACAAAGACCACCAAAGCAATAAAGGTCGGAAAAGGCTTTAGCGCATTGGCAACACCATTACTGATATTCGCCAGGCGCCAGCTGGGTCGCCGCGTGGAAAGAAAAGAACGCCCCAGCCCCGCAATCAGACCACAAATGATACTCAACTGCACCAGCCGGGAAACGTATTCCCGCACATCATTTTCCACCGCATCACTCCGGATAAACGCCAGCGCAATAAAGTTAAATGACAGCACGACGGCCAGTAAGGTGGTTAAGGCAATCGCCATTGCCAGAAAACTGCGTCTCAGGCGCCCTTCCGGCAGCTTATGAATGCTGACCCAGGCAAGAAACTCTTCCATATAGCGACGCCCCGCGACCATCACCAGTATGGCGGCCAGCACCCAGAAAACGGTTCCCACCCGGGCATCGGGACTCCAGGAAAGTAGCGCGGTATCCAGTAATTCCTGACTGAATCGTTCAAACTTCTCATGGTCGAACGGATTACTGTCATAAAGCGGCTGCCAGAACGTTGCTGACAGGATACTGCCGGAGTTAAGCGCCAGCTGGGTTCTTAGCTGATCCCGGCGCAGATTAAGGATCTGTGCGGATAATACCAGAGCACCATTCTTTAGCGCCGTGGCCTGTTTAATCTGACTATCCAGTGTTTTTTTCTGCTCACCCAGCACCCGTCGTTTGCTGGTAACGTCGGCGGTCTCTTTGACACCGCTGCCCGGGGCCGGTGGCGGCCCCAACACTGCAAGCTGAGCATCTATTTTCTGGCTTTGAGGCTGCAGGCTCTGTGCCAGCGTATCGGCATTCTCTGAAAGCTCCTGAGCCATTTCATTCAGCTGGCTCAGGGTAACATCCGGCGTCGAACCAGAGACCTGGCCTTTAATTTTATCCAGGATCACCTGCATTTTAGCCAGTTCATGGCCCGCATTAATCTGAGGTGCCGGCTCTGTCTGTGAGGGTTCAGCCAGCGCATTCGCAGAAAACTGACCGGTGAACAGCAGTAAGAAAACGCTGAGAAGGGTCGGGAAAATTCTCATAATGACTTTATACCCCGGAACGATAACGGTGAAGTGGTCAAAAATTATCAGATAATCAGTTGTAGAGTGTTCTTCCGGGACGTGCCATCGGAATGGTACGGAAAACATGCCGGGAACCGACCAGGTTCCCGCCATGTCCTGACATCGGGTTACAAGGCTTTCTCTTTCTTATACGCCAGCGCAGAGGCCGGTACCGGGGCTGACTTTCCGGTTTCCAGCCAGCTACGAATACGGTTAGCATCCGCAAAATGCGTATATTTTCCGAACGCATCAAGCACCACCAATGCCACCGGATGGCCATTAATTTCTGTGCGCATTGCCAGGCAATGTCCCGCCTCATCCGTATAACCGGTTTTCGTTAACCGGATGTCCCAGGTTTTATTATAAACCAGATGATTCGTATTACGGAAAGGCAGTGCGTATGACGGATGACTAAAGATAGCAGTGTCTTCCGGGGTTCGGCTCAGTTCACCGATCAGCGGATACTTTTCGGTGGCTTTCAGCAACTTCACCAAATCTGACGCTGTAGACACATTGTGGATCGATAATCCGGTGGGCTCCACATAATGAGTATGCGTCATCCCCAGGGCGCGTGCCTTGGCGTTCATGGCCTGGATAAAGGCCTGGTAACCTCCGGGATAATGCGCTGCCAGGCTGGCGGCGGCACGGTTTTCTGACGACATCAATGCCAGCAATATCATATTGCGACGACTGATTTCACTGTTCAGTTTGACCCGGGAGAACACACCGCGCATTTCGGGTGTATGACTGATATCTACATTAATTATCTGGTCCAGCGGCTGTTTCGAATCCAGCACTACCATGACGGTCATCAGCTTGGTTAAAGAGGCAATAGGCCTGACACGGTCCGGATGACTGGAAAAAAGGACTTTATTTGTTTTAAGGTCGAGAACCATCGCACTGCCGGACGCTATCTGTGGTTGCAACGCCGCGCCGACATCGGGCGTGCTGCGTTCAGCACTCGCGGGCAAAACGGCCAGGGTCGCGGGTGAAATTAATGCAAAAATCAGTAAAGAATGGCGTAAATTTAAAGACATGTTATTAATGATACCGTGATGTTTTTCATGACTGTGCAGGCACAGGCCGCCGCCCGGTATTATCGTGTGGTTAGCTGGCGGCAGCATCATACGCTGTTCATAATAAAAAAACTTAAAGTAACGGAAATTTGACTACCGCAGAATTTGTAAGTAAGTCTGACAAAAATACCGGTTCGACTTCTTCGTAAAACCGGGGGCAACATCGCGCCGGAACGAAATGCCGTGTAAACTTACCATACCGATGAATAATACCAGGGACCTCAGCATTGCATATTGATATTAACTCTTTGATTTCACACTATGGTTATCTTGCGCTATTGATAGGTTGTGTCGCGGAAGGTGAAACATTCGTTCTGCTTGGGGGCGTTGCTGCCCATAAGGGATTATTACATTTTTCCGGCGTCGTCGCGGCGGCGATGGCTGGCGGCATTATAGGTGACCAGTTACTCTACTGGCTGGGGAAACGTTACGGTACCCGAATCATTTCCAGGTTCACAAACCATCAGGATAAAGTCGAAAAAGCCAGACAGCTTATCCACCGTTATCCCAGCCTGTTTGTGATTGGTGTCCGTTTTATGTATGGCTTCCGGATCATCGGCCCCATCATTATCGGTTCCAGCCAGTTGTCTCCGCGCCGTTTTCTGATTTTTAATGTGATCGGTGCATTTATCTGGGCAATGCTGTTTGTCAGTCTGGGATATTTTGCCGGTAAGCTGATCGCTCCCTGGCTGGATAAACTGGATAACTATCTGAAACCTTTGTTCTGGGTTGCAGGATTGCTCGTGGTGTTGTACATAGTCTGGAAAGGGATACGCTTTTTAAAACAGCGGAAGCAGCAGTAACCGGTCAGTTGACAGGTCATGCCCTGCAGTAAAATGCTCCGCGATAAAATGCAGGTTCCTGAGATTCGCTCAAGCACATATACTGTGCCGCCAGCAATACTTTACGGTCCCGGACATTACTCTTAACACGCCCGCTTCAGGCACTAATATACTGAATAAATATGAAAAATAGCATTCGCGCGTTCGCTTCACTCGCACTGGCTTTAGTGGCTTATAGCCACTCTGCATTTGCCGTGCTTTATCCGTTGCCCCCGGCAAACAGCAGTCTTATCGGTGAAAACCTTGAGGTGACTCTTCCGCAGGACAATAAACTGCCGCTGGAGGCTTTCGCTTCTCAGTACCAGATGGGGCTGAGTAATATGCTGGAAGCCAATCCTAAAGTGGATGTCTACCTGCCGCAGGGTGGCACTAAGCTTATCATTCCTCAGCAATTGATCCTGCCGGATGCACCGCGCGAAGGTATTGTGATCAACAGTGCCGAAATGCGTCTCTATTACTATCCGAAAGGCACTAACAGCGTTGTCGTTCTGCCAATCGGTATCGGCGAACTGGGTAAAGATACTCCGCTGAACTGGGTAACCAGTGTCCAGCACAAGCGTCCTTTCCCGACCTGGACACCGACAAAAGCGATGCATGCAGAATATGCAGCTAATGGTCAGAACCTGCCGGATGTCTTCCCTGCCGGACCGGATAACCCGATGGGCCTGTATGCGCTTTATATTGGTCGCCTGTATGCTATCCACGGCACCAATGCTAACTTCGGTATCGGTTTACGGGTAAGCCACGGGTGTGTCCGTCTGCGTGCTGATGATATCAAATGGTTGTTTGAAAATGTGCCGGTCGGTACCCGTGTGCAATTTATCGATCAGCCCATTAAAGTTGCCGTAGAGCCTGATGGTTCACGCTATATTGAAGTGCATAATCCGCTGTCCACGACCGAAGCTCAGTTTACTTCTAATGCGGAAGTCCCGTTAACCATTACACCAGCGATCAGCAAATTTCTGACTGACCCGGGCATTAACCAGAACGTATTGAATGCTGCACTGAAAGCGCGTTCAGGGATGCCGGTGAAAATTAATGGTGTGGGGGGTGCGATTAATACGACACCACAACCGGTGGCAGAAACCTCTGAAGCACTGCCGAAAGAAGAACCGCTGACGCCAAACACCCCACAGGGTGCGAATATTATCACTGAGCAGCCTCAGGCAGCCACAGCCGGATAAATCCGCTTCTTCTGAGGTCTGACGAAAAGCCCCGCTTACTGCGGGGCTTTTTTTGGGCGGTGGCTAGCGGGAATGACCGTGATACCGTGCCGACCCGGACCTCTCTGCAGACGATACCAAAAGCGTCAGACCGGCTTGAGTGTGTTTCGCCGGAGTAACTGAATCATCAGCACTACCCCTCCGGCAACCACCAGCATTGCCGCCAGATAAACTGAGCGGATCCCGGCGAAATTCATCAGCAAGCCAGCCACCGGTCCGGTGATCCCCAGACCGAAATCCAGGAAGGCAGAGTAAGTTCCCAGGGCGGATCCCTGGCTTTGAGGTTCAACCTGTTTCACCGCCTCCACGCCCAGTGCAGGAAAGATCAGCGAGAAACCACAGCCGGTAAGAAAAGCACCGATATCGGCGCTCAGTACCGAATCCGCATGCCAGAGCAGAAACAGTCCGATCCCTTCCGCCAGAAAGGAGATCAGTGAAACCTTCAGCCCCCCGAAACGGTTGATAGCATTTCCGGACACCAGCCTTATGACGGTGAATCCGAGGCTATACAGCGTCAGCGTCACTGCTGCCCCGCCCCATCCGCGGCTGCTGAAATAGAGCGTGATAAAGGTAGCAATCACCCCAAAACCAATCGTCCCGGCGCTGAGTCCGAGCCCGAAAATCCACACCCGCCGGAAGACCTGGCTGAAGGGAACACGTTTAGCGACGGTCACGATAATGGCAGGCTTTTTACTGGCTAAGACAAAACCCAGCCCGCCCATGAACGCTACCAGCCCGGCAAAGCCACTGATCCCCATCCCCTGATCGAGTAATACTCCCAGAGGGGCACCAATCGCCATAGCCAGATAAGTCGCCACGCCGTTCCAGGAAATCACTCTGGCCGTATGTACCGGGCCGACGAGATTCATCCCCCACAGGGTTGCTCCCGTACTGCTGAAACTTTCGCCGAACCCCAGACAGATGCGTCCCGCCGCCAATAATACTAAGCTCAGCATCGGACGCCCGGCAACGATAGCTGCGATAATCGTCATCACCCCGCTCATTCCGCACAACACCAGGCCCAGCATAACGACTTTTTTCGGGCCGATACTGTCGGCCAGGCGACCACTTTGCGGCCGACTGATCAGCGTGGAGAAATACTGCAAACTGATAATAATGCCGGCAATAAAGGAACTGTAGCCAAGGTTATGGTGAACGAACCCGGGCAGTACCGCCAGGGGTAAGCCGACCGACAGATAGCAGAAGAAAGTGAAAATAACGACAGAGAGAATACGTAGGTTTAACTGAGTCCGGCCCAGCACTGCAGATTCAGCCATGATAAGTAAAATATCCGAAGAAAAAGAGTGAATCTTTTAATCATAGCGTCTGATGGCGCAATACGACAACCGTAAAACGCATTGTCTTCAGCACAGGCTATCGGCAGCCCGCGCAATCGCCGAGGCAATGAGCCCGGACGTCGCCAGGGGACGGACATCACTGAAAAGTCCGGTGGCTTGCGGATACGCTTTACGGAGATAGCCTAGCCACTGCTTGATCCGTGCGACATGATACAACCCGGTATCGCCCTGCTTTTCCAGCTGACAATACTTATTCAGAAGCTGTACTACCTGCGGCCAGGCCATAGGTGGCTCATTATATTTAATCACCCGGCTGAGGTTCGGCACATTCAGCGCCCAACGGCCCACCATCACATCCTGACACCCGGTCACCTTCAGGCATTGCATCGCACTCTGATGATCGCGAATTTCACCATTGGCAATAACAGGGATAGATAAACGCTGACGGATTTCACCAATCGCCGGCCAGTTAATGGCTTCTGCCTTGTAACCGTCTTCTTTCGTCCGACCGTGCACGACCAGTTCTGTCGCCCCGGCGCTGGCAACTGCATCGGCAATATCAAGGCATCGCGCACTGGAATCCCAGCCCAGCCTGACTTTTACCGTCACGGGTAATTCAGCGGGGACAGCCTCGCGCATGGCTTTCGCTGCCTGATAAATAACCTCGGGATCTTTGAGCAAAGTGGCACCGCCGCCACTCCCGTTGACCATTTTGGAAGGGCAACCACAATTGAGATCCACCCCGTAGGATCCTAATTCGACCGCACGGGCCGCATTCTCAGCCAGCCAGCCGGCATGCTGACCCAGTAGCTGGATCCTGACCAGGGTACCGGACGATGTCCGGCTGTTATGATGCAACTCCGGACAGAGCCGGTAAAACGATTTTGCGGGTAATAACTGATCCACCACCCGGAGGAACTCCGTAATGCACAGATCATAATCATTCACTTCTGAAAGAAGTTCCCTGACTAAAGAATCAAGCACGCCCTCCATAGGCGCCAGTAATACCCGCATAGGATCAGGTCCGTTCAGTCTTTTTCGGTCCCTGCGAACGACGTGGCGGCCGCGGGCTCGCATTATTCGTCCGTGGTTTACCGTTATCACCGCCTGGTTTGCGGGATGACTGACCGCGAGGGCCCTGTCCGCCGCCACCCGGACGACGATCACGTCCCCCCTGGCGACCATTCTGGATGGGTTCAGCCTTGATGGACGGATCCGGCTCAAAGCCAGGCAGTGCCAGACGCGGGATTTCACGTTTCAGTAAACGTTCAATATCACGCAGCAGTTTATGTTCATCAACACATACCAGTGATAAGGCAGCACCGGTGGATGCAGCACGGCCGGTACGACCGATACGGTGAACATAGTCTTCCGCCACATTCGGCAGTTCGTAGTTCACTACGTGAGGCAGTTCTTCGATATCAATTCCCCTGGCCGCGATATCCGTCGCCACCAGGACACGGACAGCGCCGGTTTTGAAATCAGCCAGTGCCCGGGTACGAGCGCCCTGGCTTTTGTTACCGTGAATAGCTGCCGCAGTAATACCGTCTTTACTCAGCTGTTCGGCCAGATGGTTCGCCCCGTGTTTGGTTCGGGTAAATACCAGCACCTGCTGCCAGTTATCACGACCGATCAGATACGAAAGCAGTTCCCGCTTACGTTTTTTGTCCACGAAGTGAACCTGCTGACTGACCTGTTCAGAGGCAGTATTACGACGGACCACTTCAATCAGGGACGGACGATCCAGCAGTTTTTCAGCCAGCGCTTTGATCTCATCCGAGAAGGTGGCGGAGAACAACAGGTTCTGACGGCGCGGAGGTAACTTAGCCAGTACACGACGGATATCATGAATGAAACCCATATCCAGCATCCGGTCAGCTTCATCCAGCACCAGGATTTCGACAGTAGAAATATCAACGGCATTCTGATGGATAAGATCCAGCAGGCGGCCCGGGGTCGCCACCAGGATATCCACACCGCCGCGCAGCTTCATCATCTGCGGATTAATGCTGACACCGCCGAAGACCACCAGTGAACGCATGTTCAGATAGCGACTGTATTCACGCACATTCTCCCCGACCTGAGCCGCCAGTTCACGGGTCGGTGTCAGGATCAATGCACGTACGGGGCGACGCCCTTTCGCCACCGCAGGGGTTGTAGATAACCGCTGCAGCATTGGCAAGGTAAAGCCGGCAGTTTTACCGGTACCGGTCTGAGCGCTTGCCAGTAAATCCCCCCCTGCCAGCACAACAGGGATCGCCTGACGCTGAATAGGTGTAGGTTCACTGTAGCCTTGTTCGCTGACAGCACGCAGGATGTCGGCGCTTAGGCCGAGAGATTCAAAAGACATGGGAAATAGTTACTCCGGAACGCCCTGACCGTAAATTTACGGCGCAGTTTTCAGGGGGTAGTGTTATGTGACTCAGGGATGAGTCAGTGGCAAAAACTACGATGCATAATACAGGCAGTCTACCAGAGTTAGGAGCACTGCGCGAGTGTCATTACCTATCAATAGCGCCGGTCTGTTAAAACCTGACCGGCCGTAGTGAACTGCCATCGTTAAGAAAGATTAACTGCGTTTGTTTTCGGTATGACGAACCGGCTCTTTCGCCAGTAAGGAAATCAGGGCCGGACCCACCAACATGACAACCCCCAGCGCCCCTACCAGTAATGGATTGTGGACCACCCGGGACAGTAAGAACAGAGTTAACATTGCCGCACCGAAATAATAAGTCGTGCTGGCTTCTTCAAGATAATCGCCAATCAGTCGCAGACGTGCGATACGCTGCGTTACCATCATCGCGACCAGTACGATGACGTAAGCCGCCACCAGACCCGCGCTGACTTCAGATAATAACTGGTGTTTCCATCCCCAAATCAGGAACACAACAACACTCAGATGCATTGCAATATGGAAGCAGGTTTGCCCAGTGATAATCTGAACACGGTTAGACCATTTCATTTTTCTCTCCTGGCAGACTGTTTAGCCGCCCATACACACCGGCATCGCCGGTCAGGATTATTCAGACTAATCCAGTTTTAAAAAAAGAGCCTGTTTTTTAATTTTTACGGGTGTTTTTTTGTGACTCAGACACCAGTTTTCGCTAATCCGGCTTAGACTCAGAAACGGCATTATGCCATAAAAATCACTTTTTTTGAATTTTTTGCAATTTTGCAAAATTCCGGCAGTGAGATATTCCTCTGCAACCCCCTGAATTCAGTACGCTGTAGCAGAATATTTTTTTATCGCTCCGCACGCCCTCAGAGCCTTCAAAATGCCGGGAATTAAGCATGTTGTTATACCGGGTTGCCGTGGCAGACAGGCAATAAAAAGGGGCCCTAAGGCCCCGGCACAAAATGAACAGGAATTAGCGGCGATTACCGAAGATCCGCAGCAACATCATAAACAGGTTGATGAAGTCCAGATAAAGCGTCAGCGCGCCGACGATGCTGTAACGACGCAGATTTTCTTTATCATCGATATTGATGTTCTCACCCATATATTTCAGTTTCTGGGTGTCATAGGCGGTCAGACCGACAAAAACCACCACACCAATGTAAGTAATGGCCCACATTAACGCCGGGCTCTTCAGCCAGTAGTTCACCAGAGAAGCCACCAGGATCCCGATCAGCGCCATAAACAACAGACTGCCCATCTTGCTGAGATCACGTTTTGTGGTGTAGCCATACAGAGTCATGGCACCAAACATTCCGGCAGTCACAAAGAACGTGGTGGCAATCGATGAATAGGTGTACACCAGAAAGATGCTGGCCATGGTCAGTCCGGTCAGTGCCGAATAGAGCATAAACAACCCCGTGGCAAGCGCCCCGCTCATTTTATGCACCAGTCCGGAAAGGACAAAGACCACCGCCAACTGAAGAATAATCAGGCCGAAAAAGGTGATCTGACTGGAGAAAACAAACTCCATGACCCGGGGCGTTCTGACAGCAAACCAGCTGACAAAGGCCGTCAGCAATAGCCCGCAGGTCATCCAGCCATAGACCTGAGCCATGTAAGTTTGCAGCCCGGTACCGGCCCGTTGTAACGCTGAATTATCCTGACGTTGATATCGCTCCATGCTCCACCTCATTACATAAGTAAACTGATGCCTAAGTGTGGCACAAATCACTGTGACTGTGCCAGTGAAGGGTTAACCCCGTGCCAGACATTGCCTGTAGCGGGTATTTACCCGCTCAGCATACCAAGCCGTGGTTAGCTGACGGGTAATTTTCGGACTTTCCAGTTCAATGCCTGGCAACCTGGCCCGCGGCAGCGGACGTCCGTTCTGTTTGTCTGCCAGCCGGAAGACTTGTTTCCAGACCGTGCTTTGGGAAAACTCAGGGTCTTCTCCCAGGGTCAGCTGATGACGAAGTGAAGAAGCACTGATCCCGAGGCGGCTCTGCAGGCTCAGCACCGCTTTTTCTGTACTGCCAACCCCGTCACCGTCATAACGGATCAGGTCACCGTCCAGCGCCAGTCTGCGCCCGGTTAATTGCATCACAGCCGCCTGGAACGCGGCATTCCGGCTGGCATACCAGCCGGCATTATAATCGGCAAAGCGATAAATCATCGACGGATAATCAACGGGGTAGCCCAGCAGATGGAGTGTTCCGAACCAGACACTGCCCCGACGACTGAAGACTTCACGGCGCAGTGTTTTATCCACCGGCCACGGGTAACCGGCAGCATGTTGTTCGGCAAAAGCAATACTCACCTGCATCGGCCCGGCGGTATGAACAGGATTCAGATTGCCAAACAGCCGTTGTCCCATCGGCACCGTACCGATAAGGTCATCAAAAATCGCACTCAGCTGTTGCTCATTACGCACCGAATGCAGGCGTTGAGCGTAACTTTTTCCATCCGGGGAAGGGATCTTCAGGGCCGTATCTACGACAAATTGCGGTATGTAAAGCGCTGCAGCCCGGCGATAAATCTCTTTCATCGCAATCGCTGGCAGACCATTGACCGGGGTATCTGCATTAAACCCGGACTCCTGCCCGGCAACAGCAATGACCGCACAAAGGTTTTGCGCTGACGGGGGAAGTTTCTGATGGCTGAAGGCCTGGTAGATATCTTCCGACCAGCCGGCTTTATCTCTGACCGCCGGCGGAAGCAGATGCTGAACCCGGGCTTTGACCACGGCTGGCTTTTCGGCCGGCACAGAAGGCTGATGCTGGCTGCAACCTGCCAGCGTCAGTAACCCGATGCACAGCAGCGCAGAATAATGTCGCAGACTGCCGCGACCCGGTAATAACGGCCGCAGAGCGCTGATCGGCGGGATCACGGCTAACATACTCACCGTGGATCTTCCCAGCGCTTAGCCGCCTGTTCATCACTTTCCCGCGAACTCACCCAGCGATCCCCCTGCGCAGTGGCTTCCCGTTTCCAGAAGGGTGCCTGCGTTTTCAGAATATCCATAATATAACTGGCCGCGGCAAACGCGCTGCTGCGATGCGCTGAACTGACGCCCACCAGCACAATCTCATCGCCCGGTGCCAGGCACCCTACCCGATGGATAATGGCGACCTGCTGTAAGGGCCAACGCTCCCGAGCCCGGGTGGCAATATCGTGCAGCACTTTGTCTGTCATGGCCGGATAATGCTCAAGCGTCAGGGTCGCGATGCTGTCACCGGCATTATGATTGCGCACTTTTCCGGTGAAGGTCACGATAGCCCCGTCTTCATCACTGGCTGACAGCCACTGGTAAACATCGGCGAGGGAGAACGGTGCTTCCCCGACCCTGATCATTGTCTTACTCGTCATCCCTTAACCTCCGGTTACAGGCGGAAAGAAAGCCACTTCGTCCCCGTCATTCAGGGGATGACTGAAAGAGACCAGGGTCTGGTTAACAGCCACCAGCAATTTTTCTTTTTCCAGTGCCAGGGCCAAAGGGTCATCCAGAGTCACCAGATGCTGATGTAACGCATCAACATCCGGGTAAACGGACGCGACCTTAAGTTCTGAACGTCCGGCCAGCTCACGAACGCGGGCAAAAAATAACACATTAATCATGGTCACCCGCCCTGAAATCTCCGGATTTACCGCCGGTCTTACTGACCAGCCTCACCCCGTCAATCACGATATCTTTCTGCACGGCTTTGCACATATCGTAAATAGTCAGTGCCGCGACGGACGCCGCAGTCAGCGCTTCCATTTCCACGCCGGTTTTACCGGTCAGCCGGCAAACGGCTTCAATGTGTACCTGAGCGCTGTCAGGTAACGGAGTCAGTGTCACTTCTGCTTTGCTGAGCATCAGCGGATGACAGAGAGGGATAAGCTCCCAGGTGCGCTTAGCGGCCTGGATGCCGGCAATCCGCGCCGTGGCAAAGACATCGCCTTTGTGGTGGCTGCCGTCAATGATCATCTGCAGGGTCTGCGGATGCATACAAACGTAAGCTTCTGCACGTGCTTCACGTACTGTCTCAGATTTGGCCGAGACATCGACCATGTGTGCATCGCCGGCACGGTTGATATGGGTGAGTTGGGACATAATCAGATTTTCTTAAGCTGAGAAACAAAATTACAGGGACGGGTGGTGGCATCGATTTGTGAGCAGATAATCCGCTCCCAGGCCTGACGACAGGCACTGGTGGAGCCGGGCAGCGCAAATATCAGTGTCTGATTAGCAAGGCCCGCCAGTGCCCGGGACTGCAGCGTCGCCGCGCCGATATCTTCGTACGAAACCATCCGGAACAGCTCACCAAACCCCTCAATAGTGCGGTCGAGCAGAGGTTCAATGGCCTCGGGCGTACTGTTTTTGGGATGGAAGCCGGTGCCACCGTTGATAATAATGACCTGCACCTGCTCACTGGCAATCCAGCGGGAGACACCGGCCCGGATAGAGTAACGATTATCAGGGCAGATAAGCTGCTCAGCTACCTGATGCCCCGCCTCACGGATAGCTTCTGCTAAATAGTCACCTGAGCTGTCCTGCGAGGCATCACGGCTGTCAGAAACGGTCATGATCGCCACGGATAACGGCACAAACTCTTTCGGGGATTTACTCATTCTGTCTCTCCTGATTATCCACCAATAAACGACAGGTTCTGCGTGATCCCGGTATTCCCCTGGTGCAGAAAATGGGTCTGTTTTTTCCGGCCCAGGCTTTGACGGATCCTGGCCAGTAATTCATCCTGATGCTGATCATCTGCCAGTAAATCGCGCAGCGGTATGCCGTGCTCACCGAACAGACAGAGGTGCAGGTTGCCGATGGCCGACACCCGCAGCCGGTTGCAGCTCAGACAAAAGTCTTTTTCATACGGCATGATAAGACCGATGCTGCCCTGGTAATCCGGATGGGAGAAGACCTGTGCCGGGCCATCATCTTTTGCCCTGGCCTGTAATTGCCAGCCCAGATGCAGCAGTTGCTGACGGATAACCTCTCCGGAAACGTGATGTTTTCTGAACAGTGCACTGCCCTCACCGGTTTCCATCAGTTCAATAAAGCGCAACTGGATCGGTCGTGATTTTATCCAGTCAAGAAACATGTGAAGCTGATGGCTGTTGAGATCTTTCATCAGCACGGTATTAACTTTAACCTGTGCAAAACCGGCCTCAAAGGCGGCATCGATGCCGCCCATCACCTGGTGCAGTTTATCCTGCCCGGTGATGGCATAGAACTGGCGGGCATCGAGGCTGTCAATGCTGACATTCACGGCGGTCAGCCCGGCATCCCGCCACTGCTGAATATCGCGCTGCATACGATAACCGTTGGTCGTCATCGCAATCTTACGCAGCTCAGGGTTTTCCCTGACCGCAGCGATGATTTCAGTGAAATCCCGCCGCAAAGAGGGCTCTCCCCCTGTCAGGCGGATCTTTTCCGTTCCGGCGGCTACGAATGCCCGGCTGACCCGGCGGATTTCATCCAGGGATAAAAAACCTTTATTACGGACAGACTGTGGCCGGTAACCCTCCGGCAGGCAATAGGTGCAGCGGAAGTTACAGACATCGGTCACGGACAGTCGTAAATAGTAAAAACGCCGGTCAAAGGTATCAATTAACGAAGACACAGGAACACCTTTCCAAGTCGGGAGATGCGGTCATTTCTTCCCGCACCCTGGCAGTTTGTGACTGCGGCCCGACCGCCATATTCGTGGAGAAACTTAGGTCAGACGGGCTTTGAGTGTAAATTATCCGTACAGATAATCGTCTGTCAGCGATTCTAGCGCGAAAGCACAGCCTGCACCATGCCGTTTGTCAGCCGGCATTTGATGTCAGACAGGTTAAACACAGATTTATCTTCTGTTCAATACACTATGCTTAACCGAAGATGTTGATTTATTCTACCCATTATCCTGTAAAACTTTTGCCGCTCAGGATGGCAGCTCATTTAAGGAGTGTTATGAACCGCACACTGGCAGATTTGGATCGTGTTGTGGCTATCGGTGGAGGGCATGGATTAGGCCGTGTTATGTCCTCACTCTCTTTCCTGGGCTCCAGACTGACCGGGATAGTCACCACGACAGATAACGGCGGTTCGACCGGCAGGATCCGTCGTTCAGAAGGCGGTATCGCATGGGGAGATATGCGTAACTGTCTGAACCAGTTAATCACCGAACCGGGTATTGCCTCTGCTATGTTTGAATACCGCTTCAGCGGCAATGGTGAACTGGCAGGTCATAACCTCGGTAATCTGATGCTGAAAGCGCTGGATAATCTGAGTGTGCGCCCGCTGGAAGCCATCAATCTTATCCGTAACGTTCTGAAAGTGGATGCTCTGCTGATCCCGATGTCAGAGCAACCGGTCGACCTGGTGGCCACTGACAGTAAAGGACAGGCTGTTTACGGTGAAACTGCCATCGATGCCATGACAGATACGCCTGCAACCCTTGAGCTTTGCCCGCAGGTTCAGTCAACCCGTGAAGCCATCGGCGCTATTGCCGAAGCTGACCTGATCCTGATTGGGCCCGGCAGTTTTTATACCAGTCTGATGCCGGTTCTGCTGCTGGAGCAGATGGCGACAGCACTCCGTCGGACTCCCGCCCCGATGATTTTTATCGGCAACCTCGGTCGGGAAATCAGTCCTGCCGGGACATTGAGTGTGGCCGATAAACTGATGAAAATGGAACAGGTCATTGGCCGTCAGGTGATCGATGCCGTGGTCGTCAGTCCCGCCACCGATACGGCGGGACTGAACGGGCGAACAATTATCCGGCATCCGCTGGAAGCCGGTGATATTCGCTACCGCCATGATCGCCAGTTGCTACATATTGCGCTGGAAAAAGCCGTTCAGGCCCTCAGTTGAGGGCCGGGAGGTCGCCGTAACCCTAAGATGTGGCAATAAACAATGCACGGAGTTCGTGTAATTCATCGCGGACCCGTGCTGCCTCCTCAAATTCAAGATCCATCGCGTGCTGCTGCATACGGGCTTCCAGTTCGCTGATCTTTTTCTGCATGGCCTGTGGCGTTAAGGCTGCATATTCTCCGCCGTTTCCGGCCACACCGCGGCCATTCTGTTTGTCCCGCGATTTCCCTTTCGTTTTCCCGGCCGACTGCCCCAGTTCCAGAATATCGGTCACTTTCTTGTTCAGCCGCGTGGGGACAATACCGTGCTCCGCATTCCAGGCTTCCTGTTTTTCACGACGACGTTCGGTTTCGTCGATGGCCCGTGCCATGGAGGGTGTGATGCGGTCGCCATACAGGATGGCCTTACCATTGATATTACGTGCGGCACGTCCGATGGTCTGGATCAATGAACGTTCCGAACGCAGGAAACCTTCTTTATCCGCATCCAGAATAGCCACCAGCGAAACCTCCGGCATATCCAGCCCCTCACGTAACAGGTTAATCCCCACCAGCACATCGAATTCCCCGAGACGTAAGTCGCGAATAATTTCCATACGCTCAACGGTATCAATATCCGAATGCAGATAACGGACCCGCTCACCATGTTCTTCCAGGTATTCGGTCAGATCTTCTGCCATCCGTTTGGTCAGTGTGGTCACCAGCACACGTTCATTCAGGGTCACCCGCTGACGGATTTCTGAGAGCAAATCATCCACCTGAGTCGCCACCGGCCGCACCTCAATAATCGGGTCAAGCAATCCGGTCGGACGTACCACCTGTTCTATCACTTCCCCGCCGGATTTTTCCAGTTCATAGGCCCCGGGCGTTGCAGAAACATAGATAGTTTGTGGTGCCAGCGCTTCAAATTCTTCAAATTTCAGTGGCCGGTTATCCAGCGCTGACGGCAGCCGGAAACCATATTCCACCAGATTTTCCTTACGGGCACGGTCTCCGCGATACATACCGCCTATCTGCGGAATAGTCACGTGAGACTCATCGACCACCAGCAGACCATCGGCAGGCAGATAGTCAAATAAGGTCGGTGGAGCCTCACCAGGTCCGCGTCCGGAAAGATAACGCGAGTAGTTTTCAATCCCGGAGCAATACCCGAGTTCGTTCATCATCTCCAGATCAAACTGGGTACGCTGCGCGATACGCTGCTCTTCCAGCAGCTTATTATTTTCCAGTAACACCCGGCGCCGGTCAGCCAGTTCGGTTTTAATCTCTTCCATGGACTGAACAATACGTTCACGCGGTGTCACATAGTGCGTTTTCGGGTAGACGGTGTAACGCGGTATCGTCTGTGCAATCTGCCCTGTCAGCGGGTCGAAAATCGATAACCGCTCGACTTCATCATCAAATAACTCTACCCGCAGGGCAATTTCATCCGATTCTGCAGGGAAAATATCAATCACCTCGCCACGCACGCGGAACGTTCCGCGCTGAAATGCCTGATCGTTACGTGTGTACTGAAGCTCGGCCAGCCGGCGCAGGATACTGCGTTGATCAATGATCATCCCGCGGGTCAGATGCAGCATCATTTTAAGATACAGATCCGGGTCACCCAGACCATAAATCGCCGAGACCGATGCCACCACAATAACATCTTTGCGCTCCAGCAGGGCCTTGGTGGCAGACAGACGCATCTGCTCTATATGTTCATTTACAGAGGCATCTTTTTCGATAAAGGTATCAGAACTCGGCACATAAGCTTCCGGCTGATAATAGTCATAATACGAGACGAAATATTCCACCGCATTGTCAGGAAAGAAGGCTTTCATTTCGCCATACAACTGTGCCGCCAGCGTTTTGTTGGGGGCAAGTACCATAGTCGGACGGTTAAGGTCCGCAATCACATTGGCGACCGTAAAGGTTTTGCCTGATCCGGTGACCCCGAGCAATGTCTGATGCGCCAGACCGTCTTCCAGACCTTCCTCCAGTTGCCGGATAGCGTCCGGCTGGTCACCGGATGGACTGAATTCAGAATGGAGTTTAAACACTTTGCTCATCGTATGCCTGCCTGTTGCGTTTGACGGTGCGGGGTAACTATTTTACTCGCTGACTGAAAATATGCCAATCGATACACTGTATATATAGCCAGTTCTGTTAAAAAAAACTTAACAGCGCAGACCCTGAAACAGACCCTTCCCCCCGCTAAACATCTCTCCGGTCGGGTTATCCACCGGAACTTTGTTCCTTTACCTTTTGTCAAGCGATTGTCATAAAGCCATGGCAAAATTCCGGGTGGCAATACGCGAAGACTTGCTTTTAATTAACTAGTTGAATAAATAAGAATAATAAGAAAAGCCCGGTTTACAGCCAGCCTGTTGCCAGCCCGCATATTTCCTTGCGTCAGCGCTGTTTTACGACGCTAATGCACATAGTTATCCACAGGAATGGTGGATAACTGATTTTAGCCCAGAGAGGACCTGCTGTGCATAAAGTGCAGGAGGTGGAAAATACCGGTTAAAAAATATTTTTTTAAGTTTTTTTTACCGTTTTACGACGGGTTTCATTGCATTCATAACCGCTGCCAGCGCGGTATTTTTGACTACAGTCAAGCCCCCTGACTCAGATTTTATCACTTTTTAGCCTTTTTGCTGCACCACGATACCTGCACTGAAGCACCGACAAAGTGCAACCATTTCTTAACCTGGCCCACAGGCGGGAAAAAACCGTACTGCAGGCCCCTGCGCTTTCAGGCAGGCTCACGATCCGGGGGGGTCGTAAAAGCTGGCCCGGATATTGCTTAATCAGGTAAAAGCTGTCGCCGGAGGGAGAGATGACACGGACTTGCTGTCCCGTGTTCATTCGTCAGGCCTTGTTTACTACGAGAGGAGTTCAACAGATGCTGAGTTTACGTGCTATCAATCAATTTTACGGTCAAAACCATACACTCTGGGATGTGGATTTGGATCTGATGCCAGGCTCATGCACTGCTGTGCTCGGTCAGCACGGAATGGGTAAAACCACCCTCGTTAACTGTATTATGGGGTATTTGCCGGTCAACAGTGGCACCATGACCTGGCAGGAAAAAAACGCCCCGCCCCGCGATCTGAATCTGCAACCTTCAGAACAACGGGCCGGGATGGGCATCGGGTATGTCCCTCAGGCGCGTAATATTTTCTCCCGGATGAGTGTGGAGGATAACCTGATGATTGCGCTGAAAGCCGCCCGCAGTAACGGACCACTGGCGATCCCGCCGATGATTTTTGACCTTTTTCCTCATTTGTATGACCTGCGCCACCAGCGTAGTGGCGACTTATCCCCGGATCAACAGCAGCAACTGGCCCTTGCCCGGGCGCTGGTATTACAGCCCAAGCTGCTGATCCTGGATGAACCGACTGAAGGTATGTCCCCCTGGCTGGAGGAAGATATGGGCAACCTGCTGCGTTGCCTGAATCATCAGTACGGTATGACCATCCTGCTGCTGGGGCAAAGAGTCTCCTTTATCCGTCGTGTTGCGGATTACTTTTTATTACTGCATCGCGGACGGAATGTGGCCACCGGCCGGGTGGCCCAACTGGATGAGGGAATGATCAATAAGTGGCTGACCTGATACTCTTCGGCAAATCAAGATAGCGACCGCAGGATGAAAACTCCGTATCGTCAGTTAAGTGCGGGATCTCCCCCAGCAAAGGCGCCGGAAGAGAGTGCATCAGTGTGTGCAGGTATGGCTGATGCCGGTATTGCGGCGGCTGTACATTGCTGGCTATCCAGCCCGCCAGCACCTGTCCGGATGCCTGTATCGCCTCCGCCGTCAGTAGTGCATGATTGATACAGCCAAGCTTCATCCCCACCACCAGAATAACCGGGAGTTGCTCACGGATAACCCATTCAGGATAAAGAAACCCTTCACCCAGAGGGGTAAACCAGCCACCTGCCCCTTCAACAGCAATCCAGTCCGCTTTGGTTTTCAGATGCTGTAATCCTGCAGACATCGCCTGTGCTGTTACCGGCCGGTTCTCCGCCTGACTGACTATATGCGGTGAGGTTGCCTCTGCGAAAGTTAACGGGTTAATCTCAGCGTAGTGCAGCCCCGACAGACTGTAGCGTTGCAGCAACAGCCCGTCCCGGTTACGTAATCCCTCCGCGGTCATCTCCGCCCCGGAAGCTACCGGTTTGTAACCCGCGGCCCGCCATCCCCGTTGCGCGGCTGCCTGTAATAACCCGCAGGTTGCCACCGTCTTGCCGGCATCCGTGTCGGTGCCTGTGATAAACCAGCAATTTTTCATCCTTTGACTCCATACAATAACTGATAACTTAACCGGTAGCCCTGTCCGTCTTTCGGCCAGGCGGCATCCAGCAGCGCAAGGCGATGCCGCGTTAACGGTTTGCCGGTGCTCCGCTGATGAAGATGGCTGGCACCCACCCCTTTCAGTGACCAGAGCGCGGATTTCGCATCCGGAAAATGCAATGTGATCGTTTCGCTGAACAGCGAGATACCATATCCGGCAGTCGCCTGCTCAACGGCCGCTTTTGTCAGGAAACGATTGATGTGCGTACTTCCATCCAGCGCCTGCCAGGCGAGATCAACCTCGGGTAGCGATCCCGCCAGCAGCGTGGAAAACCGCAAACCTCCGCCGGGGACTAAAGCGGACAATAACCGTCCAAGACACTGTTGCAAATTGCCGCTCCACTGCAACGCTAAATTGCTCCAGACCATGTCGAAACTGCCGGGTCCGAAAGGTAACGCATCCAGGTCGGCCTGCACGAAGCTGTCAGCCGCCTGCCGGTGTCGGGCAACGGTCAGCATCTGCGATGAAATATCCAGGGCAGTGACGTAATGCCCCTGACGGCGAAAATAGCGGCTGTACCAGCCGCTGCCGCATCCGGCATCCAGCACCCTCCCGTGTTGCGGGGGCGGTGCCATTTCCAGCAGACGATCCCCGCAAAGACGTTGCAGCATGGCATAACTATCATAAGTGGCCGCCGCCCGGCCAAAGGCCCGCCCGATGGCAGCTTTATCTATGTTCAGTTTTTCACTCATCTCAGCGGGCCGCAGCATACAGTTGCTCCGCTAATTGTCTGATTTGTTCCGGCTGATGAGCGGCTGAAAGCGTTATCCGTAATCGGGCACTGCCTGCCGGAACGGTCGGAGGCCGTATAGCATTGACCCAGACCCCGCCCCGGCGCAGGGTCATCGCCAGCTGCTGAGCCGCCTGATTATCGCCGATGATCAATGGCTGGATAGCACTTTCTGAAGGAGCCAAAGCCCAGGGGAGATCCGCTGCCAGCTGACGAAAGCAGGCAATATTCTGTTGCAGCTTCTCACGCAGCTCGTCTCCTCCGGCCACCAGCCTCAGTGCGGTGTCGATAGCGACCGCCTGTGCCGGGGGCATCGCGGTACTATAAATCAGATGCCTCGCTTTTTGTCGCAGGTAGTCTGCCAGCTCCGGCCCGCAGAGAATTGCGGCCCCGCTAATGCCCGCAGCCTTACCGAAAGTCACCACCAGGATATCCGGGCGGATCTGTTGCTGTGAGCAACTCCCGCGGCCCTGAGGACCACAAACGCCAAACCCATGAGCATCGTCCACCACCAGCCAGCTCCCCGAACGGTCGGCCAGCTGGCGAAGTGCGGCCAGAGGCGCCTGGTCACCGTCCATACTGAACACCCCTTCGGTGACGATCAGGCTTTCTCCGTCACAGGAAGAACGGAGTAATTGCGTCAGGCTGCTCAGAGAGTTGTGACGGAAACGGCGCAGGTTCGCCGGACTCAGATGCGCGGCCTCCAGAAACGAGGCATGCATCAGTTTGTCAGCCAGCAGCCGATCCGTTGCTTGTGCCAGTGAAAACACCAGAGCCTGATTCGCGGCAAATCCGGACTGAAACAAGAGCGCCTGCGGAAACCCCAGCCATCCGGCCAGCGTCTCTTCCAGCTGCTGATGAACCGGGGTATGCCCGGTCACATGCCCTGACGCGCCGGCACCGGCTCCCCACCGGCTAAGCCCCTGCTGCCAGGCAGAAATAATCTCCGGGTGATGACTCAGTCCGAGATAATCATTCGATGAGAAATGGTGAAATTCCGTCTCCCCGGCCCGAACCCGGCCCCCGGCCAGCGGAGTAACAGGGAGCCGCGTCCGCCAGAGTCCGGCATTCCGTTGCTGCTGAAGCTCCTGAGTCAGGCGTTGCTGCCAGCTCATTGCGCCGCCGCGTTATAAAACATCGGGGTATCGGCGGTGAGCAATGCCTGCTTTAGCGACTCTTCCCGTGCCCTGTCCCCCTGGTCGGTATCACTCTGCTCCGGCCTGAGCCCCAGTTTACGGAACAGTTTCATGTCATGATCTTCTTCAGGATTCGGGGTTGTCAGTAATTTACAGCCGTAAAAGATGGAGTTTGCGCCGGCCATAAAACACATGGCCTGAGTCTGTTCATTCATCTGTTCCCGCCCTGCAGAAAGCCGGACATAAGAGGATGGCATCATGATGCGCGCGACTGCAATGGTGCGGATAAAATCAAACGGACAGACATCTTCGTTGTCGGCCAGCGGGGTGCCTTTCACTTTCACCAGCATATTGATGGGGACACTTTCCGGCGGCACCGGCAGGTTCGCCAGCTGAACCAGCAGCCCGGCACGATCGTTAACGGTTTCCCCCAGCCCGACGATCCCCCCGGAACAGACTTTAATGCCGGCATCTCTGACGGTTTCCAGGGTATCCAGACGTTCCTGATAACTGCGGGTCGTGACGATACTGCCGTAAAACTCAGGAGAGGTATCCAGGTTATGATTATAAAAATCCAGCCCGGCCCCGGCTAACCGCTCCGCCTGTGCCGGGGTCAGGGTACCCAGCGTCATGCAGGTTTCCATACCCATCGCTTTCACCCCGGCAACCATCTGTTCCAGGTAGGGCATATCCCGATCGTGCGGATTTTTCCAGGCCGCCCCCATACAAAAACGGCCGGATCCGGCCTCCCGCGCTTTACGTGCTGACGCCAGGACTTCCTGCACCTCCATCAGCCTTTCGGATCCCAGACCGGTCTTATAACGGGCACTCTGCGGGCAGTATTTACAGTCTTCCGGACAGGCACCGGTTTTGATCGACAGTAAGGTACTGACCTGTACGCTGCCGGGATCAAAATGTTGCCGGTGGATCTGCTGAGCCTCAAACATTAGCTCCAGAAAGGGTTTTTCAAACAATGCGTTGGCGCGGGATAAGGTCCAGCGTTGTGACATGACATGCTCCGGATAGTTAACAACCACGATGATTATGCGTATACTTGTAAACTAAATCTTTTAGTTTTGGTTTACAAGTTTATGTTAACAGCCGAAGATCTTCATTTTGATCGTCAACACATCTGGCATCCCTATACTTCGATGATCGATCCCCTGCCCTGTTATCCGGTGATTTCTGCACAAGGCTCGACATTGACGCTGGCCGATGGCCGCACCCTGACCGAGGGGATGTCGTCCTGGTGGGCAGCAATCCATGGCTATAACCACCCGCGACTGAACAGGGCCATGACAGAGCAGATAAGCCGCATGTCTCATGTCATGTTTGGCGGCATTACCCACCCGGCAGCCATTGAACTGAGCAGAAAGCTCGTTCGTATCACTCCCGACGGGCTGGATAAGGTCTTTCTGGCCGATTCAGGATCTGTGGCGGTGGAAGTCGCGATGAAAATGGCCGTCCAGTACTACAGCGGTGACCGCCAGCCACGAAAGAAGTTTATGACCATTCGTCAGGGCTACCATGGGGATACGTTTGCCGCCATGTCGGTGTGTGACCCGGACAATTCGATGCATGCCTTATGGAAGGGCTATCTGCCCGAACATCTGTTTGCCCCGGCCCCGCAAAGCCGTTTCACAGGCCCCTGGCAAAGCGGGGATATGCATGAGACACAACAGTTACTTGAGGCGCACCATGCCAGCCTGGCCGCGGTGATCCTGGAGCCTATTGTCCAGGGGGCCGGGGGCATGCGTTTTTATCATCCCGATTATCTGCGCCGGCTTCGTGAATTATGCGATCATTACGGGGTATTACTGATCGCCGATGAAATTGCCACCGGATTCGGACGTACCGGCCGGTTATTTGCCTGTGAGCACGCGGGGATTTCCCCGGATATTCTTTGCCTGGGGAAAGGACTGACCGGGGGGACGATGACACTCTCTGCGGTACTGACCCGTGAAGCGATCGCGGAAAAAATCAGTCTCAGTCCTGCCGGTTGCTTTATGCATGGGCCGACCTTTATGGGAAATCCGCTGGCATGCGCTGTCGCCTGTGCCAGTATTGAACTGCTGGAAGAAGGTCACTGGCCGGCGCAGGTGGCCGCTATTGAACGCCAGCTCTGCACAGAACTGATGCCGCTAAAGGGCCATCCTCAGGTGGCTGATGTCCGGGTATTGGGTGCTATCGGGGTGGTGGAATGTCATCAGCCCGTAAAAATGGCCGATATTCAGCAGTTTTTTGTCAATGAAGGGGTCTGGATCCGCCCGTTCGGCCGGCTGATTTACCTGATGCCCCCTTATATTATTCAGCCGCAGGAGCTGGCACAACTGACCGGCGCTATCCGTAAGGCCATAGAAAAACCTGAGCTGTTCGGTCACTGACCGGCATTGCACCTTTGGCCACACGGGCCGGGATCATCGCCCATTCTGCACCCGCGTTATCCGTCAACGCTACGCAACGCATAACCTGTATTCGCCCCCCGCAGGACACTGTCCACGGAGAACGGCAACAGTTTAGTGACTCACCGGGAGCCGCCTGAGGCAGCGGCTCCCGGTGTTCTGTTTCCGGCCGGGGCCAGAAAACTAAGCCACATCCGGTGAATACAGTGTCACCCACATCGGGCCCTGGCCTACCGCATAGCGGTTGAGAGGCGTGAGCAGACCATTCTGCTGAGAAATAGCATAGACTTCGATGTGATGCGATTTCTGTCCGGCAGCAATCACAAACCGGCCCTCGCCGTCGATATTAAAGCCTCGGGGTTGTGTTTCGGTCGGCTGGTATCCTTCAATGGTCAGTGCTGCACCGTCGGCGCTGACAGAGAAAACGGTGATCGTACTGCTGGTACGGTCACAGGCATAAAGGAAACGGCCATCCGGGGTGAGATGGATATCCGCAGCCCAGCGCGTGTCATTGAAATCGTCAGGCATCATATCCAGAGTCTGCACGGTTTCTGCGCCCTGCGGAGTCAGTTTTAAGACGCTGACCGTGCTGTCGAGTTCATTCACCAGATAGGCATACTGGCCGGCCGGATGAAACGCCATATGGCGGGGGCCCGCACCTGCGACTGTTGCTATCTCTGCGCTGGCAGGTTCGGTCAGCTGATGTTCATGGCTCCAGCGGAATGCACAGACTCTGTCCTGCTTCAGGGCCGGAGCAAACAGCAGTGAGTCATCGTTGCTGATATTGGTGGAATGGCAGCCGTCCAGCCCACTGATCACCTGACTGACGTCCTGCGGTGATCCCTGAGCATCCAGCGGAGTAACGCTTATCAATCCGTCATGATAAAACGCGGTGAACAGAGCATTCCCCGCGTGATCCGTGGAAAGATATGTCGGGCTGCCCGGAAGTGCTGCCTGTCCGGCTTCGGTCAGACAACCATCAGCGCCGATAGTATAAGCGATAACGCGGAATTCGGGACGTACGCCCACATAAAGCACCGGTTTAGTCGGATGAACGACCATTGGCTGTACCTGCCCGTTGACATCAATCACCTGCAATAAAGTCAGCGCTCCTGCCTCAGAGAGTTGCCAGACATGAATTTGCTGACTTTCGGGGCTGGCGGTATAAATAACTTGTTGCATGTATTCTCCTTACCTGGAATATGTCTCTTTCGGGTTCACCCCACTCTATCGCAATATGCCACCGCAAAAAATGATTTATTGATACCCACTTTTTTGGTAGCACTTCCGCTGCCGGGTTAAACTCTGTGAAACTCATCAGGAGCAGGTACAGATTTTATGAACTATCGCGTTATTGCCCTCGATCTGGACGGAACGTTACTGAATTCCGCAAAAACTATCCTGCCGGAAACCCTGGAAGCGCTTCACAAAGCACAGCAGTCCGGCGTTGACATTATTCTTGCTACCGGCCGCCATCACAGTGCAATTCACCCGTTTTATCAGGCACTGCAGTTAACCACCCCGGCGATCTGTTGCAACGGGACCTATCTGTATGATTATCCGCAGCAGCAGGTCTTAGCCAATGATCCGATGACCGTCGGGCAGGCAGAGAAGATCATCCGTAGTCTGGAAACGTATCGCATCACGGGGTTACTTTATGCGGATGATGCCATGCTCTACCAGCAGCCAACCCCGCACGTGATACGTACTCAGGCGTGGGGCGAAAAACTGCCGGAAGCTCAGCGCCCGGTCTTTCGTCAGGTCCCCTCCCTGAGTGAGGCGGCCCGTCAGGCTAAACGGTTATGGAAATTTGCCCTCTCTCATCAGGATACTCAGCAACTGCATGCCTTTGTACAGCACATCACCGACGAAGCCGGAGTGACCTGTGAATGGTCCTGGGTGGACCAGGTCGATATTGCCCAACGGGGAAACAGTAAGGGAAAACGCCTGCAGGAATGGCTGACAAGCCGTGGACTGTCAATGCAGGATGTTATTGCTTTCGGGGATAACTACAATGACCTGAGTATGCTGGAAAGTGCCGGTCTCGGTGTGGCTATGGGGAATGCGGATGATGCGATTAAAGCCCGGGCCGGATGGGTCATTGGTGATAATAATCATCCGTCGATTGCCGAAGCAATATATCAGAAGGTTTTATAAGATAGCACGGTTCACCGATACGGCCTGCCCCTGCGGACAGGTCGCATCACGTCAATCAGTGGGTCGTCGAATGAGACGCCTGGTCATTATTACGGCGGGAACCTGAAATCAGGTTAAACAACTCACCCAGCACGTAAATTAACCCAAGCATAACGGCCGTCACGACCGGTACCATAATAATGGCCATCAACAGGCTTTGAAGCAGTTCCAGCATATGAACCTCAGTCTGTTTATAAAAGAGGTAGTTTATCGACTGCCCCGGGGAATGCCCATTGCTTTTTGTGCTTTTACATTTCATTACTGCGTAGCTCACCTGTCCTGCCGATGACACGAGTCAGGTGAAATCCACAAAGGAATTATCATGCAGGCAAATATCTCTCTGGTGATCCATCTCAGCAACAAGCTGTTTGCTGACCCCCGGCGGATCAGGCTGCTGCTGGCGATTGAAGAGACCGGTTCTATTTCACGGGGAGCCCGGCTGGCGGAAATCAGTTACAAAACCGCCTGGGATGCGATTGATGCAATGAATACCCTGGCTGAACAAACCATTGTCGAACGGGTTGCCGGGGGAAAAGGCGG
Organism: Tatumella sp. UCD-D_suzukii; assembly: GCF_000611875.2. Taxonomy (NCBI): domain Bacteria; kingdom Pseudomonadati; phylum Pseudomonadota; class Gammaproteobacteria; order Enterobacterales; family Erwiniaceae; genus Tatumella; species Tatumella sp. UCD-D_suzukii. Next base: position 163,218 of record NZ_JFJX01000053.1, read on the forward strand.
TGGCGGTGCCCACCTCACGGTCTATGGCCGACGGATGCTCCGGTTATATCAGTTACTGGAACAGATCCAGCAGAAAGCATTTGATGTGCTGCAGGAAGACAACCAGCCTCTGAACAGCCTGCCGGGTGCTATCTCACGCTTCTCATTACAAACCAGTGCCCGTAATCAGTTGTCCGGTACCGTCGCCGATCGCCACTCAGACGGTGTGCTGGAAACCATCACGGTATTACTGAGTGATAAACATACCCGTGTGCAGGTAACTATCACTCACGGGAGTGGCGAACGGTTACAGATAATGCCGGATAAAGAGGTGCTGGTGCTGATTAAGGCGCCCTGGCTGAAAGTACATCACCGCCCGGCCGGGGAGGAAAATCAGTTTCCGGTGACGATTTCCGCGATCACACCCGGCCACACCGGCACCGAAGTTCTGATGCAACTGGCAAACGGCGAGACTCTCTGCGCTACCCTGCCCCCCGGAGAGACAAATTTCACCGAAGGTCAGCCCGCCTGGGCCAGTTTCGACGCCGCCAATGCCTTACTGGCCAGCCTGAATTAATCTTCCCGGAGAAGATAATCGCACAAAGTGAATGTTTGACATCCGCCAGCCTGCCGGATACAACTGTGTAAAACAGTGCGTAAATTGGTATATAACATGGCATCATTTCATATTTCGCAAGGCTCATTCCGTTTAGGTAAACACCGGACGCTTGAGATTGAGCAACTGAATATCCGCGCCGGTGAGAGCTGGGCCTTTGTCGGCACCAACGGTAGCGGGAAATCGTCACTGGCAAAAGCCATTGCCGGGGAGTTGCCGCCGGAACGGGGTGAACTGGCTGAGGACTTTCCGCGGGTGACCCGGCTGTCACTGGAACAGCTTTCCCGGTTGGTGGCCGATGAGTGGCAACGCAGTAATACCGATCTGTTCAGTGAGGGGGAAAATGATCAGGGCAGGCTGACCCGCGATATTATTATGGACAGTGTGCAGGATGAGACACGCTGCCTGGAACTAAGCGATCTGCTGGGGATCCGACCGTTGCTGGATCGCCCGTTTAAATTTCTGTCCACCGGGGAAACCCGTAAAACGCTTCTCTGTCAGGCACTGATGGTCGCCCCGGATCTGCTGGTGCTGGATGAACCCTTCGATGGTCTGGATGTACTTTCCCGGCAAAATCTGACCCGGTTACTGAACAGCCTGTATGAGCAGGGAACAACATTAGTTCTGGTACTGAATCGTTTCGAAGATATCCCGGAGTTTATTGACCATGTGGGCGTTCTGGCGGAATGCACCCTAAGCTATACCGGCCCCCGTCAGCAGGTACTGGCAGAAGCGCTGGTCGCTCAGCTGGCACACAGTGAAAATCTGCACTCCGTTGCCTTGCCGGAGCCGGATAACCTGGCCACCCTGCAAAGTGATCAGGACGCGATACCGCCGGTGATCCTGCGTAATGGCCGGGTTTCCTGGGAAGATAAACCCGTCATTGATGGCCTGGACTGGCAGGTTAGTCCGGGTGAACACTGGCAGATTATCGGGCCGAACGGTGCAGGAAAGTCAACACTGCTCAGCCTGATCACCGGCGACCATCCGCAGGGCTACAGCAATGACCTGATATTGTTTGGCATCCGTCGTGGCAGCGGTGAGACCATCTGGGATATCAAACAACATATCGGGTATGTCAGCAGCAGCCTGCACCTGGAATATCGGGTCAGTGCTTCGGTAAGAACCGTCATTCTGTCCGGTTTCTTTGACTCTATCGGGCTATATGAAGCGGTATCAGATCGCCAGAAGCATCTGGCGAGCGGGTGGTTAGCATTGCTGGGTATGAATAATGCGCTGGCGGATGCCCCTTTCCACAGTTTGTCCTGGGGTCAGCAACGTTTAGTTCTGATAGTCAGGGCGCTGGTAAAACATCCGCGCCTGTTGATCCTTGATGAACCCTTACAGGGACTGGATGCTATTAACCGGCAACTGGTTCGCCGGTTTATCAATATTCTGATCGGTGAGGGGCGCACACAATTACTGTTTGTCTCCCACCATGCAGAAGATGCCCCGGACTGTATTACCCATCGTCTGAGCTTCGTGGCGGACGGGCAGCGCTACACGTATCAGCAGGACGCCCTGACGTCCTGATCCTTTCCCGACGGGAAGCTGATCTTCCCGTCATTTGAGTTATCCCTGCCGTCTTTCTCGCCCCGGTAACGGTTAAAATCTCTGAAAACAACCTAAGCTCTCTTGTGTAAACGTTTCCATTACTCCACACTACTCAAAAATCCATCCTATACTCACTGTCAGAGTCAGGCTTTTCTGACCCCGCAGCCAGGCGATTCTCAGGAATATATTATGTCTGAATTTAATCCGGTCGATCATCCGCACCGCCGCTATAACCCGCTGGCCGATAAATGGGTGCTGGTTTCCCCTCATCGGGCTAAACGTCCCTGGCAGGGGGCCCGGGAAACACCCGCAGAAGCGAAACTCCCTGCCCATGATCCGGACTGTTTTTTGTGTGCAGGTAATCCGCGTATCGGCGGGGAAAAAAATCCTGACTATACCGGTACCTGGGTATTTACCAATGATTTTGCCGCCCTGATGCCCGATACTCCGCAAGCCCCGGAAAACGATGACCCTCTGCTGCGCTGTGAAAGTGCCCGTGGTACCAGCCGGGTGATCTGCTTTTCGCCGGATCACAGTAAAACGCTGCCGGAATTATCCACTGAAGCCCTCGGCGAAGTGATACGGACCTGGCAGGAACAAACCCGCGAACTGGGTCAGTCATGGCCCTGGGTTCAGGTGTTCGAAAATAAAGGTGCCGCGATGGGGTGCTCAAACCCTCATCCGCACGGTCAGGTCTGGGCCAACAGTTTTCTGCCCAACGAAGCCTTGCAGGAAGATCGTTTGCAGCGCGACTATTTTGAGAAGCATGGCTCCCCGATGCTACTGGACTATGTCAGCCGTGAACTGGCTGACGGGCAGCGGACAGTTGTGGAAACAGAACACTGGCTGGCCGTGGTTCCCTGGTGGGCCGCATGGCCTTTTGAAACCTTACTGCTGCCGAAAACCGCAGTCTCACGTCTGAACGAATTATCTGCGGCGCAAAGCAGTGACCTGGCCATTGCCCTGAAAAAACTGACCAGCCGCTATGACAATCTCTTCCGGTGCTCATTCCCCTATTCCATGGGCTGGCACGGCGCGCCGTTTACCGGTGATCCTGCCAATCACTGGCAATTACATGCCCATTTCTATCCGCCGTTATTGCGCTCGGCCAGCGTGCGGAAGTTTATGGTCGGTTATGAAATGCTGGCAGAGTCACAACGGGACTTAACCGCGGAACAGGCTGCCGGACAATTACGGGCAGTGAGCGATATCCATTACAGGGAGGCAAAATAATATGCAGCTGAAGGAAACCACAGAAAACCTTTTCAGAGACGCATTTAGTTATCCGCCTGAACGCACCTTTCAGGCACCCGGTCGCGTAAATCTGATTGGTGAACATACAGACTATAACGACGGTTTTGTGCTTCCCTGCGCTATCGATTACCAGACGGTGATCAGTTGTGCCCGGCGTCAGGATCATCGGGTGCGGGTCATCGCTGCCGATTATGACAATGCGATGGACGAATTCTCCCTTGACGATCCCATCGTGCCGGTGCAGGAACCTCTCTGGGCCAACTATATCCGGGGGGTATTCCGCCATTTGCGGCAGCGACAGGCGGGATTCGGCGGGATGGACATGGTCGTCAGCGGCAATGTGCCGCAGGGAGCCGGGCTCAGCTCATCAGCCTCACTGGAAGTGGCCACAGGTACCGCGATACAACAGTTATGGGGGCTGTCACTCACGCCGTCAGAAATCGCACTGATCAGTCAGGAAGCCGAAAATCAGTTTGTCGGATGTCACTGCGGCATTATGGATCAGATGATTTCCGCGCTGGGTAAAAAGCACCATGCTCTGCTGCTGGATTGCCGCACTCTCGATACACGGGCCGTACCGATGCCGGAAAATGCAGCCGTGGTCATTATTAACTCTAATTTCAAACGCACTCTGGTGGGCAGTGAATATAACACCCGCAGAGAGCAATGCGATACCGGTGCCCGACTGTTTAACCAGCCAGCTTTACGGGATGTGACGCTCGCCCGGTTCAGCACCGTCAGTGCAGACATTGATCCGGTAGTGGCACGGCGGGTCCGGCATATTCTGACCGAGAATCAACGTACGCTGGATGCTGCCGAAGCCCTCATCCGGGGCGATTTAGTCACCATGGGCCGGCTGATGGCCGATTCCCATGCCTCAATGCGGGATGATTTTGAAATCACCGTGCCGCAGATAGATACGCTGGTCGATATCGTTAAATCGGTGATCGGTGACGAAGGCGGCGTACGGATGACCGGAGGCGGGTTTGGTGGCTGTGTCGTCGCGCTGATCCCCAGGCATAAAGTGGAAGAGGTCCGCAACGTCGTTGCCGGACAGTACGAAGCCAGAACCGGTATTAAAGAAACCTTTTATGTTTGCCATGCGTCAGAAGGAGCCGGTGAATGTTAGCACACACCCCGCCCGGACCCGACGGTATGCCGTTACGGGTGACGGTCTTACGTAATGCCAACGGTATGGATGTCACCTTTATGGATTTGGGGGCCACCTGGCTCTCAGCCAGAGTGCCTCTGAACGATGGCAGTGTCCGTGAAGCCCTCCTGGGATGCGCGACCCCTGAGGATTATCTTCATCAGTCAGCCTATCTGGGGGCCTGTGTCGGTCGTTATGCGAACCGGATTGCACAGTCCTTTCTGACCCGAACTCAGCATTCTCTGATCCCGAACCAGCCTCCTCATCAGTTACATGGCGGGCCGGAAGGATTCAGCCATCGTCGCTGGCTGATAGTCAGTCAGTCCCCGACGGACGTGCGCTACCGTCTGCACTCACCGGACGGTGACCAGGGGTTCCCTGGCAATCTGACAACGGAAGTTCACTATCAACTGACGGATGATAATTCGCTGATCATTACCTATCAGGCTGAAACGGATCAGCCCTGCCCGGTCGCATTAACGAATCATGCTTATTTTAACCTTGATGCATGTCAAGGTGATGCCCGCCAACATCGGTTAAAAATAGAGGCAGATCACTATTTACCGGTGAACCGTGAGGGGATCCCTGAACACGGTTTAACATCTGTTGCAGACACCGGATTCGACTTTCGTCAGCCGAAGACCATTGCTGATGATTTTATGAAGGATACCGACCAACAGGCCGTCGGGGGGTATGACCACGCTTTTCTGCTGAATCATCCGGCAGATGACTCAGTGGAGGCTGCGCGATTGTGGTCCGGGGATAATAAACTCAGTCTGGCGGTCACTACCTCGGCCCCGGCATTACAGTTCTACTCCGGTAATTTTTTAGACGGTACCCCGGCACGCCAGGGAACCTGGCAGAATTATCAGGGGATCGCTCTGGAGAGCGGATTCCTGCCGGACTCGCCTAATCATCCGGAATGGCCGCAACCGGATTGCTGGTTACAGCCTGGCGATAAACTGCAGTCAGTCACCCGCTATCAGCTGATCCCGGCATAGCACGTTGACGAAATATACTGCGGACAACCCGTTCCGGACTTACACCGGCCGCTGTTTTCCGCTATGGTAAAGCTATATTGTCCGGCCTGTTTCCGGCCCAGACACCGTTTCCATAATCATAGAAATTTAAAAGCATTAAGGAGTTAAGCGATGGCAGTAACTAAGCTTGTTCTGGTACGCCACGGCGAAAGTCAGTGGAATCAGGAAAACCGCTTTACCGGCTGGTACGATGTGGACCTGTCTGATAAAGGCCGCGAAGAAGCGAAAGCCGCAGGTAAATTACTGAAAAAAGAAGGTTTCAGTTTCGACTTCGCCTATACCTCTGTACTTAAGCGTGCGATCCACACTCTGTGGAGTGTTCTCGACGAACTCGACCAGGTCTGGCTGCCGGTGGAAAAATCATGGCGCCTGAATGAGCGTCATTATGGTGCCTTACAGGGGCTGAACAAAGCGGAAACCGCTGAAAAATACGGTGATGAGCAGGTAAAACAATGGCGTCGTGGTTTTGCTGTCACCCCGCCGGAACTGGAGCGCAGCGATGAACGTTTCCCGGGCCACGACCCGCGTTATGCTTCCCTGACTGAAGCGCAACTCCCGACCACAGAAAGCCTGGCACTGACCATTGAACGTGTGATCCCGTTCTGGGAAGACGCTATTCTGCCTCGCCTGAAAACCGGCGAGAAGGTGATTATCGCGGCACACGGTAACTCTCTGCGTGCGTTAATCAAATATCTGGACAAAATGTCTGAAGATGAAATTCTTGAGCTGAATATCCCGACAGGTGTCCCTCTGGTCTATGAGTTTGATGAAAACTTTAAACCACTGAAACGTTACTACCTGGGCGATGCGGATGAAATCGCAGCGAAAGCAGCGGCGGTGGCTAATCAGGGTAAAGCGAAGTAAGCATTCAGGAGCCTTCAGGTTCTGATAAAACGGCCGGAAACTCCGGCCGTTTTTTTTAACCAAAAATCATGCTGTACGACGATCACGAACCGCTTGCGCAAGTTGCTGCAACACCTGTGCGGTCGCATCCCATCCGATACAGGCATCAGTGACGCTCTGACCATAAACCAGCGTTCCGGCATCGGGATTCTGATTCCCTTCCACCAGATGACTTTCGATCATCACACCCATAATGCTCTGATCGCCGCCTGCGATTTGCCCGGCAACGTCCGTCGCCACTTCCAGCTGTTTCTGATATTGCTTAGAGCTGTTTGCGTGGCTGAAATCGATCATAATCTTCGGGTCCAGACCGGCACGGAGTAATCCCTCCCTCACCTCTGCCACATCAGACGCATGGTAATTGGGGGCTTTACCGCCACGCAGGATAATATGGCAGTCTTTATTCCCGGAGGTTTCGACAATCGCTGAATGGCCGTATTTAGTGACTGACAGGAAGCAGTGCCCCGCCGCCGCGGCATTGATAGCATCAATGGCCACTTTAATCGTACCGTCGGTGCCGTTTTTAAACCCGACCGGGCAGGACAGCCCGGAGGCCAGTTCACGATGCACCTGTGATTCGGTAGTACGGGCACCGATGGCCCCCCAGCTCATCAGGTCAGCCAGATATTGCGGGGTGATCATATCCAGAAACTCCCCGGCGGCCGGTAAGCCCGTATCATTAATGTCTGATAACAGTTTACGTGCAACTCTCAGACCGTCATTAATCCGGAAACTGCCATCCATCTGCGGGTCATTGATCAGTCCTTTCCAGCCTACGGTGGTCCGGGGTTTTTCAAAATAGACACGCATGACAATTTCCAGTTCACCCGACAGCTGATGACGAAGCTGCAGCAATTTACCGGCGTATTCCAGCGCTGCCTGCGGGTCATGGATAGAGCACGGGCCTATCACCACGAGCAGACGGTCATCCTTTCCCTGTAAAATATTCTGAATGGCCTGACGGCATTCAAAAACTGTGGTTGCCGCAGCGTCAGAGGCCGGATACTTTTCCAGCAATGCTATTGGCGGGAGGAGTTCTTTAATCTCCCGGATCCTTAAATCGTCATTCTGGTAGTTCATAACAGTTCCAAAAAATGAGTGTAAAAAATCCCTATCACTCTAGCCTGCTGCGAGACCAGAGTAAATTAGCTTTAACCTTGCTATTTTGCTCACATTACTGAAAATTGTCTGTTAAACCGCTCGCAGGTCTGAAGGAACCGCCTGAAATAGCTCTGTCACGGTCACTCAGTCGGCACAACCTATGCCATACTGATAACCTGTTTTTACAGGCTGTCTGCCCGGTTTTCAGGGCTGAGCAGAGTAACAATAACAATGATCAGGATGAATTTTCCCCATGGCTCATTCACATAACCACGCACCTGCCAGTGTTAACCGCTCACGGTTACTGGCAGCTTTTATCGTGACCGCTCTCTTTATGCTGGTGGAAGTCATTGGCGGCTGGATCTCCGGTTCTCTGGCATTACTGGCCGATGCCGGACATATGCTGACTGATGCCGGGGCATTATTACTGGCATTGCTGGCAACACATTTTTCTCAGCGCGCACCGGCAAAACATCAGACTTTCGGGTTACTGAGACTGAACACCATCGCAGCCTTTATTAATGCCCTCGCGTTACTGGTGATCACTGTTTTGATTGTGTGGGAGGCCCTGTTGCGTTTCCATTCACCGCAGCCGGTCGCCGGCGGGCTGATGCTGGGGATTGCCGTGGCCGGGTTACTGGCAAATATTCTCTGTTTTTATCTTCTGAAACAGGGGCACGGAGAAGAGAATCTAAATGTCCGGGCGGCGGCACTTCATGTGCTGGGTGACCTGCTTGGCTCTGCCGGCGCGGTGGTGGCCGCCTTACTCATTTTATGGACCGGATGGACCCCCTTTGACCCGATTCTTTCGATTCTGGTCTCTCTGCTGGTACTGAATAGCGCAAGACAACTGCTACGTGACAGTTTACGTGAGCTGCTGGAGCATGCACCGGCAGATATCGATATCGATAAACTTCGCCGTCAGCTGACCCTGAATATTGCGGAAATACGTAATGTTCATCACGTTCACCTCTGGCAGGTGGGCGAAAAAAAGGTTCTGACGTTACATGCCCGGGTCATCCCCAATTATCAACAGGATGAATTACTGAGGCGCATTCATGACTGGCTGAAAGCGAATTATGCAATAGCCCATGCGACGGTACAGCTTGAATATCAGGAATGTCCGCAACCGGAATGTCAGTTGGGTACGGAAGAGGCACCCGGGGAGGATGAGCATCACCATCCCCGGGAATATGAAGGGTCTTTACATCATTGATGACGGCTGAGTGCGCGGGAATGATGCTCCCGTGCACTGGCTATCCATAACCGGCAACCATTCAGTGCAATAAACGTCAGTACGACATATTCCAGCGACATCGCATACACCCCTTGCAGGGCGAAAATACCGATACTGATCAGATTGATCACTACCCACAGCAGCCAGTTTTCCACATATTTGCGGGTCATTAACACCATTGCCACAACCGACAACACGGTCATACAGGCATCCCAGAACGGATAGGCATCCGGCTGTAAGGGGGGAACCGACACACTGAAACCGGCCAGTTGAAGCAGCTTAACCATGGTGGCAGACAGCGCCCCGAAAACCGGATCAATAAAGCAGGTCAGTAACCCGATAGCAATGACCACCACCACCAGCCAGACTAACGTCTGTCGGCGTGACATCCAGCGGATAGATAAGGAGGGATCGCTGCCGGACGCATGACGGGTCCAGGCATACCAGCCATAAATATTGGCGAGGAAAAAGAAGATCTGCAATAACAGGCTGGAGTAGAGCTGGATCTGGAAGAAAATCAGTGCAAATAACGTGACATTGATCAGGCCGAAAAGATAATTAATAACCTTTTCTTTACTGGCCAGCCAGATACAAAGTAAACCGCAGAGGGTTCCTGTCGCTTCAATCCAGGAGAGGTTATAACCTCCCCGCCCGATAGGAATATGAACCAGCAAATGGTTAATACTGAAAAAATCCATCCTCACTCCCTTTCGTACAGCCGGACGCCGATTGTTTAATATAGAAAACCACAAGGCCGGATAATGCCACAATACTCACTGATAACACAGTTTTGTTTTATACATTAAACCACAATAGACATTATCACCCTGAATTAGCTGGCACCCGTCCGGAAATCTTTAGCTTCCAGCGTGAGTAATTGCTGCTTAACATCCAGTCCGCCTGCAAACCCGGTCAGACTCCCGTTGGCACCAATTACCCGGTGACAGGGAACGATCACCGATAGCGGATTTCTGCCATTGGCTGCACCGACCGCCCGCATGGCTTTCGGGCGATGAATACGTTCTGCTATGTCACGATAGCTTCGCGTTTCACCGTAAGGAATTTCGCGCAATGCCTGCCATACCTCACACTGGAAAGGGGTACCTTCAAACTGTAGCGGTAAATCAAAGGTTTGTCGCTGACAGTTAAAATATTCTGTTAACTGGTATGCCGCCTGTTCCAGTACCGGATGATCCGTCACCCGCAATTCAGGATGGGCTCTGATGCGGGAAGGTCGTTCATTTTCCCAGGCCACGGCAGCCAGCCCCTGCTCACCGGCAATCAATGTCAGCTCACCGACCGGAGTCAGCAATAATCTGTAATAGTACATATAACGTCTCCCTGCGCTGCACAATGCGGACCATTATGCCACGTTCGCGCCGGGGAACCGGCGGTTTTCGGACAGCAGATTATTTAGTTTCCATGTCCGGAAACCGCCAGTCATTCGGGCGTTATACTTATACGCTGAGCGCCTGAACAGGAGAGAACAATGAACGATGAAGAGAGTGCTTATCAGGCGATGGTCAGCCGTGACAGGCGTTTTGACGGCCTTTTTTATGTCGCCGTGCGTACGACCGGTATTTACTGCCGACCGGTTTGTCCGGCACGTAAACCCTTACGTAAAAATTGCCATTTTTTTCGCTATGCGGAACAGGCCGAAAAAGCCGGCTACCGGCCCTGCCTGAGATGCCGGCCGGAACTTGCCCCTGGCCACGCGCCGATAGACCAGGCCGCGTCTCTGTGCCAGCAATTCATCGACGCTATTGAGTCCGGTCTGCTGGATAGCGGGAGCTCTCTCCCCGAAATAGCCAGACGCTTTTCGCTCAGTGAACGTCAGTTCAGGCGTATTCTGCATCAGCAACTGGGGATCAGTCCGCAGGAGTTACGCCAGAGCCGGCGGCTGAAACTTGCCCGGCAACTACTGACCGAGACCCGGCTGCCGGTGACGTCTATCGCATTTACCAGTGGTTTCGGCAGTATCCGCCAGTTTAATTCCGCGTTTCTCACCCATTACCATCTGGCCCCGTCAGCCTTCAGGAAAAGTCTGCCTGCCCTGCCGGATCCACAGCAGCATCAGACAGAAAAAGTCCGGTTATCTTATCGCCCGCCTTTCGCCTGGCACGCCCTGCTCCGTTTTCTCGCCAGGCGCGGTATTAAAGACGTTGAGTGGATAGACGGTGAATATTACCTGCGCACCCTGGCTATTGGTCAGTGCCGGGGGTGGATCCGCGTGGGAGATGATCCCCGGCAACATTGTCTGCGGGTAGAGTTCAGCCACTCGCTGACCCCGGTGTTACCGGTGTTGTTACAACGGTTACGGCAACTTTTTGATTTGAGTGCGAGGCCTGATCAGATAGCCGATCATCTGTCCCGGGATCCTCTGCTGGCTCCGTTAGTGCTGCAAAGCCCCGGCCTGCGGGTACCAGGCTGCTTTGAGCCTTTTGAACTGGCGGTCAGGGCTATCCTCGGGCAGCAAGTCACCGTCGCGGCAGCGACAACGCTGAGTAAACGGCTGGCGGCCAGGTTCGGACAGCCGGTGGTCACCCCCTTCCCTGAGCTGAGCCGCCTTGCGCCGACAGCGGAGGATTTTATCGGGGCGACCACGGACGATATCGGCTCTCTGGGGATTGTGGGGAGCCGTATCAATGCGATTCTGGCGCTGGCGGACGCCACCCGGCACGGCCTGTTCAGAGAACTGCAAAACGAGCCTCAGCAAAGGGGACCGCAGAGACTGACTGAATTACCCGGCATTGGCCCCTGGACAGCACAATATATTGCAATGCGGGCCTTTTCATTGACGGATGCTTTCCCTAAAGAAGACATAGCACTGCGTAAAGCCCTCGGCGGACTGACGCCCCGTGCTGCAGAACAACGCTCGCTGATCTGGCGTCCCTGGCGGAGTTATGCCGTCATGCTGTTATGGCAGGCGGAGGAAAATAAGAAACCGGCGGCAAAGCTGTAAACGTGGGGACAGGTGAAAAGAGTCGCTGCCGGCCGGACGGGTCACAGAAACGAAAAAAGCCCCCTGAAGGGGCTTTTTTCTGAATTTGGTGGGTCGTGCAGGATTCGAACCTGCGACCAATTGATTAAAAGTCAACTGCTCTACCAACTGAGCTAACGACCCCTTGCGGGATATTCCCTTTACGAGTGTTCTTGCGAGAGGTTCTTTAAGTCATATCTTAAAGAATGGTGGGTCGTGCAGGATTCGAACCTGCGACCAATTGATTAAAAGTCAACTGCTCTACCAACTGAGCTAACGACCCCTCGCGGGTTGTTTTGTGTTGATGCATTCACCGGGTGAATGGTGGGTCGTGCAGGATTCGAACCTGCGACCAATTGATTAAAAGTCAACTGCTCTACCAACTGAGCTAACGACCCGTCAGCCACAAAACAGATAAAAGAGTTTAACACCCCCACCCTTCACAACAGAAAGATGGTGGGTCGTGCAGGATTCGAACCTGCGACCAATTGATTAAAAGTCAACTGCTCTACCAACTGAGCTAACGACCCTCTTTTACCGCCACCGAATGCATTTCGCTTATCACCCGGCAACGGCGGCATATATTACTGATTTAACTGGATAGCGCAACTCTTATTTGAAAAATAACTGACTGGTTGCTTAGCTTTCACCCGCTACGTCCATAAATCACACGATTCCGGGTGAGTTTGCTATTTACTGACCTGCTTCCAGTCGTTTTTTAGCATCCCTGGCCGATGCCGTACCGGGGTAAAGTTTAATTACCTGTTCAAACACTGCCTTCGACTTGGCTGTGTCTTTTTTATCCTGCATCACAACACCGACCTTGAATAAGGCTTCCGGGGCTTTAGGCGATTTAGGATAATTTTTTACCACGGTCGCGAAATAGTAGGCAGAATCATCCAGCTGACCTTTGTTGTAATACAACTGTCCCAGCCAATAGTTGGCATTCGGCTGATACGTAGAGTCCGGATATTTTTTTACCCACGTCTGCAGAGCAGAGATTGCCTGATCAAACTTCTTCTGCTTCAGAATAAGATCAATGGCGGCGTTGTAGTCAGAGTTCTCATCACCTGACTGCGCGGCCGGGCTGGCGGCAGCGGCCGGAGCACTTCCTGAAGCGGCCGTGGCATCCTTACTGTCAGTGTTCGCGGGAGTTGTCTGAGTCGTGTTATTGCTGCTCAGCGTGTCTATCTGCTGATAGAGCTGTTTTTGCCGTTCAACCACCTGGCTGAGCTGATAACTGTTTTCCTGAATCTGTCCACGCAACGAGTCAATATCACTTTGGGTATCATTCAGCTGCTGCTGCAACTGCTGCATAAGTTGAGACTGTGCGTTAGAAATACGTTCGAGGGTGGTGACCCGGTCTTCTACCGAGCCAGAGCCAACGCTACTGATTGACGCCTGTGCAAAAGCGGCCGGAACGGCCGCTACACCAATCAGTAACGACAGACTCAGTGCATGACGTCTGAAGTTACTAATCATATGACTCTCTTAGTACACCAGTACGGCGCGACGGTTTTTAGCCCATGCGGCTTCGTCGTGGCCCAGTACTGCAGGTTTTTCTTTACCGTAAGACACGATGGACATCTGGTCAGCAGATACCCCTTTGCCTTGCAGGTACATTTCAACAGCATTAGCACGACGTTCGCCCAGGGCGATGTTATATTCCGGTGTACCACGTTCGTCCGCAAAGCCTTCGATAGTGACTTTGTAAGACGGGTTGCTACGCAGGAAGTTCGCGTGCTGATCCAGCATACGAGCGTACTCAGGCTGAATGTCATATTTGTCCAGACCAAAGTAGACAATATTGTTCTGCTGAAGCTGCTGCATTTGCATACGCGCTTGTTCATCAGAAGACATATTACCGCCATTCTGGCCGCTACCATAAGCGCTATCAGCACCGGTAGTTGAGCCACTCTGGTCATTGTCATTTTTGTGCGAGCTACAAGCCGCAACAGCCAGTACAGGCAGGGCCAGCATGAGGCCTTTCAGCATTTTATTCAGTTGCATTTCAACACCCTATTATTGTTTGCCATACATATTTACACATGCATCACATATACGGAGACCAGGCAGGCGAAGATACCTGTCCATCAGTCGCCGGAAGACGCGCTTTGAAACGCCCGTCAGTTGAAACCAACTGCAATACGGAGTTATAGCCCTCGGTGGAGCCATAAATAACCATTGTGCCGTTAGGTGCAAGACTTGGCGTCTCATCCAGATACGTGTCCGTTAATTGCTGAACGGCTCCCGTCTCCAGATCCTGTTTAGTGATATGCTGCGCACCGCTTGCGGTACTCACCATCACCATAAATTTACCATCCGGAGAAACATCCGCATCCTGGTTCTGACCACCCTGCCAGGTAATGCGTTGCGGAGTCCCCCCGTTAATATTCATTTTATAAATTTGCGGACGTCCTGCCTGATCCGACGTATAGGCCAGTGTTTCACTGTCCGGGAACCAGGTCGGCTCGGTGCTGTTATAACGTGCATTTGTCAGCTGACGGATCTGTCCGGACGCCAGGTCCATCACATACAAATTCAGACTGCCGGTTTTAGACAATACAAATGCCAGTTTTTTGCCATCCGGAGAAAACGCCGGAGCACCATTGTGGCGCGGGAAATCAGCGATAGTACGGATAGTGCTGTTAGACAGATTTTGTACGACCAGTGCTGAACGTCCTGTTTCAAAGGTAACATAGGCGAGTTCGTTACCATCAGCAGACCAGGCCGGTGACATCAGCGGTTCCGGTGAACGATGGACCACAAACTGGTTGTAACCATCGTAATCGGAGACGCGTAACTCATACGGGAACTGTCCGCCGTTGGTCTCAACCACGTAAGCGATGCGTGTACGGAATGCGCCTTTGATACCGGTCAGCTTCTGGAATACTTCATCACTGGCGGTGTGAGCCGCATAGCGTAACCACTGCTTAGTCACTTTATAACTGTTCTGCGACATCACGGTGCCCGGAGAGCCCGCAGTATCGACCAGTTGATAAGAGATCTGGTAGCTGCCATCGGCATTCGCCTGGATCTGACCTACAACAACAGCATCAATACCTAGTGCAGACCACGCCGCAGGCTGAACCTGTTGAGCTGTGGTTGGTTCCTGCGGTAAGCGGGAACGATCTAACGGGTTAAATTTACCACTGTTACGTAAATCTGCGGCAATAATCCCACCAATGTCTGCCGGCGCCGGGCCTGTACCTGTCCATTGGAAAGGTACGACACCGATAGGACGTGCAGTATTTACCCCCTGGGTGATTTCAATCCGGACTTCAGCCTGTGAAACCACCGCCCATAATAGTAAAAATACACCTAACGTTATACGAAATGCCTGCTTCATCTTCTCTCCCTTATCTGAACTCACGCCCATGATAATTCGTATAAATTCCGGTAATTGTCTGGCGCAAGTATCGGTTGCTCTACCTAGCATAGTCGATACTTACGCCGGAGACACGGTTAAGGTTTAAACTCCAGTGTCGCATCCCTCACTGCCTGCCAGACTTCCTGGCTTGGTGGTTTCGGAATATGCGCCATTTTTGCTGCGGTGATCGCGGCCTGGCATAGAGCAGGATCGCCGCCCGCCGCCGTTGCTGAGATCAATAATCCGTCAGGAGCCAGCTTAATATTTACATCACAGGTTTTCCCTGCGTAGTTATCAGAGTCGTAGAACTTACTCTGGATAGCGCCCTGTACCTGACCAATATAACTCTGTATAGCGGCACCAGATGCACCTGATTTATGCTGATTGCCCTGCCCTGCGGCAGATGCCCCTGCGTTTTTACCGGATTTAGGTGCATTCTTACCGGAGGCTAACCCACCCAATAAGTCATCCACTTCACTGGTATTTTTTGCAGCAGCCGCTTTTGCCCTGGCGGCAGCTTTAGCTTCCGCATCAGCTTTGGCTTTCGCCTGCTGCTCTGCCTTCGCCTTTGCTTCTGCCGCTGCTTTGGCTTTCGCCTGCTGTTCCGCTTTCGCTTTTGCTTCTGCCGCTGCCTGAGCTTTCGCCTGCTGTTCGGCTTTTGCTTTCGCTTCTGCCGCCGCCTGAGCTTTCGCCTGCTGTTCGGCTTTTGCTTTCGCTTCTGCCGCCGCCTGGGCTTTCGCCTGCTGTTCGGCTTTTGCTTTCGCTTCTGCCGCCGCCTGGGCTTTCGCCTGCTGTTCGGCTTTTGCTTTCGCTTCTGCCGCCGCCTGGGCTTTCGCCTGCTGTTCGGCTTTTGCTTTCGCTTCTGCCGCCGCTTCGGCTTTTGCCTGCTGTGCTGCTTTTGCGCTGGCTGCTGCTTTTGCCTGCTGATCTGCCTGAGCTTTCGCTTCGGCAGCAGCTGCTTTCGCCTGCTGATCTGCCTGAGCTTTCGCTTCGGCGGCTGCAGCTTTCGCCTGCTGTTCGGCCTGAGCCTTCGCTTCGGCGGCTGCAGCTTTCGCCTGCTGATCGGCCTGTGCCTTCGCTTCGGCAGCAGCAGCTTTCGCCTGCTGGTCTGCCTGAGCTTTTGCCTCGGCCTCGGCTTTAGCTTGTGCGGCTTGGGCTGCGGCTTTTGCCTGCTGTGCTGCTTTTGCTTGTGCCTCAGCGGCTACAGCCTTCGCCTGTTCGGCTTTCGCATCAGCATCAGCATCAGCATCCTGTTGCTGTTCTTCTTTCGCGTCGTCCTGTGAAGGTTTGGCATTCGGCTGTTGCTGTTGTGAGGGCTGACTGGCGCTCTGCTGCTCATTCTCGCGGTTGTACTGTTCAACTACTGCCCCCGGGTCCACCATGACGGCATCAATATCGCTGCCGCCACCGCCACCACTGGTTTCGATATTTTCATTCAGCGAGCTTATAATCAGTATTGCAATCAACAGGATATGCAAAATCACCGAAATTATAATCGCGCGCTTTAATTTATCGTTTTGCTCGGTTGCCTTCGACACTCTCGGTTCCCACAAACGGATTAGACTTAAATCGGCTGCGTCATCAGGCCAACTGACTTAACACCCGCCTGATGGAGTAAATTCAGTGCTTTGATAATTTCATCATAAGGCACTTCTTTCGCTCCCCCGATTAAAAACACCGTCTTAGGGTTCGCCTGAAGACGACGTTGTGCTTCACTGATGATCTGTTCCGGAGGTAATTGCTCCAGTCGCTGGTGATCTTCAACAATGCTGTATTGCCCCACGCCGGAGACCTCAACAATGACCGGTGGATTATCATCCGTTGACACTGTTTTTGAATCTGTTGCATCCGGCAGGTCGACATTGACACTCTGGGTAATAATCGGTGCCGTGGCCATAAATATCAGCAACAGCACCAGCAGTACATCCAGCAGCGGGACAATGTTTATCTCAGACTTCAGTTCGCGACGAGCGCGACCACGCGTTCTGGCCATGAGTCAACCTCTGCTTACTTAGAACTATCGCTGGTAAATGCCTGGCGATGCAGGATAGCGGTAAACTCTTCGGTAAAGTTATCGTAACCCTGCTCCAGCTTATTCACCCGCTGATTCAGGCGGTTATATGCCATGACTGCCGGGATGGCCGCAAACAGACCAATAGCGGTAGCAATCAATGCCTCTGCTATTCCGGGAGCAACCATCTGCAGGGTTGCCTGCTTTACGGCACCCAGGGCGATAAAAGCATGCATAATTCCCCAGACTGTACCGAACAGACCAATATAAGGACTGATGGAACCGACCGTCCCCAGGAAAGGGATATGGTTTTCCAGACTTTCCAGTTCACGGTTCATCGAAATACGCATGGCCCGGCTGGCACCTTCAACAACGGCTTCCGGCGCATGGTTATTTACGCGGTGTAATCTGGCAAATTCTTTAAAGCCCGCATAGAAAATCTGCTCTGAGCCGCTAAGCTCTTCGCGGCGCCCCTGACTTTCCTGATAAAGACGTGAAAGATCCACACCTGACCAGAATTTATCTTCAAAGGCTTCGGCCTCACGGCCTGCTGCATTCAGGATGCGTGTACGTTGAATAATGATGGCCCAGGAGGCAATAGAAAACACAATCAAAATCAACATAATGAATTTGACCAGAAGGCTTGCCTTCAGGAACAAATCAAGGATGTTCATGTCAGTCACTGCTTGAACTCCGCGACAATAGACTTAGGAAGCGCAATGGGCTTCATACGATTTATGTTGATACAGGCAATCAACACTTCAGCTTCATTGATTATTTTGCCTTCACCATTCACGATACGTTGACGGAATGTCATCGTTACCCGCCCTAACTCGCAGACTTCGCTTTCAACGTGCAGCAAGTCATCAAGTTTTGCGGCAGCAATATAGTCCACCGTCATACGCCGCACCACAAACCCCACCTGCTGTTCTAACAGCGTCTGCTGCGTAAAACCACACTGGCGCAAGGCTTCGGTACGTGCCCGCTCATAGAAAGCAATATAGCTGGCGTGATAAACAACGCCACCGGCATCGGTGTCTTCATAGTAGACCCTGACCGGCCATTGAAACTGAAAGTGACTCACTCTGCATCCCGGCATTAATTTTTAAACCAGCCTACTATACGCAAGAGAAATCGCCTTTGGAATGGGACAACACTGAGCGGAGAAAATAATTATGCCTTCTGACACAACCTGCACCGATTTCAGTGAACAACCTGACAAACACTTAACTTTTTTTACCTTTTAAAGCACTCAGGGCCGTGTTCAGGCTGGGAAAATTCCGACTGACCACAAAAAAACTCCCCTGAAAGCGATACTTTCAGGGGAGTTCCGGGTGTACGGATCAAAGATGACTGTTTCAGCTGACTCAGTGAGTCGCCCAAAAATAGCAGACAAGCGCAGGGATCAAAATTATCCAGGCCAGCAGAGGATTAAAAACTCCCTGCCAGAGCGTTTTTTGCAGGCGCAAACCGCTGCCATGAATGACTCCGGCACACACTGACCAGATAAGCGCCAGCCCCCACCACACAGCATATGTCCGGGGAACCACAGCGAACCGGGTCGGATCCCAAAGTACACATCCGGCCACCAGCAACGCGAGGATCAGCGAAAGGACCCGCAAGGGGCCCTTATCGGTAAGCTGATAGATCCGGTGAATAATCCCGGCCATCAGGACGGATTACTCTCGTTATCTTTGTTGGCATTTTCAAATGCCAGTGCAGCTACGACACCAAAAGAACAGGCCAGAAGCGTGCCGAGGATCCAGGCAAAATACCACATAATCGACCTTCCTGATTAATACAATGAATGAGAGTTACGTTCGATATCTTCTTTAGTGATGCGACCATACATTTTGTAATAACACCATGCAGTGTATGCCAGAATGAGAGGTACGAAGATGATCGCAGCAAAGGTCATCGTTGTCAGCGTACGCAGGCTGGAGGTGGCATCCCACATCGTCAGGCTCATCCCCGGGTTAGTCACGGATGGCATAATGAACGGGAACATCGCAATACCTGCCGTCATAATAACGCAGGCAATGGTCAGTGATGAGCAGATAAATGCCAATGCGCCCTTATTCTTCGCTGAGAATAATGCAGTCAGTAATGGCAATACCACACCCAGTACAGGGAACACCCATAAGACCGGTGACTTCCTGAAATTCACCATCCAGGCGCCGGTTTCACGTACCACGTCTTTACCAACCGGGTCAGAAGCCGCATGATGATCAATCACGCTTTTCAGTACATAACCTTCAATACCGTAAGCGACCCAGATACCGGCCAGGATAAAGCAGACCATCATGACCAGTGTCGCAATCTGCGTCACCCGGCGGGTACGCAGGTGAAGCTCACCCGTCGTACGCATCTGCAAATAGGCTGCCCCCTGGGCGAGGATCATTGTCAGGCTGACAATCCCGGCCAGTAAGGCAAACGGGTTCAGCAGCATAAAGAAGTTACCGGTATAGAACAGACGGAGGTACTCATCCATATGGAAAGGGACCCCCTGCAGTAAGTTCCCGAAAGCAACCCCGATGACTAATGGCGGAACGAAGCTCCCGATAAAGATCCCCCAATCCCACATACCACGCCAGCGGCTGTCACCCAGTTTCGAGCGATAATCAAAACCGATCGGGCGGAAGTAGAGAGATGCCAGCACCAGAATCATTGCAACATAGAAACCGGAGAATGCGGCGGCATAGACCGTTGGCCAGGCCGCAAACAGTGCCCCACCCGCCGTGATCAGCCAGACCTGGTTTCCGTCCCAGTGAGGTGCAATACTGTTTATCATAATACGGCGTTCGGTATCTGTGCGTCCGATAATACGACACAGCATACCGACACCCATATCAAACCCGTCGGTAACCGCAAAACCTATCAGTAATACACCGATAAGCAGCCACCAGACAAAGCGCAAAACTTCATAATCAAACATATGTGCCCCCTGAATTAATGTGTCAGCTGCGACGGTGTGGCCAGTTGTTCATGATGATAACGACCGGTTTTCAGACTGCTTGGCCCCAGGCGAGCAAACTTAAACATCAGGTACATTTCAGCCACCAGGAATAAAGTATACAAACCGCAAATCAGGCCCATAGAGAACAGCAGGTCCCCGACTGTCAGCGATGAATTAGCCACAGCGGTAGGTAAAACTTCACCGATGGCCCAAGGCTGACGCCCGTATTCCGCCACAAACCAGCCAGCTTCCACAGCAATCCACGGGAGCGGGATGCCGTACAGTGCAGCTTTCAGCAACCAGCGGCTTTTCCCGACCCGGTTACGCAGCACACTGAAGAATGAAATCGCAATCACTGCCAGTAACAGTACGCCACACAGCACCATGATGCGGAAAGCAAAATAGAGCGGAGCCACACGCGGAATAGAATCCTGCGTCGCTTTTTCAATCTGAGCTTCTGTCGCATCTGTCACGTTAGGTGTGTAACGTTTCAGCAGTAATCCATATCCCAGGTCTTTTTTGGACTGATCAAAGGCTGCGATAACCGCAGGATCTTTACTGCCGCTGCGCAGTTCATTCAGCAAGGCATAGGCTTTCATACCGTTACGAATACGAACTTCGTGCTGCGCCATTAAATCCTTAAGACCAATCACCGGGGTATCCGTTGAACGGGTGGCGATTAATCCGAGCAGATAAGGTATTTGGATAGCGTAGTGGTTAGTCTCTTCTTTCTGATCCGGGATCCCAAACAGGGTAAATGCTGCCGGGGCAGGCTGGGTATCCCACTCTGCTTCGATGGCTGCCAGTTTGGTTTTCTGTACATCGCCGATTTCATAACCGGACTCATCACCCAGAAGGATCACTGACAGAACCGCGGCCATCCCAAAGCTTGCTGCAATGGTGAAAGAGCGTTTGGCAAAAGCCATATCACGCCCTTTAAGCATATAGAATGCACTGATCCCCAGAATAAACATCGCCCCGGTGGTATAACCCGCGGCCACAGTATGCACAAATTTCACCTGCGCGACCGGGTTCAGGACCAGCTGAGAGAAGCTGACCATTTCCATACGCATGGTTTCATAGTTAAAGACAGATGCAACAGGGTTCTGCATCCAGCCATTGGCGACCAGGATCCATAGGGCCGACATATTTGACCCCAGGGCCACCAGCCAGGTCACCGACAAGTGCTGAACTTTCCCCAGACGGTCCCAGCCAAAGAAGAATAAACCGACAAAGGTAGATTCCAGGAAGAATGCCATCAATCCTTCGATAGCCAGTGGAGCCCCGAAAATGTCTCCGACATAATGGGAATAGTATGACCAGTTAGTCCCGAACTGGAACTCCATCGTCAGACCGGTAGCCACGCCGAGGGCAAAGTTAATTCCGAAGAGTTTCCCCCAGAATTTGGTCATATCTTTATAGATTTGTTTACCTGACAATACATACACTGTTTCCATAATAGCCAGCAAAAACGCCATACCCAGCGTCAGTGGCACAAACAGAAAGTGGTACATTGCAGTCAAGGCAAACTGTAGACGAGACAGTTCGACGATATCAAACATCCTGACTCCTTGCTCTTTTAATAAAAAACTCTCTTCACGGGCCCTGTTATCATTTCAGGACTTCAGAGACTAAGTCGTTAATTGTCACGGTGAATTATATTTTCTTTCATTCAGCAAAAAGTTGATCCGCTATTCAGAACAGGATTTTACCAGCCCCGTTAACTCTCAGACGCTAACCACTTATTCACATCTCATTATGGTTAATGAGTTGTGAATAAAATGACAGCGCTCAACTTCCGGTAAAAAAAAAGAAAAAATAGGAAAAACCCCAAATTGACACAGAACAATTTAATCTAAAACACTTAACTATATCCAGCGGATAAAATAGATATAAATCATCATTTATTGATCTGAATCGTTATTTCCCGGGGAGATATTTGATATGTCAAAACAGGCAGGACAACATGCGTCAGACCGTAACGGTCATTATGTCACCAAAGACTGTCATTGCGGATAAGAGGCCTGGCGTGTCTGCCATGACCGGAAACAGGTAAGTTATGTTTATCGTTCTTCCGTAATTTTAGTATAACGCCGCCAGGCAGGAAACAAAAAATTCACAGTCAGTAAATAATTAATAAACAATAGTATGTTTATATTCAGTATTAACCGGAATACTGCAGGCTGCATCGTTAATTTATCACCATAAAAAAACCACCGGCGGGCCGGTGGCTGTCTGGCAGAATACAACGATGATTACCGTGCAGGTAAAACTGATTTCACTGCATCACCGATGTCGGCAAGACTGTGCACAGTCCTGACTCCCGCCGCTTCCAGCGCCGCAAATTTTTCATCTGCAGTCCCTTTACCGCCGGCAATAATCGCCCCCGCATGCCCCATCCGCTTTCCTTTCGGCGCTGTGACACCGGCAATATAGCTGACGACAGGTTTGGTCACATGATCTTTGATAAAAGCGGCGGCTTCTTCTTCAGCACTGCCCCCTATCTCGCCAATCATTACAATCGCTTCTGTCTGCGGATCTTTTTCAAACAGACCCAGAATATCGATAAAGCTGGACCCCGGGATCGGGTCGCCGCCAATACCGACACAGGTTGACTGACCATAACCGATATCTGTGGTCTGCTTGACGGCTTCATAGGTCAGCGTGCCGGAACGGGAAACAATACCGATACGGCCTGGTTGATGGATGTGGCCCGGCATAATGCCGATTTTACATTCCCCGGGGGTGATGACTCCCGGGCAGTTAGGCCCGATCATCCGTACACCCGCTTCATCCAGCTTCACCTTTACGGTCAGCATATCCAGCGTCGGGATCCCTTCCGTAATGGTGATAATCAGTTTGATACCGGCATCAATGGCTTCAAGGATACTGTCTTTACAGAACGGCGCAGGGACATAAATCACTGATGCCGTGGCACCGGTTTGCTCTACGGCTTCACGCACGGTATTAAAAACCGGCAATCCGAGATGAGTGGTTCCGCCCTTACCTGGCGTCACTCCGCCGACCATTTGTGTTCCGTAATCAATGGCCTGTTCAGAATGAAAGGTACCCTGCCCGCCGGTGAACCCCTGGCAGATGACTTTGGTATTTTTATCGATCAGAATTGACATTATTTGCCCTCCGCCGCTGCAACCACGCGTTGTGCCGCGTCGGTCAGACTGGTTGCTGCGATAATATTCAAACCACTCTCAGCCAGTTTTTTTGCGCCTGATCCTGCGTTATTACCTTCCAGACGCACCACCACCGGAACATTGACACCCACTTCAGCCACCGCCCCGATGATCCCGTCAGCGATCAGGTCGCAACGGACGATGCCCCCGAAAATGTTCACAAATACCGCTTTTACGGCATCGTCAGAGAGAATGATTTTAAACGCTTCGGTGACACGCTCTTTGGTCGCACCGCCGCCAACGTCCAGAAAGTTTGCCGGCTGACCGCCATAGTGTTTAACGATATCCATGGTCCCCATCGCCAGCCCTGCCCCATTGACCATACAGCCAATATTACCGTCCAGAGCAACATAATTGAGTTCCCACTGCGCCGCGCGGGCTTCCCTGGCATCTTCCTGGCTTGAGTCATGCATTTCGCGTAATTCCGGCTGACGGAACAATGCGTTACTGTCGATGCTCAGTTTACCGTCCAGACAGACCAGATCATCGGTTTTGGTGATCACTAACGGGTTAATTTCGACTAAAGCCAGATCCCGCTCAAGGAACAGCGTGGCCAGTCCCATAAAGATTTTGGCAAACTGACTGACCTGTTTTCCTTTCAGCCCGAGCTTAAAGGCCAGTTCACGCCCCTGGTACGGCTGAGGACCGGTCAGAGGATCAATCGCCATTTTATGGATAAGATGCGGGCTTTCTTCCGCCACTTTTTCAATTTCCACGCCGCCTTCGGTGGATGCCATAAATACAACGCGGCGACTGCTGCGATCGACCACCGCCCCCAGGTAGAGTTCGTTCGCGATATCTGTGGCGGCTTCCACCAGAATCTGACTGACCGGCTGTCCGTTTTCATCGGTCTGATAAGTCACCAGCGACTTACCTAACCAGTTTTCGGCAAAGGCACGGATTTCTTCTTTACTCTTCACCACTTTGACGCCACCCGCTTTACCGCGACCACCGGCATGGACCTGGCATTTCACTACCCAGGGGCCCGCTCCGATTTTGGATGCCGCTTCTTCAGCTTCGCGCGGGGTGGTACAGGCATAACCGACAGGTGCAGGCAGGCCGTACCGGGCAAACAATTGTTTAGCCTGATATTCATGTAGATTCATGATGTGCTATCCATTCAGTTCAGAAAAGAATAAAAATCAGGCGTACCTGCGTACGCCTGGTGAAAAATCAGACATCCAGTAATAAGCGGGCCGGATCTTCAAGCATCTCTTTAATAGCCACCAGATATCCGACAGATTCACGACCATCAATTAAGCGGTGATCATAGGAGAGCGCCAGATACATCATTGGCAGGATCACAACCTGACCCTCGACCGCCATAGGACGATCTTTAATCGCATGCATCCCGAGAATGGCACTCTGCGGCGGGTTGATAATCGGTGTCGACATCAGTGAACCAAATACGCCGCCGTTAGTGATAGTAAAGTTCCCGCCGGTCAGTTCTTCAACGGTCAGTTTCCCGTCGCGCCCTTTTACGGCGAGTTCTTTAATTTTTTTCTCAATATCCGCCATGCTCAGTGCATCAACATCTTTCAGCACCGGCGTCACCAGTCCGCGAGGGGTGGATACCGCAATGCTGATATCGAAGTAATTGTGGTAAACCACATCATCACCATCGATAGACGCATTCACTTCCGGGTAACGTTTCAACGCTTCCACGACCGCTTTCAGATAGAAAGACATAAATCCGAGGCGGACACCATGGCGCTTCTCGAACGCTTCGCCATACTGTTTCCTGAGATCCATGATGGGCTTCATATTGACTTCATTAAATGTCGTCAGCATGGCGGTGTTGTTTTTAGCTTCCAGCAGGCGCTCTGCCACCCGTTTACGCAAACGCGACATCGGCACACGTTTTTCACTGCGGTTGCTCATCACCGGTGCAGCCGCAGGGGCAGATCCCTCAGCCGGAGACGCCACTGATTTTGACTGTGCCGCCAGATGCTTTTCAATATCTTCCCGGGTCAGGCGGCCACCGACTCCACTGCCGCTGATTTTCGCCGGGTCCAGAGAGTGTTCAGCAATCAACCGGCGGATAGCCGGGCTTAACGCATCATTGGATCCTTCTTCCAGAGAAGCATTCTGACGTTGTGCAGGTGTTGATTCTTTCGCCTCTGGCTTAATATCAGATTCTTTACCGCTGCTGTCGCTCTCTTTCAGACGTCCCAGTAACTGCCGGGAAGTCACGGTCGCACCTTCATCTTCCAGAACCGCGTCCAGTACACCGTCGGCAATGGCAGGCACTTCCAGAATAACCTTATCGGTTTCAATCTCAACCAGCACATCATCGCGTCGAACACTGTCACCCGGTTTCTTGTGCCAGGTCGCGACGGTGGCATCGGCAACAGATTCAGGCAAATCGGGAACGAGAATATCTAAACTACTCATTTTCTATCCTTATAATCAATCAACGTTCAGCGCATCATTTACCAGCTGTTGCTGCTGCTGCTGGTGAACCGACAGATACCCCACTGCCGGTGAAGCGGATGCCGGTCTGCCGGCGTAGTGCAGTGATGATCCCTGCGGTACAACTTCACGGAAATTATGCTGACTGGAATACCAGGCCCCCTGATTCAGTGGCTCTTCCTGACACCAGACAAAATCAGTGACATGTGAATACGGCTGCAGGAGTTCCTGAACCACCTGGTGCGGGAACGGATATAACTGCTCAATCCTCAGGATAGCCACATCCTGCTGACCATTTTTACGGCGCTGTTCCAGTAAGTCGTAATAGACTTTGCCGGAACACATCACTACGCGGCGGATATTCTCTGCCGGCAGCGGATCAATTTCACCTATCGCGGGCATAAACTGACCGGAGGCCAGTTCTTCGAGGGTAGACACTGCCAGCGGGTGACGTAGCAGTGACTTAGGTGACATAACGATCAATGGCCGGCGCATACCCCGCAGAGCCTGACGGCGCAGCATGTGGTAGACCTGCGCCGGGGTGGAAGGTACACACACCTGCATATTCTGTTCTGCACACAGCTGCAGATAACGTTCCAGACGGGCCGAGGAGTGCTCCGGTCCCTGACCTTCATAGCCGTGGGGCAATAACATCACCAGACCGCACATGCGACCCCATTTTTGTTCACCGGAACTGATGAACTGGTCAATCACTACCTGTGCGCCGTTCGCGAAATCCCCGAACTGAGCTTCCCAGATGGTCAGCGTCCGGGGTTCGGCAGTGGCATAACCGTATTCGAATGCCAGTACGGCCTCTTCGGACAAGACAGAATCCCAGACTTTGAATTCCCCTTGTCCATTGTGGATGTGCTGTAACGGTGTGTAGGTTGAACCGTTCGTCTGGTTGTGGATCACCGCATGACGGTGGAAAAAGGTGCCTCGCCCGGTATCTTCCCCGGAAAGGCGGATAGGAACGCCTTCATCCACCAGCGTCGCGTACGCCAGGTTCTCCGCTCCGCCCCAGTCAAATAATTTGCTGCCTTCAGCCATTTCCTGACGGTCACGGTAAATTTTCTGTACCCGTGATTGCGCCTCAATTCCGTCAGGGATCTGACTGATACGGCGCGCCAGCTCCTGCAAACGCTTCATTCCGACCTGTGCCGGATAGCTCTCATCCCATTCATGATTCAGGTACGGTGACCAGGTATAAGAGTTAAGAGACATTGGCCGCCATTCATCAACCACACACTCACCGGCATCCAGCGCATCCCGGTACAGATTGACCATTTCAGTGGCATCCGCACTGCTAATCACCCCTTCTTCCTGCAGGCGATCGGCATAGATTTTACGCGGGGTCGGGTGTTTTTTAATCTGCTTATACATGACCGGCTGAGTCGCACTTGGCTCGTCGGCCTCATTGTGGCCATGACGGCGATAGCAGACCAGATCGATAAACACATCACGTTTGAAGGTATTACGGTAATCCAGGGCCAGCCGTGTCACAAAGGCAACCGCTTCCGGATCGTCGGCATTCACATGGAAGATCGGTGCCAGCACCATTTTACCGATATCGGTACAGTACGGTGTTGAACGGGCATCCAGCGGGTTCGACGTGGTGAAACCCACCTGATTGTTAATCACGATCCGGACGGTTCCTCCCACCTCATAGCCTCTGGCCTGGGACATATTCAGGGTTTCCTGTACCACCCCCTGCCCGGTGATCGCCGCATCACCATGAATGGTAATAGGTAATACCTGATCGTGTGAGCGCTCCTTCAGCCTGTCCAGCCTGGCTCTGACCGAGCCCATAACGACCGGGCTGACAATTTCCAGATGGGACGGGTTAAAGGCCAGAGCCAGATGCACAAGACCGCCTTCGGTTTCCACATCCGAGGAGAAGCCCATGTGGTACTTCACATCTCCGGTACCCAGCAATTCTTTATGCTTACCGGCAAACTCATCAAACAGATCCTGCGTTTTCTTACCCAGGACGTTAATCAGGACATTCAGTCGCCCACGGTGCGCCATGCCCAGTACCACTTCGCGGGTGCCGTTTTTTCCGGAGTGGCGGATCATCTCGCGCAGCATGGGGATCAGTGCATCGCCGCCTTCCAGTGAAAAACGCTTAGCGCCGGGGAATTTGGCGCCCAGATATTTCTCAATCCCTTCTGCCGCCGTCAGCTCTTTCAGGAATTCTTTCTTTTCCTTAGCAAGGAAACTGGCACGCCCGACAACAGACTCCAGTCGCTGCTGGATCCAGCGTTTTTCTTCGGTGTTGTTGATGTGCATATATTCCGCACCGATCGAACCGCAATAGGTTTGTTTCAGTGCTTCATACAGGTCGGCCAGTTTCATGGTCTCTTTGCCTATGGCAAAGGAACCGACATTAAAACTTTCCTGAAAATCATCCGCCGTCAGATCATGAAAAGCCGGGTCAAGATCCGGCACCGGTTCCTGTTTCCAGAGACCTAAAGGATCAAGTCTGGCCTGCTGATGACCACGAAAACGAAAGGCATTAATCAGTTGCAGTACTTTCACCTGGCGGGAATTGACTGCCGGGTCAGTGACTGAGGAGGTGTAGCGGGTCGAATCTTTTGCCAGGCGACGAAAATATTCACGGGTCGTAGAGTGGAACTGCTCCTGACGGAGATCGTTTGCCGGGAACTGTTCGAACATTTCCCGCCAGACGGGTTCGACAGAGGCAGGATCAATGAGGAAGTCCTCATAGAGTTGTTCTATATAAGACTGGTTAGCTCCTGCCAGCCAGGAGGAGTCCAGCCAGGGCTTCATTGCGTTGTTCTGCATGGTGATCCCTTAAGCATTGTCATGCTTTTCGTAGTTATTGTTGCCGTTTACACGGATATTCCGGGACAGTGCATAGGTCAATGAATGCCATTCCCTCAGATTGTCCATATCTTCTGTTGATGCAGTGGCATTCCCTACGGCCCGGCCTGTTCAGACATTGACCCCGTGTCATGCCCGCAATCATCACCTTGTTTTATATCATTAAACGCGGTACTACATGCAAGATTCTCTTGCCCGAACAGTGGCCTTACCCGCAAAGATAAGCCCCGAAGTGTCATTTTTACGACAGGTCAGCGCTATCTTTGTCAGGGCGAAACGTCCAGGTGACGACGTTGGCGCTCTTGCTAACATGACTTTCGGTGCCGGGAGAGGAGACCTCCCCGGCGCCGGGTCAGGCATTACGGTGCAATAACATGGACTTAATATGACCAATGGCTTTGGTCGGGTTCAGCCCTTTCGGACAGACACTGACACAATTCATGATGCTGTGGCAGCGGAAGACGCTGAAGGCATCGTCCAGGTTATCCAGCCGGGCATCGGTTTCGGTATCCCTGCTGTCAATCAGGAAGCGATACGCGGCCAGCAAACCGGCCGGGCCGATAAACTTGTCCGGATTCCACCAGAAAGACGGACAAGACGTCGAACAACAGGCGCACAGAATACATTCGTACAAGCCGTCCAGATGTGCCCGCTCTTCCGGAGATTGCAGGTTTTCACGGGCGGGCGGATTTTTGTCATGACTCTGCAGGTACGGTTTAATTTTTTCATACTGGGCATAAAACTGCCCCATATCGACCACCAGGTCGCGGATCACCGGCAGGCCCGGTAAGGGACGAACCACAATTTTCCCCTTACCGCGGAGTGCCGAGACCGGCGTAATACAGGCCAAACCGTTTTTACCGTTCATGTTCAGGCCATCCGAACCGCAGACACCCTCGCGACAGGAGCGACGGAAGACCAAAGTCGGGTCCTGTTCTTTCAACAGGATCAATGCATCCAGCAGCATCATATCCCGCCCTTCTTCCGCCTCCAGTGTGTAGTCCTGCATCCGTGGGGCATCATCAACTTCCGGATTGTACCGGTAAACAGAAAACTCAAGTTTCATTTGTCTCTCTCCACCGGTTAATAGGTACGTACTTTTGGCGGAAACGCCGCACGTAACTTCGGTTGCATATTCACTGTGCGCCGCGTCATGCTTTCGTTATCCGGTAAATAGAGACTGTGGCAGAGCCAGTTTTCGTCATCGCGATCCGGGAAGTCAAAACGACTGTGCGCTCCGCGGCTTTCGGTGCGATAGTTCGCAGCCATGGCCGTGGCGTAGGCGGTTTCCATCAGGTTATCCAGCTCCAGACATTCCACCCGCTGCGTATTAAAATCCGGTGAACGATCATCAAGACGAGCTGATTTCAGTCGTTCGCGGATAGCTTTCAATTCTTCCAGCCCCTTAGCCATCGCTTCACCTTCACGGAACACCGAGAAATTGTGCTGCATGCATTGCTGTAGGGCTTTACGGATTTGGACGGGGTCTTCACCCGTAGTGTTGTTATCCCAGCGCTGGTAGCGGGCCAGTGCCGCAGTAATTTCTTCGTCTGTCGCCTCCGTCAGCGGGCCTTGTTCGGCAATGGATTCCGACAGGTGCAGACCGGCAGCTCGTCCGAACACCACCAGGTCCAGCAGGGAGTTTCCTCCCAGGCGGTTAGCACCGTGAACTGAGACACAGGCGATTTCCCCGACGGCAAACAGCCCCGGGATCACTTTATCATTACCGTCTTCATCAAGGGTCAGCGCCTGACCGGTTACCCGGGTCGGGATGCCTCCCATCATATAATGGCAGGTCGGGATCACCGGAATCGGTTCCTTAACCGGGTCGGCATGGGCAAATGTCCGTGATAATTCAAGGATCCCCGGCAGGCGTGATTCCAGCACCTCTTTCCCCAGATGGTCCAGTTTCAGCTTAAGGTGAGGCCCCCATGGGCCATCGCAGCCGCGTCCTTCGCGAATTTCTATCATCATTGAACGGGCAACCACATCCCGTCCGGCCAGATCTTTGGCATTCGGGGCATAACGTTCCATAAAGCGTTCACCATGCTTATTCAGCAGATATCCGCCCTCACCACGACACCCTTCGGTGACCAGCACGCCGGCTCCGGCAATCCCTGTCGGATGGAACTGCCACATCTCCATATCCTGAACCGGAACACCGGCCCGCAATGCCATCCCGACACCGTCACCGGTATTAATATGGGCATTCGTCGTCGACTGGTAGATCCGTCCGGCACCGCCGGTCGCCAGAATGGTTGCCTTCGCTTTGAAATAGACCACTTCACCGGTTTCGATACATAACGCCGTACAACCGACAATGGCACCCTGCGCATTTTTCACCAGGTCCAGGGCGTACCACTCAGAGAAGATGGTGGTATTGTTCTTCAGGTTTTGCTGGTAAAGCGTATGTAATAACGCATGTCCGGTACGGTCAGCTGCCGCCGCAGTACGCGCCGCCTGCTCTCCCCCGAAGTTTTTCGACTGTCCGCCAAACGGCCGCTGATATACCCGGCCATCATCGAGACGAGAAAAAGGCAACCCCATGTGCTCCAGCTCCAGAATGGCTTCCGGCCCGGTTTTACACATATATTCGATGGCATCCTGATCCCCGATATAATCAGAGCCTTTTACGGTGTCATACATATGCCATTCCCAGTTGTCTTCGTGGGTATTCCCCAGCGCAACGGTGATCCCGCCTTGTGCAGACACGGTATGGGAACGGGTAGGAAAGACTTTAGATAACAGGGCACAGCTCTGCCCTGACTGAGAAATCTGTAGCGCGGCACGCATTCCTGCGCCACCCGCACCGATAACGACTGCATCAAACTCTCTGACCGGCAAACTCATTTACACACCCCACACAATAATCGTTCCATAAATTGCATACGTCAGCAGCGCCAGCACGATCACGCCCTGAAGCACCAGCCGTAACGCAATGTTTTTCACATAATCGGTCAGGACCTGCCACATACCGATCCAGCCATGAATAAGAACCGAAAATAGCGTCAGCAAGGTGAATACGCGGGTAAATGTCAGCGCGAAGAATCCACGCCAGACCTCAAAGGTTAGCGGGCCGGAAAAAACGAAAAATCCGAGGATGAACAACACATACAGTGCAATCACTATTGCTGCGCCACGTAACAGCAACCAGTCATGAATGCCATTACGTCCAAGTGCAGATACGCTGCTTACCATAGTAATACCCCCGCCAGAACCGCCAGAATCACGGTAATTACGAAACTGATTTGTGCAGACCGTGTACCGGCCTCCAGGCTTTCATCCAGCATACCAAAATCCATGAGCAGGTGCCGGAGCCCCCCGACAATGTGGTAAGCCAGAGCTGTCATTATCGCCCACAGGATAAACCTGACGATAAAACTCCCCAGCAGAGTGGATGCTTGCTGAAAACCTTCGGGGGAAGAGAGAGAAAGTCCAAGTAACCACAGCAGAATGCCCACGGCAATCAACGTGATTACGCCGGAGACACGGTGGAGAATGGATGCTATTGCAGTCACGGGAAACCGGATCGTCGAGAGATCCAAGTTGACAGGTCTTTGTTTTTTCACGATTTGCCCACACAGCTCTTTATTATTTTAGCTTCCTCCGGCCTTGCAGGAGACGTAAAAATCTGCATCACGACTGACTTTTACGGGACCAATACAGGTAACATCCAGTGTTAAATGACGCGAAAAAACGCTGGGTGCCTCCTGATAACAAGAGTTTCCGGAGACCTTTTCAAAGTATAGGGTTATCACAATCTGATTACAATTACCCTACAAATTGTTTGGATAAATTTGCCCGGAACAGTGATCAGTATCACGTTACAAGCCGATTTTCCTAAAGCCGAACCAGCATTCACATAAAAACAACATTTTTGTCACATTCAACGCTGATTAATCGATATAATACCTCCTGAAGGTGGGGATAGACTTTCAGTTATCTGTAAGTTATATAACTGTTTAGAGATAAACGCTAAAACGATGACAACAACGATACTTTTTATGTCACCCGGAGGCGAATAACTCCAGATATTTCCAGCTATTACGGAAGCATTTATGCCGGAATAACTTCACAAAGCGTGTAACTTGTATTTATTTTGTAAAGCCAGTATTACGCATATTTTGGCGTCCGGAGAGTCTCTGCCGGGCGCTAAAGGAGACCGAGATGACAGACAAGAAAGTGACGCTTACCCTGGATGGGGCCGAGCCATTAGAGCTCAATGTCCTGCGTGGCACTCTGGGTCAGCATGTGATAGATGTTCGTGCATTAGGGAACAGCGGGCTGTATACCTTTGACCCCGGGTATACCTCCACGGCATCCTGCGAGTCCAGAATAACGTATATCGACGGCGATGAAGGCATCCTGTTGCACCGGGGTTACCCTATCTCACAATTAGCAACACATTCGAACTATCTGGAAGTCTGTTATATCCTGCTGTACGGCGAAACCCCGACACGGGATCAGTATGAAAAATTCCGTACCTCGGTCACCCGGCATACGATGATCCATGAACAGATCACACGTTTATTCCACGGTTTTCGTCGCGATTCACACCCGATGGCGGTGATGTGTGGCGTTACCGGGGCACTGGCCGCGTTTTATCACGACTCGCTGGATGTCAATAATGAACGTCACCGGGAGATTGCCGCCTTCCGTCTGCTGTCTAAAATGCCGACGGTTGCAGCCATGTGTTACAAATACTCTATCGGTCAGCCCTTCGTGTATCCGCGTAATGATCTCTCTTACGCCGGCAATTTTTTACACATGATGTTTGCAACCCCTTGTGAAGAATACGTCGTCAATCCGGTGCTTGAAAAAGCGATGGATCGTATCCTGATATTACATGCCGATCATGAACAGAATGCATCGACCTCTACGGTCAGGACGGCAGGATCTTCAGGCGCGAATCCGTTTGCCTGTATCGCCGCGGGGATTGCCTCTCTGTGGGGGCCGGCCCACGGGGGAGCGAATGAAGCGACTTTACGTATGCTGGAAGAGATTGAGACCGTTGAGCATATTCCTGAGTTTATTCGCCGGGCGAAAGATAAAAACGACTCTTTCCGTTTGATGGGCTTTGGTCACCGCGTGTATAAAAACTATGACCCACGGGCCACCGTCATGCGTGAAACCTGCCATGAAGTGCTCAAAGAGCTGGATATGAAAGACGATCTGCTGGAAGTGGCCATGGAGCTGGAGCACATTGCACTGAATGACCCGTACTTTATCGAGCGTAAACTCTACCCTAACGTCGATTTCTATTCCGGCTTGATCCTGAAAGCGATGGGGATCCCGACGTCTATGTTTACGGTGATCTTTGCAATGGCACGTACCGTCGGCTGGATCGCACACTGGATTGAAATGCATGAAGAAGGAATGAAGATCGCCCGTCCAAGGCAATTATATACCGGCTATACGGAGCGTGAGTTCCATACCAGCCTCACCGAATAATTCAGGCGACAAACACCTCCTGCACGGAGGTGTTTGTCCTCCCGGCCAAACAGCCCCTGTCATTAAGAACGCTCAACGGAGGCAGGCAGAGCCTCCGGGTCTAGCCAGCCGGTCAGCTCTCCCCTCTTTCGACCGTATTAGCCGGTAAAGAGTTTCTGTAATACTTTACGCATAGGCTCTTTATCTGCCTCTTTATCGAACCAGTAAGTGAGGTTTAACGCCCCCTGATTCACCAGCATATTTAATCCATTCAGTGTCCGGCAACCTTTATCCGCGGCTTTTCTTAAAAGCGCTGTTTGCGGCGGATTGGGGATCACATCAGCAACAAACAGCGAGCTTTCCAGACTCTCCGTATCAATGTCCGGTAACGCGTCAGCATCATCCAGCCCGACAGACGTCGCATTCACCAGAATATCCGGAAGCGGATCAATGCGTAACCCCGGTGTCCAGGCCTTAAAGGTCGCTTTTGCTTTCGTATTGTCGTTGATCAGATCGACCAGTTCCTGACCTTTTTTCTTATCACGGTTAATGATGGTAATTTCTGTGGCTCCGGCTAAGGCCGATTCCACGGCAATGGCCCGGGCTGCCCCCCCGGCTCCCAGCAATGCCAGGGTTTTGCCTTTGACATCAATTTGCTCACTTAATGCCTCGACGAACCCCTTACCGTCGGTATTCTCGCCGGTGAGTTTACCGTCACGGATAATGACACAGTTAACGGCACCGATGACTTTGGCTGAGGTGCCCAGTTCATCAATATACTCAATAATGGCCTGTTTGTTGGGTATGGAGCAGTTAAACCCGCGCCAGCCCATGGCTTTTGCACCAGCCACGGCCTTCTCAAGCTGCTCTTTGCCGACATCACAATTGATATAACGGGCAGGAATGCCCTGATGCTGGTAGGCAGCTTCCATGACGGCCACGGTGGGGTTTTCGGCACAAGGTGAAGAGAAAGAACCGGTCAGATCACTCAGAAAATTTTCTTGTTCAGCCATCAGAAACTCCTGTTATCAGAATGTTTCTTTAAGCCTTAAACAGAATGGCAGCACTGTCAACGTTACTGCCATTGATAATA
This sequence comes from Tatumella sp. UCD-D_suzukii, assembly GCF_000611875.2. Lineage (NCBI taxonomy): Bacteria > Pseudomonadati > Pseudomonadota > Gammaproteobacteria > Enterobacterales > Erwiniaceae > Tatumella > Tatumella sp. UCD-D_suzukii. The sequence continues at coordinate 198,339 of NZ_JFJX01000053.1, forward strand.
TGAATCATAATATTACCCGCGGCATGATCGCCGCGTGCGACCCGATATCCTGTCCTGCACATCGGGGCTTCAGGCAGTGATCATAATATTTTCCCGGCGGAAGGCTTCACACAATGCCCGGGCGAACAGCAAGGCATGTTCCCCATCCCCATGCAGGCAGACGGTCTGCGCGGTGACACGAACCTGCTCCCCGCTCACTGCGGTGACTTCCCCCTGCTGTACCATCTGCAAAGTCTGAGTGATCGCCTGGCTGGCTTCAGCCAGTAATGCGCCGGGTTCTCCGCGAGGTACCAGCTCACCCTTCACGGTATATCCCCGGTCTGCAAACACTTCCTCACGCGTCGCTAAACCGTAATGCTGCCCCGCGGCAATCAACTCACTGCCGGCCAGTCCGACCAGAATCAGTCCGGGATCTGCGGCGAAGACCGCCCGGGCGATGATGTCTGCCAGTTGTCTGTCACGCGCCGCCTGGTTATACAGCATTCCGTGGGGTTTCACGTGGGCTAACGCAACGCCTTCACTGGCGGCAATGGTTTTTAACGCCCCAATCTGATAGAGCTGCTGCGCATAGACGTCCGATGCCGGTAACGTCATCGCCGTCCGGCCAAAATTCTCACGATCCGGAAAAGAAGGATGCGCTCCGACCCGTACCCCGTATTGTTTTGCCAGACGTACGGACTGCAACATGGTGGATGCATCACCGGCATGAAATCCGCAGGCGATATTGGCTGAACTGACTAATTGCAGCAACTGATCATCCAGAGCCGAACCCTCACCCAAATCCGCATTTAAATCTATTTTCATCTCTCTGAGAGTCCCCATTCCATCATCTTCAGTACATGCTGCTGGTGCTGTTTTGCCCGTAATGCTTCTTCATGAGTACAGTGAACAAAATGTATCGGCTCCCCCGGGCGTATCTGTGCCAGATGGTAAAGATCCGCCGAAATCACCACGCCTATCCGGGGATAACCTCCCGTCATCTGGGCATCTGCCATCAGAACCACAGGCTGTCCGCCGTTAGTGACCTGTATCGTCCCCGGCAGCACCGCATGGGAGAGTAACTCCCGGCCGCACGGCCGTTGGAGTTGCCGGCCCTGTAAACGGAACCCCATCCGGTTACTCTGAGCTGACAGCGTCCAGCCTGTACGCCAGAATGCCTGACCGGATCCGCGGCTGAACTCATGGTATTCGGGCCCGGGGATGACCCTCACGCGATTTCCCCACAATAATTGCCTGACCCCGGCACTGTGTGAAAACTCCCGGGTCGGCGGATTCAGCGGTAACTGATCACCGTCACGCAGATAGCGCCCCTGCCAGCCACCAAACCCGGCTTTCAGATCCGTACTGACGGATCCCATGACCTCAGGCAGATCAAAACCGCCATTGATCGCCAGATAGCTTCTGACTCCGCGCAGTGCACGATGTAATGTCAGCACCTGTCCTGCCCTGGCGAAAGTTCGCCAGCCTGTCCAGACGGGCTTACCCTCAAGTTCGGCCTCACAGCCTGCACCGGTCAGGGCGAACCAGCTATCGCGTCCAAAAATGAACTGAGCCTGTCCGAAAGTGACCTCGAGGACGGCGCTGTTTTCAGGATTACCTGCCAGCAGATTCGCCGTTTTCATGGCCGGCAGATCCAGGGCTCCGCTCAGGCTGATCCCTGACTGGCTATAGTGATAGCGCCCGGCATCCTGAACTGAGGTGGCCATTCCGGCACGGAGGATGGTTAACATTGTCCCTCCTTCTGAGGCACAAAGCGCACCGTATCCCCGGGAGCCAGTAAAACCGGCGGGATGCGTTGCGCGGAAAATAAAGATAACGAGGACTGGCCGATAAGCTGCCAGCCCCCCGGCGTCGGAAGCGGATAAATACCCGTCTGGCTTCCGCCAATCCCGACGCTGCCTGCAGGTACCGAAATTCTGGGCTCAGCCCGGCGCGGGCAGTGAAGACTGACATCCAGCCCGCCCAGATAAGGGAACCCGGGCTGAAAACCAATAAAATACACGGTATAGAGCGCAGCACTGTGCCGTTCAATGACCTGAGAAGGCGAGAGCTGGCAATAGCGGGCAACCTCTGCCAGGTCCGGACCCGCAGCCCCTCCGTAGATGACCGGGATAGTGACGGTTCGCGATTCAGGAATAGCCGCAGAGCTGTTTTCCCATTGGCTGCGAAGTCCCGCCAGCGCGGCCCTGGTATCCGACGGAATATCCTGCAGAATAACGGTCAGATTGTTCATTCCGGGAATGACTTGCCGGACCCCTTGCACTTTTTCCAGTTGCCTGGCCATTCCCCGGATTTTGTGCTGCGACGCCAGGGATACCGGGGGAGATAGCTCCATCACCAGTGCCTGCTCTCCCAGCATGTAATATCTGATTTGCTGCACCACCTGCCTCCGCATTAAAAACACGGCCCAATAAAGCCAATGTAGTGTCCACAGACACCTGTGATCCCGTGCTACCGTTATCCGTAACTGAAGGATCTGTGTCAACATTTTTAATAATTCAGAGACATACGGTAAAATGATGGCAGCCGGCCGGGGACAGAAAATGTCATATTTTCCGTAAACAGGAGATGAACTTCGCCAATAGAATAGCCTTGCAGGAGAGGAGGATCAGGCCGGATTATCCCTGCGGGGGAAAACCGCTTACCGGGGTATCCCTGCAGGGAAAAATTAAGTATGACACGGTAATGCAAGGCCCTGCCGGGAAGACCCCCGGCAAAGCCCTGTCAGTGACGGAAAGGACACTCAGGCCGGGTTGTCGATATCGACGAAAGTGACCTGCAAGCCCTGCTGTTCGCTGAGCCATTCCCCTAAGGCACGTATGCCTCCGCGTTCGGTCGCATGATGACCGGCCGCATAAAAATGGAGGCCTCGCTCACGGGCAACATGGATAGTCTTTTCCGAGACCTCACCGGTAATAAAGGCATCAACACCAAAATCTGCCGCATCATCGATAAAGCCCTGCCCCCCTCCGGTACACCACGCGATGCGGGTGATGGTGTCGGGAGCATTCTCCCCGCTATGCAAAGGTTCACGACCCAGTTTATCCTGAATCAGCAACTTCAGGGCTTCACCGCTTAGCGGAGTGCTCAGCGAGCCATAAGGCACCAGCGGAACGATTTCACCCTCCGCCTGAATACCGAGCAGTTTTGCCAGTTGGGCATTATTCCCTAACTCAGGATGAGCATCCAAAGGAAGGTGCCAGCCATACAGATTGATATCATTCAGTAGCAGCGTTCGCAGGCGCTGACGCTTCATCCCTTTCACCAGCGGCGACTCATTTTTCCAGAAATAACCATGATGGACGATCACGGCATCTGCCTGTAATTTTACCGCCTCATCCAGCAGAGCCTGACAGGCGGTAACACCGGTCACTACCCGTTTTACTTCAGGACGACCTTCAACCTGCAGACCGTTAGGGGCGTAATCGCTGAAACTGTGGCTGTTCAGTTGCTGATGGATCAATTGTTCAAGCCGGGTATTATTCATTCTGTTTCTCATTTTCCGGGGGATGGATTGTGCTTCCGGGCAGCCTCGTAGGCCTGCAGAGTCGTCTGACGCGCCTGCTTATGATCAACAATCTGTGCCGGATAATCCAGTGTTTTGCCGTGTTTTTTCGCCCAGTTGACCGGATCATGGATAGCTTTATCCGGCACAGCGGACAGCTCAGGGATCCAGCGCCGGATGAAATTACCGGCAGGGTCAAAACGTTCACCCTGCAGTTGCGGGTTAAAAATGCGGAAGTACGGCGCCGCATCGGTACCGGTGGAGGCGGCCCATTGCCAGCCACCGTTATTAGCGGCCAGCGAACCATCCAGCAATTGCGACATAAAGTATCGCTCACCTTCCCGCCAGTCGATAAGCAAATCCTTCACCAGGAAACTGGCGACAATCATCCGCAACCGGTTATGCATCCAGCCGGTTTCGTTCAGTTGCCGCATAGCGGCATCCACCACCGGAAACCCGGTCTTACCCTGTTGCCAGGCCCGTAATTGGTCATCATCCTTGCGCCAGCGGACATTTGCCGTCCAGTCGGTAAAGGGCTGATGACGACACAATGCCGGATAGGCCACCAGCAGATGAATATAAAACTCCCGCCAGAAGATTTCATTCAGCCAGCTGAAGGCATTCCCGCCGGACAGGGCTTCGGGATGGTCATGAAGGATACGTAACAGACACTGCCGTGCCGAAATCTGCCCGGTCGCCAGGTACGGAGATAATACGCTGGTGCCCGCATGTTCCGGGAAGTCCCGCAGACGATGATACTGTTCAGCTCCTTGCTGACTGAACTTACGCAGGCGCTGAAGGGCCGCCCGATGACCGGGAGGAAAACATTCCCTGTCATAGTCGCGACTCTGCTCACTCAGTGACGGGATATCATCCGCCTGAATATCCGCCGGATGTGCCCGCTTGTCAGGTGCGGGGTAGCACTCCGGGAGTTCATGTAAAAGCGCTTTGACCAGCGCTTTACTGAAAGGGGTATAAACATTGTACATTGTCCCTTTACCGGTCAGTACGCTGCCGGGAGGAACCAGGGTTCCGTCATGGAACCCCTGACTCACGATATCCTCTTCCGCGAGTTTTTGCTCTGCCCGTTGGTCTCGACGGTGTTCGTTCAGTTCGTATTGGTAGTTATAAAAAACCTGAGTCACCTCATACCTGTGACAGATACCGGAAAGCTGTTCCACACTCTGCGTAAAATCATCACAGGCAGCAAACAACAGCGGGATCCCCAGCCCGCTAAGGTCTTCACTCAGATGTTGCAGACTGTCACGAATAAACGATAGCTGACGTCCGGACACATCATGCTGCTGCCATTGCCCCGGGGTGGCGATGTACAGGGCTATCACCCTGGCATCAGGATCCTGGCAAGCCGCATACAGTGCAGGATTATCATTCAGACGTAAGTCATTTCTCAGCCAGACAAGATGAGTTTTCACAGCGCCTCCGTTTGCAGGGAAAATTCTGCCACAGAGGGCAGAGAGGGGAAAAGGTAGCGCTGGGATGACAACCAGCTATGCGGGTACATAGCAAGATAGCGCTTCAGCTCTGCCACCGGTGCTGACAGCGGTAATTCCCCGCGTCGGTAATCATCAATAATCGCCGCCAGTGCTTGTCTCTGCGGCCCGCTGAGGTGCGGGCGGAAATACCCCTGGATATGCATCAGCACATTGGTATGGTTTTCCCGCGTCGCAGGGCAGCTAAGAATTTCCATCAGCTTGCGGCGATACGCCAGCGCAAACGCTTCCAGGGATGGCCAGTCAGACATACCGGCCACCAGCGGTCCTGACTGACGATACAACGGCTGAGAATGCGCCAGTAATTGATATTTGTAACAGGTATGAAACTGCATCAGCCGGTTTGCTGTCAGCTCTCCGTCACACAAGGCATCAAATTCTGCACGTGCTGCCACCGATGCCAGAAACTGCTGACGCTGTTCGGGACGGGCGAGATCACTTTCATCCGTTAACGGCAGAGAAGGGACATGTCCGGATAAACTTTCATATTCAGCCCGGCTCACCTGTTGTGAAATAATAATCCCGTTAACGGGCCAGAGCGTTAATTTCTGACGGCTGGTCAGTGGCGGGTGCTCAGCATGTTCACGAGTCATGAGTGCTGTAACATCCTGTGCTGTAATGTGTTTCAGTCGGAATCCGGAAGGCAAATCAACCGCCAGGCGTGTCATGGCCTGGTCCCGGGACTGCGCGGTCAAAACCCCGATAAGCGGAGAAAGCGTCATAAACCTGTACCTTATATTTAAAACTGTACAGGTTTGGAGTATAACGGCAATCACAGAAAAGATCTCCCGCTATCGCGTTTCCCGGTTTTTTCCCAATAAATATCCTCCGGCATAGCCGGAGGTTTTTCAAATGCGCCTGTAAGGCTCTCTTACCAGCAGCGCCCTAACAGGCGCATCGCAATCTGACATTTGCATTTTGGATTACTTACGGCCCGTAAACGGGCTTCCCGGATAAGGGATCGACAACTGCTCTCCCATTTTATCCGCTTCGAGTTGGTGCTTTATATATTCCTGTATCTTTTTCGTGTTCTTGCCTACTGTGTCTGCATAGTATCCACGGCACCAGAACTCCCTGTTTCTATACTTAAATTTCAAATCCCCGAACTGTTCATACAGCATCAGACTGCTTTTGCCCTTCAGATACCCCATAAAGCCCGATACACTCATCTTCGGCGGGATCTCCAAAAGCATATGAATATGATCAGCACAACATTCTGCTTCCAGGATATTCACATTTTTCCATTCACACAGCTTTCTTAAAATGCTCCCTATTGCCCTTCGCCGCTCTCCATAAAAGACCTGCCTTCGGTACTTAGGTGCGAAAACTATGTGATATTTACAGTTCCATCGGGTATGCGCTAAGCTCTTTTCGTCCCTCATTGGGACCCCCTTTTGATTTCCTGTTGAACCTTTGCAGTTGCCAGACCGCAAGGTGTTTTAACAAATCAAAAGGGGTTTTTATATACGGCCCAAAGCTGAAAGCTTTACGGAACCCCCAGCCTAGCTGGGGGTTTTCTGGATACAANATTCACATTTTTCCATTCACACAGCTTTCTTAAAATGCTCCCTATTGCCCTTCGCCGCTCTCCATAAAAGACCTGCCTTCGGTACTTAGGTGCGAAAACTATGTGATATTTACAGTTCCATCGGGTATGCGCTAAGCTCTTTTCGTCCCTCATTGGGACCCCCTTTTGATTTCCTGTTGAACCTTTGCAGTTGCCAGACCGCAAGGTGTTTTAACAAATCAAAAGGGGTTTTTATATACGGCCCAAAGCTGAAAGCTTTACGGAACCCCCAGCCTAGCTGGGGGTTTTCTGGATACAATAAAAAAGCCTGAACTTTCGTTCAGGCTCTCTTAAAGAATGATGGCGGTGAGGGAGGGATACACTCGCTGCGTAGCAGCTCGCCCTTCGGGGGGCCGCTGGCCCTGCAAAACCTGTCAGGTTTTGTCGAACCCTGCGAGGGTTCTCACCCTCCCGGCAGGATGCCTGCTGACAGGCAATAAAAAAGCCTGAACTTTCGTTCAGGCTCTCTTAAAGAATGATGGCGGTGAGGGAGGGATTCGAACCCTCGATACGTTGCCGTATACACACTTTCCAGGCGTGCTCCTTCAGCCACTCGGACACCTCACCACTTTTTGTTGTCAGTCGCTGTAGCGGCTAACGGGGCGCTACTATAGGGAGTCAGTCGCAAACGGTCAAGAATTATTTTTCTCTTTTGTTTTACCCGGTTAGCTTATGAACGAATTGCTTTATATAACCGCAATTCGCTGCTTTTTCGGGCAGGGGTTGCGGTTGCAGGATCAGTCTTTCACTTGTTCAGAGTAACGCTTACGCAGCTTCTGAAGTTTAGGCGGGATCACTGCCAGACAAAAACCGTTGCGCTGACCTTCACCTTCCCAGTAGTTCTGATGATAGTCTTCAGCCGGATACCAGGTCTGTAACGGTTCGATAGTGGTGACTATCGGCGCACTGTGGTCAGCAGCGGCGCGGGCGATGGCGGCTTTCGCTTCCAGTTCCTGCGCCGGGGTGGCCGGGAAAATAGCAGAGCGGTACTGAGTACCGATGTCATTCCCCTGGCGGTTCAGCTGGGTAGGGTCATGAGTCGCGAAACTGATATCCAACAGGTCTCCATAACTGACCAGTGCCGGATCAAAACTGATACGAATAGCTTCAGCATGGCCTGTCGTCCCTTCACAGACGGTCTGGTAGGTCGGATCCAAAGTGGTTCCGCCGGTGTAACCGCTCTCGACCGATACCACACCCTTAATGCTTTTAAATACCGCTTCGGTACACCAGAAGCAGCCTCCGGCAAGCACAATCGTTTCTGTCATTTTTCTCTCCTAAGTCCTTGTCGCGTAATGGTAATATTATCTCAGGAACCGAAATAACCACTACCAAATTTTGGTTGATCGCTGTAAAATATGGCAAAAAGGCAGCCAAATTTTAGAGGTTCCTGATGACCAGCACCACACCGCGAGGCATTCAAGAAATTAGTTGTACATTAAAAGATGACACTGTCAAGAGTGCACATCGTGTGCGGATTACAAGGCAGAACTTCAAAGGTCAACGGAGTAGAGTTTTTTATAACTTAAATGAAGCCAAAGAATATTTGTCACTCTCAAAAAGCGTCCAAGGTAAAAAGTTAATTTATTCCATTGAGCACACAGAAGAAGAAAAATATTGTGCTGACAAAGAAAATCGGAATGATTTTATCTTTGAGAATTTTTTGAAGCTCTACATTCGTGATTACATTGATACCAAGCCACGAGAAAATGAGATTCAAAAAAGATACCATGCAAGCACGGTAGCTTTTTACAATATTGTTCTTGAAGCTTCCATTCTTGATAGATCCCCCACCTATAAAGAAAAAGTAGACATGGGTATCGGCAATCCTGAAGATCCAGTTTATAATTCCTTCGGAAAATACGACATTCGAAAACCACTAACAAAAAGCATTACTTAAATAGAGAAAGATGAGCTCCTAGATTTATTTATTCAGTTTTCCAACTAATACAAAATGTAGATGATTATGAAAAAATATGACCACTTCGAAGAATACGAATGGATTGGCTTGTTTTGGGCGGAAACCATTCCAAATGAATCAGAAATATCCATGGAATTTCCGGGGAAACTAACTTACAGTATTGAAAATGGAGTCCAATTAAGTTTCCTTTACCCGGCGGTAAAAAAAATAAAAAAATTAAAATATATCCATGGCGCCCTTGAAAACGGGGAGAAATGCACACTATTTGGGGATTTTGATCCAGACAGGTTTGGTTTTCATTTTGGTGAAATTTCTATATATAAAGCAAAGATTACTTTTAATTCTGTAATTTTCGGGATTCATACAACCACTGAGGATAAATTCGACGGAATATCATTGGATCTTACTAACTTCCAAGAGTTTTGCCACCCTCAAGGATTTCTAGACTTGGCAAAATATTCTGAGAAACCGATTTTCGCTGAATATCATGGCGACATTGAAATATCGTTGGTGAACAGTGCGAAATTCAAACAGTTAGAGTTCAATGTTGATACACTTTTTCATTGCAGAAATGAAGAAGCAGGTCTTGAGATAAAGAATGCAATAAAAGAAGTAATTGAAAAATACAAGGGCGAAGAAATACTTACCAGGACGGATATAGGCTGGGAGTTGTTGTTAAAAAATAAAAACGGCCTAACTATTTATGAAGCAATGAAAAATACTTTACTGATAGAGCAATTCTTGTCTCTATTGATTTTCTCTCCAACAAGAAGAACACGATTAAATGTACTAAATCGAAGCGACGAACAGCCGGATCGTTTCAAGTATTTACCCACCTTAACAACCCTATTTGATATAAGCAAATTTAAAGAAAAGGTTCTCAAGGCAGATTTATCACACATGTATCTTCCAATTAATGGAAGAAATATTGATTTTGGAAAAACAATAAAAAACTGGTTTGCTGAATATGAGAAATTCCAAATGTATGCATTTTCTTTGTCTAATAAATTTGGAAGAACAACAGAGCCTGAAATAAGATCAGAAATAATTGTCAATCTCGCACAAATAGAAGCAATTGCAAATAGTTTAGGAAAAACAAAGTCAAACGAAAAGTATGACTTTCCCATATCACACTATGATAAAGGCCAAATAAGAGAAACTCTCCGAAGAAGTCTTAAATTGTCAGAGTCAGAAAAGATAGGAGCAGCATTATCTGAGTTAAGAAGTGAAATTGCACATTTTGGCAGACCAATAACCAGGATAAAAAAAATGTCCCTCTCGGATTTGCACACTGTTCAAAAGTGCTTGAGTTTTATCATATGTTCTTCTATATACGAGAAGTTAGGAATTCCCGAAAAAAATATCTCTGCATTCCAGGAGCGGCATTTTCCCAAACCAATCGATTTTAATAAATACATTAACCAAATGCCTTTAGAAGATAATAAAATTGAACCTGAAGATTAGTTGAATTCAAACTCTGAATAATAAAAAATCCAGTCATTCCGACTGGTTTTTTTATTATTCAGAAAACCCCCAGTTAGGCTGGGGGTTCCGTAAAGCTTTCAGCTTTGTGCCGTATATAAAAAACCCTTTTGATTTGTTAAAACACCTTGCGGTCTGGTAACTGCAAAGGTTCAACAGGAAATCAAAAGGAGGTCCTAATGACGAAAAGAACTTAGCGCATATCCGATGCCTACCATGAAGCTGGACCAGATCGTCAGGGTCCTTCTAACTCATGAGGTCCTTGGGGGACCGGCACCAGCCAAAGAACAGCACCTTGGATGAGCAACCAATAAAAATCAACAAAAAATATGTAGCCATATAGATCAATAAGTTCCAAGAGTTTTGTTGCCATAAAAATACATAACTAGTCTTATAGATACCAGAAGCAGCCCCCGGCAATTACTGCATATTCAATAGTCATAATAAGTTCTCTCTTGTGTACTGCTTCATTGTGCTTATGAGTATATCAGATGCGCTCAATAACCCATTTTTCAACCCGGCCTGTCATTAAATGCCGAAGGCGGAGCAGGCTCCCGGGATGATCTGAACGATTTTCCATCAGAAAACCTGCACATTGAGTCATACCTGTCGCCGGAGGAGACCGCCGGAAAATATTCGTCATACGGCCACGCTGTGGAAAGAACCGACCTCCGTGGCAGGATAAATTACCCAAAGCAGTCTATTATTAACAATAAAGTAACAAAAGTTAAGCGCGGGTGAAAATATCTGAACTCAGTAAAACTGAAAGGCGTGCTGCAAGACTCAATCCGCCTCTCTGCCACCGGGATCTGACCGGGCCCCGAAACCTGAATAATATGCCCGGGACCCTCGTTGCCTGCCTCACCGGCATACCTCCGGTGCGTTGGCTACTATCTCCGGTCGCCTGCGGAATAACGTCGTTAAAATGGCAGGATCCTGGTCAATACTCCGTTGAAAATCAGCGTAATGACTGCCATTGGACATACGCTCTGCATGCCGGTGTTACCCGGTACCGATAATCCTCACTAACAAGGAATCTTCAGGATGGGTCAATTAGTTGTAGTGTCTAACCGGATAGCTTTGCCGGTGAACGGAAAAAGCAGTGCAGGCGGGCTGGCCGTGGGCATTCTGGATGCATTAAAAAAGAACGGTGGATTATGGTTTGGCTGGAATGGTGAAATAGCGGAAATTTCCGGAGAAGAAGAACCGGTATCAAAAACGTCTCATGACGGTATCAACTATGCTTCATTCAGCCTTAATCAGAATGATTATGATCTGTATTATAGCCAGTACTCTAATACGGTGATCTGGCCCGCGTTCCATTACCGGTTAGATCTGGTGGACTACCAGCGCACAGCCTGGGAGGGGTATTGCCGCGTAAATCAGTTACTGGCTGCCAGACTTGCCCCCTTACTCAGTGAAGGCGATATCGTCTGGGCGCACGATTATCATTTGCTGCCGTTTGCCGCAGAATTACGTAAGGCAGGAAAAAATCCGCCTGTCGGTTTTTTCCTGCATATTCCTTTTCCGGCCCCGGAGGTTTTTAATGCGTTGCCGGACCACAAAACGCTCCTTGAAATGCTCTGCAGCTATGATCTGCTAGGGTTTCAGACGAAAAATGATAAACAGGCGTTTCTCAGCAGCCTGGATCAGGCCACCGGGCTTACTAAGACGGAAGAGGGCCGCTATCAGGCATTCGGGCGTACATTCAGTGTCGATCATTACCCGATCGGCATTGAACCTGAAAGTATCCGGCAAATAGCTGCCGGGCCGTTACCGCCGAAAATGGTGGCCATCCGCGAAGAGTTGGGGGATGCAAAGAATATTATTGCCTGCGAGCGACTGGATTACTCCAAGGGCTTGCCGGAGCGATTTCTGGCGTATGAAGCCTTGCTGGAGCACCATCCGCGCCACCGGGGACATATCCGTTATACCCAGATAGCACCGACTTCCAGGGGAGAAGTGCAGGCTTATCAGAAAATCCGCCATCAGCTGGAAACCGAAGCCGGACGGATTAACGGTAAATACGGTACGCTCAGCTGGACGCCGCTCTATTATCTTAATCAGCACTTTGACAGACGCTTGCTGATGAAAATATTCCGCCTGACGGATATTGCGCTGATCACGCCACTGAGGGATGGGATGAACCTGGTCGCTAAAGAGTATGTTGCCGCGCAGGATCCTGAAAACCCCGGGGTGTTGATCTTGTCACGTTTTGCCGGCGCCGCCTGCGAACTGACGTCAGCACTGATAGTGAATCCGTATGATCGCGGGGAAGTTGCTGCAGCCATCGACCAGGCGATCACGATGCCCCTCAGCGAACGCATTGAACGTTATCAGCAGATGATGGCGGTACTGACGCATCAGACAATAGATCGCTGGCGGGATACTTTCCTGCAGGACTTACGTTCAGTGGGCCGTCTGACCGGTGAACCACAGGACAGGGGCTAAGTGTAAGAATGAAGGTCAGTGAGTGTCAGCCGGTCACGGGTCGGCCCCGACAGATGCCGGGGCGACGGGGACAGTTACATCCGGTCAACTGTCCTGATACCCAGGGTATCCAGACCACACTTCAGCGTCTTCGCGGTCAGGCTCGCCAGCTTCAGGCGGCTCTGACGGGTTTTCTCGTCGGCAGCAGCCAGAATAGGGCAATGTTCATAAAACCCGGAAAACAGGCCAGCCAGATCATACAGGTAAGAGCACATCACATGCGGAGTACCTTCACGGGCCACCTGCAGCAGTGTTTCTTCAAACTGTAACAGACGGGTTGCCAGGGCCGCTTCACGGCTTTCAGTCAGAATGATCTCACCCTCTGCGGCATGGACATCAGCGCCGGCCTTACGGAACACGGACAGCACACGTGTGTAGGCATACAGCAGGTAAGGAGCGGTGTTTCCTTCAAAGGCCAGCATATTGTCCCAGTCAAAAATGTAATCAGTGGTACGGTTTTTTGACAGGTCGGCATATTTCACTGCGCCGATACCAATGACTTCTGCCAGGTTCTGCAGTTCATCTTCGGCCATCTCAGGGTTTTTGCTTCTGACCAGCGTCAGGGCGCGATCGTGGGCTTCATCCAGCAGGTCGGCCAGTTTAATGGTACCACCGGCACGGGTTTTGAAAGGACGCCCGTCTTTCCCCAGCATCATTCCGAACATATGATGTTCCAGCGGGATACTTTCCGGCACATAACCGGCTTTACGGACAATGGTCCATGCCTGCATCAGGTGCTGGTGCTGGCGGGAGTCAATGTAGTAAAGCACGCGATCGGCTTTCAGGGTTTCATAACGGTATTTGGCACAGGCGATATCCGTAGTGGTGTACAGGTAGCCACCATCTTTTTTACGGATGATCACTCCCATAGGTTCGCCTTCTTTATTTTTATATTCATCCAGGAAAACGACGACAGCACCTTCACTTTCCACGGCCAGACCTTTCGCTTCCAGGTCGGCAACAATCCCCGGTAGCATCGGGTTGTACAGGCTTTCACCCATCACATTATCGCGGGTCAGGCTGACGTTAAGGCGGTCATAGTTGTGCTGGTTCTGAGCCATGGTGATATCCACCAGCTTTTTCCACATCTGTGCACAGTATTCGTCGCCACCTTGCAGTTTAACGACATAACCCCGGGCACGTTCGGCAAAGGCTTCATCCTGATCGTAAAGCTGCTTGGCTTCGCGATAAAACGCTTCCAGGTCGGCAAGCGCGATTTCGGTGTCCTGTTCCTGCTGTTTCTTTTCCAGGAAGGCAATCAGCATACCGAACTGGGTTCCCCAGTCACCGATATGGTTGGCACGGATCACGTCATGTCCCAGGAACTCCAGTGTGCGAACTGAAGCATCCCCGATAATGGTTGAACGTAAATGGCCGACATGCATCTCTTTGGCGACATTCGGCGCTGAATAGTCGATAACGATACGTTGCGCCGTCACCGGAGAAATATTCAGTTTATCGTGGCTCAGCGCCAGCTCAGCCTGTTCCGCCAGGAACGCGGGTTCCAGGAAGATATTAATAAAGCCCGGACCGGCGATTTCAGTTTTTCCGGCGATACCTTTCAGATCCAGATGGGTGAGAACCTGCTCTGCGAATTGTCGCGGAGCCTGACCCAGTTTTTTAGCAATAGCCATAATGCCGTTGGCCTGATAATCACCGAACTGTGGTTTGGCAGACTGGCGGACCTGCGGTTCACAGTCAGCAGGCGCACCTGCTGCGATCATTGCCTGACTGACTTTTTCTGAAAGAAGAGCCTGAATATTCACCGAATTACCTTCATAAGCTGTTAAACCCCTGACCTGACAACGACAGGCTGTCAGGCGTACGCATGTAAAAAAGCGCAAACGGGTATTAATCGAAATTTAGCACAGCAGTATACGTGAAACCGCGGGTGACGTCAGTAGTCGGATCGGTGCTACCTTCCCGGTAGTGCCGGCCGGCCTATGGCCGTGAAGATGTTATTTTTATCACGTGACTTTACTTACGCCCGGCAAGCCGCAAAAATAGCGCCCCGGACCTTATCCTGATAAATGACTATGACTGATAACGCAACTTTTTCCCGCTTCCTGCCCGACCTGGCGGCAGATTTATCCCGTTTCTCTGGTGACCTGAGCGCGCTTGCGGAGCGTCTGGGATTACCCCTGGCAGAGTTACAGCCTGACCATATTTCTGTGCGTTGCCATCAGAACACGACAGCAGAACGTTGGGCTGAAGGACTGTCACAACTGGGGGAGATGTTCTCACAGGCTGAAATTAATCAGCGGCCGATTTGTCTGTTCCGCCTGCATCAGCCGATAAGCTTACTGGGCTGGCAGATACGGGTGGTGGAATTACCCTGGCCTGGCAGCAAGCGTTATCCTCATGAAGGCTGGGAACATATTGAGGTGGTATTGCCCGGGGATCCTGACACGCTCGGGCAACGGGCTATGGCATTGATTGCCGACCACGGGCTGACAGCACCCGGAATTTCGTTTAAAACCAGTCGTCCGGCAGGGGACCAGGATATATTGCCTAATCCGACACTGGCGGTGACGGACGGTAAAACGACCATTAAATTTCATCCGCATACCCTGGAAGCGGTAGTCGCCAGCGAACAGGCGAAATAATTTAAGCGGTCGCTTCTCTGGCAGCGTGCGCAAGCCGCCCGATAGCCAGATCCAGCGTTTGCGGGGCACAGGCATAGTTCATCCGCACGGAGTGCGGGTCACCAAAGGGGGCGCCCGCGCTGAACCCAAGCCCGTGCTGTTCAAACCAGAGTGCGGGATTATCCACCCCAAGTCCGCTGGCATCAATCCAGGCCAGGCTGGTGGCCTGCGGGGTGATCATGCTCAGGCCGGGGATTTGCCCGACAGCATCAGCCAGTCGATCACGATTATTACGCAAAAAATCCTTCTGAGCCTGGAGCCAGTTATCGCCGTGTTCCCAGGCGGCTTCGGACGCGATAATCCCCGTCACTGACGGAGGCGGTAGCAGCCCTTCAGTGGCTTGTACGAAGCGGTCACGTAAGTGCGGGTCGGCAATGATGGCAACCGAAAGCCCCAGTCCGGCAATATTAAAGGCTTTGGCCGGGGAAAACAGAGTCACGGATCGTTGGGCGGCATCTTCATTCAGTGCAGCAAATGGCTGGTGCCGTTTACCCGCCGTCAGCACCAGATCCGCATGGACTTCATCACTGCAGACCAGCAGGTTGTGACGGCGGGCAAACTGCTGGAGCTGAAGCAGTTCTTCCCGCGGATAGACATAGCCGGCGGGATTATGAGGATTACAGAGAAACAGCCATTTCTCGTCCCCCTGCAGCTTTTCATCCGTGAGTGACAGCGGCATTTGCCAGTGCTGATCACTTTTCCGTACCGGCATCAGCGATTGCCGCCGCTGAAGGCGCTGTGCAAACTGACTGAAAGGCGGGTAGTGCAGGGAGGTCGTAAGTGAGGCCTGATCGGGACGGCTCAGGTAGCGAAGAATAATTTCAATGGCGCATTGTGTCCCGGGCAGAAACACCAGCCATTCCCGTGGCACGTGCCACTGGTGATGGCTGGCAAGCCAGGCCATGCAAGCCTCTGCCAGTTTTTCCGGTGCGACCGGATACCCGAAAATACCGTGAGCCACGCGCTGCTGTAAGGCCTCAATGACACAAGGTGCCGTGCGGTAATCACTGTCAGCAATCCACATGGGGAGAATATCTTTTCCGGCATATTTCGCCCACTTAACGCTATCACTGTGAACCCGGTCGACCCTTTCTCTGAAATTGAATGTCATTATTACCCCTCCCGTTTACAGGACGACGCACGGTCGTTTATCGCCCCAACATCACACTGTAACAACCTGCCCGAACTTTTATAAGGAGAATGTCATGGCTATGCTGGAAATCTGTTGCTACGGTGCGGAGTGTGCCCTTAATGCTGAGAAGGCGGGCGCTGATCGCATCGAGTTATGTGCTGCCCCGTCGGAAGGCGGTCTCACCCCCTCCTTTGGTCTTCTGAAGGAAGTCATCTCGCAGGTGACCGTTCCGGTGCATCCTATCATCCGTCCGCGAGGGGGCGATTTTTGTTACAGCGAGTCAGAGTTCCGGGTGATGAAATCTGATATTGCACGGGTCCGTGAAATGGGGTTCCCGGGGCTCGTGATTGGCATACTCGATGCCGGAGCGCATATCGACCTGCCACGTATGAAAGAAGTTATGCATCTTTGCGAAGGCATATCGGTCACTTTTCACCGGGCTTTTGATCTCTGTCATAACCCTTACCGTGCGCTGGAAGAGTTGGCCGACCTCGGTGCAGACCGCATTCTGACTTCGGGACAACAGGAATGTGCCGAAAACGGACTGGTGCTGTTAACCGAACTAAACCAACTGAGTCAGACCAGGGGCGGGCCGGTAATTATGGCCGGAGCCGGTGTCAGGCTCAGTAACCTGCAGCGATTTGTGGCTGCCGGACTGACTGAAGTCCACAGCTCGGCCGGTAAACCGGTCAGTTCACCGATGCATTATCGCAAAGCGGGGGTGCGTATGAGTGCCCTGGGGTCTGCCGATGAATTTACCCGTTATGTGGTGGATGAAGAAATGGTGGCGGCGATGAAGAGTATGCTGCAGTAGCGCAGCTTTTTGCGGGCTGATTAGTGACGCTGTCACTTTTTCGGTGGTGCAGGATGAATAATGGGTCGGAGACACACAGAGATACCGTGCAGAAAAAACGCACCAGCGGGTCATGGTCGTCCGGAGACGTTTGTCGCAGAGAGTCTTCAGCAGAGCAGACTCACGGTCCGCTTCACTGCAAGGTATTTCGCGGGAAGAGGCTGCCCGGACGCTGAGCTGAACGGAGCCAGCAGACTGGCCCCGTTAGCAGCATCAGGGTTTACGTGCAATCAGTACAGCACGTAACGGTGCAGGATAACCCTCAACGGTCAGTTGCGGATTTTCCGGGTCGAGGAACTCTGCCAGTGAATCGCTGGTCATCCATCCGGTCCGGCGCTGTTCACTGGTTGAGGTCAGTGCATGGTCGGCAATACGGACATCCGCAAAGCCACATTTTTCCAGCCAGTTTTTCAGTGCTGCAGCGGAAGGCAGGAAATAGACATTTCGCATCTGCGCATAACGCTCTCCCGGTACCAGTACCGCGTTTTCATCACCTTCGATCACCAGCGTTTCCAGTACCAGTTCGCCGCCGCTGACCAACTGACTCTTCAGTTGCCACAGATGCTCCAGGGGGGAACGGCGGTGGTAAAGGACGCCCATCGAGAAAACGGTATCAAACGCATTCAGTTCCGGTAACTGTTCGATACCTACCGGTAACAGATGCGCCCGCGGGTCATCGCCCAGCAGTTTACGGACCGCTTCAAACTGGCATAAAAACAGCTGCATCGGGTCGATACCGACCACCATGGAAGCCCCGGCACCCAGCATTCGCCACATGTGATAGCCGCTGCCGCAACCGACATCCAGAATCGTTCGTCCTTCCAGCGGGGAAATATGCGGTAATACCCGATCCCATTTCCAGTCTGAACGCCACTCTGTATCAATATCGGTGCCGTAAAGTGAAAAGGGACCCTTGCGCCAGGGCATCAGCTGGCGCAGTAATGTCTCAATCCCCTGGCGCTGGCGCGGGGTCAAATCATCGCTGTCCGCGGTGACGCCGTTGACCAGGTCAAGGCGTTGCGGTGTCAGCAACGGTAAGTGGTCAATGGTCTTCTTCCAGTGACGGAAATGGCCATGTAAACTCTCACGCTGCCACTGACTCAACTGAGCCGGCAACACTTCCAGCCAGGGGGCGAGAGGCCCCGTCGCAATTTGCTGATAAAAACGTCCGAAATCAATCATTTTAAAGCCACAAGTGAACCAAAATTAAAACACTGAAACCACAGTTCCGCATGACGGAATCCGGCCTGCGCCAGTCGTGATTTATGCGTACTGACGCTGTCTGTCAGCATGACATTTTCCAGCATGCTGCGTTTCTGACTGATTTCCAGCTCGCTGTAACCGTTGGCACGTTTAAAATCATGGTGCATTTCGAATAACAGTTCACCGGTCTTCTCATCATCAAAGCTGAATTTTTCTGATAACACCAGCGCACCGCCGGGATTCAGCCCCTGATAGATTTTCTCCAGCAGTTGCAGACGCTCTGCCGGGTCAAGAAACTGCAGCGTGAAATTCAGCACGACCAGCGATGCATTACTGATATCGACAGAACGAATATCGTCTTCAATCACCTGTACCGGTGTCTCTGCCCTGAAGGCATCGATATGGCGACGGCAACGTTCCACCATTGCCGGTGAATTATCAATGGCGATAATTTCACAACCGGGATGGCGGATATTGCGGCGTACGGAGAGGGTAGCAGCCCCCAGCGAACAGCCAAGGTCATAGACACGGCTATCCGGCCGGACAAAACGTTCGGCCAGCATCCCTATCATGGAAATAATATTTGAGTATCCGGGCACTGAGCGCTGGATCATATCCGGGAAGACTTCGGCAACCCGTTCATCAAAAGTCCAGTCACCTAATCGTTCAATGGGTGCTGAAAAAAGGGTATCACGGTCAGACATCACACTATCCGCAAGGTCCAGAAAACGCCTATTCTCGCAGAAACTGGCGCAGCCTGCACCCATCAGCGTGACTTTTCACGCATCTCAGCCCCCATTCAGGCCGCAATACATGAAAAAGTCGCTTTATCTGTTCCGCTCTCCGCGCTGTTCTCAGAACAGGCTCGCCTGATCCGGCCATTCGGGAAGGGACGGTAATCCGTCACTGTAAGGCTGGATCTGCGGCCATAAACGGTGCAGTAACGGGAACACGTCACCCATCTCCGGTGTATGGATAAACAGCAACGGTGAGTGGGCTGTCTGCCATTCCTCTAACCGGGCGGACCAGTCAGAAAACAGGGCTGAGGAATCATTAACATCATCACTGCCGATAAAGCGGATCATCGGTGCGTCGGCAGTGCGTACGGCATGTACCGGCACTTTGGGCTTTTTGGCTTTGGCATCCAGCGCGGCAGCCGTTCGGGAAGGGGATGCATGTACCGCCCGGCTGTCGAGGATCACGCGATTAATACCGCGATCAGCCAGTCCCCGGTTCAGGGCCCGTTCTGCTTCCCCCCGCGCAAAAAATTCCGGGTGACGGACTTCCACCCCGTAGTTAAACGTGTCGGGCAGGGCAGACAGAAACTGCCACAAATCCGGTAACTGTGCGGGAGAAAAGCGGGCCGGTAATTGTAACCAGTATTGAGCAATGCGCTCGCTAAGCGGGTCCATACGGCGTAAAAATTCGCTGAGCAAATCGTCACAGTGGCGTAATTGTGCGTTGTGACTGACGGAGGCCGGAAACTTAAAGCAAAAACGGAATGCCTCATCCGTCATGGCTTTCCAGCGCAGAACGGTTTCTGACTCTGGTAGCGCATAAAGCGTGGTATTCCCTTCCACACAATTAAAATGCCGGGCATACTCTTCCAGAGTATGCAGGCCTGCCCGTTTCCAGTTCGGGTGTTGCCACTGAGGTAATCCGATGCGCAGACTCACGGGGTGTCCTTCTGAGGTGACTGACCAGGGATAATGTCGCGGAAGAATAGCCCGGATCCTGCCGGGAACGAAACGTGCTGCGACTGAATGGCGAGGAAACAACCGCTTTCACGCGCCTGTACTTATCCTCGGGCAGATTTTCCAGTATAATACGCCCCATTTTGTAGCCGGCCTGCTTTGCCGGCAAACACTCCGGACACATTTTCAGACCGCTGCGGCAAGGTCAAAAAAGGATAGCGTAATGCGTACAGAATATTGCGGACAGCTCAACCTGTCCCATGTAGGACAGAAAGTCACTCTTTGCGGCTGGGTAAACCGTCGCCGTGACCTGGGGAGCCTGATTTTTATCGATATGCGCGATCGTGAGGGTATCGTTCAGGTATTCTTCGACCCTGACTATGCACAAGCCTTTTCACTGGCTTCAGAACTGCGTAACGAGTTCTGCATCTCCCTGGAAGGAGTGGTACGTGCACGTGATGAGCGTAATAAAAATACGGACATGGCAACCGGTGAAGTGGAAGTTCTGGCTACCGGCCTGACGATTATCAACCGTTCTGAACCTCTGCCACTGGACTCAAACCACGTCAATTCCGAAGAAGCACGCCTGAAATATCGCTACCTGGATCTGCGTCGTCCTGAAATGGCTCAGCGTTTCAAAACCCGTGCCCGTATCAGCAGTTTTGTGCGTCGCTTTATGGACGATAATGCGTTTCTCGACATTGAAACCCCGATGCTGACCAAAGCGACACCGGAAGGCGCACGTGATTACCTGGTGCCGAGCCGCGTTCATAAAGGCGAGTTCTACGCGCTACCGCAGTCCCCTCAGCTGTTTAAACAATTGCTGATGATCTCCGGTTTTGATCGTTATTATCAGATAGTGAAGTGCTTCCGTGATGAAGACCTCCGGGCCGATCGTCAGCCTGAGTTCACTCAGATAGACGTGGAAACCTCGTTTATGACGGCACCTCAGGTTCGTGAAATCATGGAACGTATGATCCGTGAACTGTGGCAGGAAATTCTCAACGTCGATCTGGGAAGTTTCCCGCAGATGACCTACGCAGAAGCGATGCGTCGTTACGGTTCTGATAAACCTGACTTACGTAACCCGATGGAACTGGTGGATGTGGCTGACCTGGTGAAAGGCGTTGAGTTTGCTGTCTTTGCAGGGCCGGCCAATGATGCCAAAGGTCGTGTGGCGGCATTACGTGTTCCCGGCGGTGCCCAACTGACCCGTAAACAGATTGATGAATACACAAAATTTGTCGGTAACTACGGGGCGAAAGGCCTGGCCTGGATGAAGGTGAACCAGCGTGATGCACTGCCGGAAGGTATTCAGAGCCCGGTGGCGAAGTTCCTGAGCGCAGAAATCATCGAAGCTATTCTTCAACGTACCGGTGCGACCGACGGCGATTTGATCTTCTTTGGCGCAGACAATGCCGGTGTAGTGGCTGATGCCATGGGTGCGCTGCGTCTGAAAACCGGACGTGACCTGGAGATCACTGAAACTTCCCGTTGGGCACCGCTGTGGGTGGTTGACTTCCCGATGTTCGAAGATGATGGTGAAGGGCACCTGGCAGCGATGCACCATCCGTTCACTGCACCGCGTGATCTGTCACCACAGGCGCTGATGGCCGCACCGGCTGAAGCGATCGCGAATGCTTATGACATGGTCATCAACGGTTATGAAGTCGGGGGCGGCTCGGTCCGTATCCACGACGGCAGCATGCAGCAGGCCGTGTTTACGTTGCTGGGCATTGATGAAGCACAGCAGCAGGAGAAATTTGGCTTCCTGCTGGATGCGCTGAAGTACGGTGCACCACCGCATGCCGGTCTGGCGTTCGGTCTGGATCGACTGGCAATGCTACTGACCGGGACGGATAACATCCGTGATGTTATCGCCTTCCCGAAAACTACCGCCGCAGCCTGCCTGCTGACCGATGCTCCGGGCGAAGCGAATCCGGATGCTCTGGAAGAGCTGGCATTGCAGGTAGTGAAAAAAGAGAAGAAACCTGCGGATCCGGCCGGTCACTGATGACGAATTATAAGCACCCGGTCTCGGTATTGGTCGTCATTTATGCGCAGGATACCGGCAGGGTGCTGATGTTACAGCGCCGGGATGACGCCGCCTTCTGGCAGTCGGTGACCGGCAGCCTGGAGCCGGGGGAGAGTCCTGCGCAGGCGGCCCGTCGGGAAGTGCAGGAAGAGACAGGCCTCGATATTGAGGCCGAAGGGGTAACGCTGGTGGATTGCCGGCATGAGATTACTTTTGAGATCTTCCCTCATTACCGGCACCGGTATGCCCCCGGCGTCACTCATAATCAGGAACACTGGTTTTTGTTATCGTTGCCGGCAGAGTTGCCGGTGACATTGACCGAACATTTATCCTGTCAGTGGTTACCTGCGGAACAGGCGGCCGCGCTGACAAAATCCTGGAGTAATCGTGAGGCTATCGAAAGATCCCTTATGAACCCGCAGTGATGCCGGATCCTGTTATCCGTAGCTGTGCAGAGCGTGCTGTACCCGATTATCTAATAACGAGATAGTGAGAGAATTAATATGGCTGGACATAGTAAATGGGCTAACACCAAACACCGTAAAGCGGCTCAGGATGCTAAACGTGGTAAAATTTTCACGAAGATTATCCGCGAGCTGGTAACCGCAGCCAAACTGGGGGGGGCTGATGCTTCCTCTAACCCGCGTCTGCGTGCGGCGATGGATAAAGCATTATCCAACAACATGACCCGTGACACCATGGATCGTGCTATCGCCAGGGGTGCCGGTGGTGAAGATAACGCCAACATGGAAACCATTATTTATGAAGGTTATGGTCCGGGTGGCAGTGCGATTATGGTGGAATGTCTGAGTGATAACCGTAACCGCACGGTCTCCGAAGTCCGTCACGCCTTTACCAAAACCGGCGGAAACCTGGGCACTGACGGCTCTGTCGCTTATTTGTTCAGCCGGAAAGGGGTTATCTCTTATGCTCCGGGCCAGGACGAAGATACGGTGATGGAAGCGGCGCTCGAAGCCGGTGCGGAAGACGTTGTCAGCTACGATGACGGAGCTATTGATGTATTCACGGCCTGGGAAGAACTCGGGAAAGTCCGTGATGCACTGGACGCTACCGGTCTGACCGCAGACAGTGCTGAAGTCACTATGATCCCATCAACCAAAGCGGATATGGATGCCGAGACTGCGCCTAAACTGCTGCGTTTGATCGATATGCTGGAAGATTGTGATGATGTACAGGAAGTTTACCATAATGGTGAAATTTCTGATGAGGTTGCGGCGACGCTGTAACCGGTCAGACAGTTTGACTGGACGAGAGAGTGTATGGCGATAATTCTGGGTATCGATCCGGGGTCGAGGATCACCGGGTACGGGGTTATCCGCCAGACCGGCAGACAACTCACTTATCTTGGCAGTGGCTGCATCCGAACCAATACGACTGAGTTGCCGGAAAGACTGCGGCTTATCTATGCGGGAGTCAGCGAGATTATTACGCAGTTCTCCCCGGATTACTTCGCCATAGAGCAGGTATTTATGGCGAAGAATGCAGATTCAGCCCTCAAACTGGGGCAGGCCCGGGGTGCCGCTATCGTGGCGGCGGTCAATCTGGCGCTGCCGGTATTTGAATATGCAGCCAGGCAGGTGAAGCAAACCGTCACCGGCACCGGTGCAGCGGAAAAATCTCAGGTTCAGCATATGGTCCGTAACCTGCTGAAACTGCCTGCGAATCCGCAAGCCGATGCCGCCGATGCACTGGCGATAGCCATCACCCATTGCCATATCAGTCAGAACAGCCTGCGGGTCAGCGATAATCCTCTGCTGATGGCGAGGGGAAGGTTACGTTAAGCACGCCGCTTATCAGTGATTAAGGCTGGATATTCATCCAGCCTTTTTTATGTTATAACCCTGTTCAGTGAAGATAATAAAAGGATATACACAGTGATTGGTCGTCTGCGGGGTCTTATTCTGGAAAAACAGCCACCACTGGTGCTGATTGAAGCCAATGGTGTCGGCTATGAAGTCCATATGCCAATGACCTGTTTTTATGAATTGCCGGAATTGCATCAGGAAGCCGCTATCTTTACCCACTTTGTGGTACGTGAAGATGCACAGCTGCTGTTCGGCTTTAACAGCAAGCAGGAGAGGACCCTGTTCCGGGAACTGATCAAGGTGAACGGCGTCGGACCGAAACTGGCTCTGGCTATCCTTTCCGGTATGTCGGCACAACAGTTTGTTCAGGCGGTTGAGCATCAGGAAATTGGTGCCCTGGTCAAGCTTCCGGGGGTCGGTAAGAAAACGGCTGAACGTCTGGTCGTGGAGATGAAAGACCGCTTTAAAGGCCTGCACGGGGACCTGTTCTCCGGTGAAACACCGTTTGAATTATCGGCACCGTCGTCGGCACCTGCGGATAACAACGATGCGGAGTCAGAAGCGGTGGCGGCACTGGTAGCGCTGGGCTACAAACCTCAGGAAGCCAGCCGTATGATCAGTAAAGTGGGTCAGCCGGGCGCTGACTGTGAAACATTAATCCGTGAAGCATTACGTGCTGCGATATAAGGATCGTTATGATTGATGCTGACCGTCTGATCTCTGCGACACCTCAGAGCGAAGAAGAGAGTCTGGATCGTGCTATCCGGCCTAAATTACTCGGAGAATATGTCGGGCAGCCGCAGGTTCGCGAGCAGATGGAAATTTTTATCCAGGCCGCCAAAATGCGTAATGATGCACTGGATCACCTGCTGATTTTCGGACCTCCCGGGCTTGGGAAAACCACGCTTGCCAACATTGTCGCCAATGAGATGGGTGTCAATCTGCGGACGACCTCCGGGCCGGTATTAGAAAAAGCCGGTGACCTGGCAGCGATGCTGACCAACCTGGAACCTCACGATGTGCTGTTTATCGATGAGATCCATCGGCTTTCCCCGGTGGTGGAAGAGGTGCTGTATCCGGCCATGGAAGACTATCAGCTGGATATTATGATCGGTGAAGGTCCGGCAGCACGTTCGATCAAGATTGACCTGCCACCGTTTACCCTGATTGGTGCAACCACGCGGGCAGGTTCACTGACTTCGCCGTTACGTGACCGTTTCGGGATCGTGCAGCGTCTGGAGTTTTATCAGGTCAGTGATCTGCAGCATATTGTCAGTCGCAGCGCGGCCTGCCTCGGATTACCGCTGAGCAGTGAAGGGGCCCTGGAAATTGCCCGCCGCGCGCGGGGAACACCGCGTATTGCTAACCGGTTATTACGCCGGGTGCGGGATTATGCTGAAGTGAAAGCCGGCGGTGAGATGAGCGGTACCGTCACCGGCAGCGCACTGGATATGCTGGATGTTGACAGCGAAGGGTTCGATTTTATGGACCGGAAGTTACTGCTGGCGATTATCGATAAATTTACCGGCGGCCCGGTCGGGCTGGATAACCTGGCCGCAGCGATTGGTGAAGAGCGTGAAACCATCGAAGATGTGATTGAGCCTTATCTGATCCAGCAGGGGTTTATTCAGCGTACGCCGCGGGGAAGAATGGCGACACAACATGCTTATCGCCATTTTAATATTGTGCGGGATGAAACCTGATAACCGGCGAAGAAACGCCGGCAGGCCAGCTTTAGCTGGCCGTTTTTTTCATCATACTCAGCACAAAGAGGGCGGCGGCACAGAGCACCACCGAAGGGCCGGCAGGCGTATCATAACTTGCTGAAAGTGCCATCCCCCCGGTAACCGACAGCATCCCGCAAAGTACGGCATAACCTGCCATTTGTTCCGGGGAACGGGCGAACCGGCGGGCAGTCGCTGCCGGAATGATCAGTAATGAGGTGATAATCAAGGCCCCGACAAACTTCATTGCCACCCCGATAGTCAGTGCGGTGACCAGCATCAGCAGCAAGCGACAACGTTGTAAATTAATGCCGTCCACCTGAGCCAGTTCCGGGCTGAGGGTCATTGACAGCAGCGAGCGCCATTGCCAGAGCAGGATAGCCACCACGACCGCCACACCGCTACCGATAAGCCAGAGATCCTGCGGAGTTACCGACAGTAAATCACCAAACAGATAGGCCATCAGATCGACGCGGATATTCGACATCAGGCTCACGACTACCAGACCCAGCGAAAGTGAACTGTGCGCCATAATACCCAGCAGAGTGTCGATAGCCAGGTGCTGCCGGTATTCCAGCAGTACCAGCAACAGCGCCAGCAGCAGGGTGATCGCGATAATCGCGTAGTACGGATTAATATTCAGTAGTAAACCAAACGCGACGCCCAGCAATGAGGCGTGGGCGAGCGTGTCCCCGAAATAGGACATCCTGCGCCAGACAACGAAAGAGCCGAGCGGGCCGGCGGCCAATGCCAGCAGCATGCCTCCTGCCCAGCCCGGAAGCAGTAATTCCAGCATCAGTTATTCTTCCCTTTTTTCAGCACGATCCTGCCACGAAGGTCATGGCGGTGATTATGGTCATGCCGGTAAATGGCCAGTTCCTGCGCACCACGCGGTCCGAACATCGCAATAAACTCAGGATGCTGTGAAACGACCTCCGGTTTGCCGGAACAGCAAATGTGATGATTCAGGCAAAGGACGTCGTCGGTTCTGGCCATCACCAGGTGGAGATCGTGAGAAACCATCAGTACACCGCAGTTCATCTGTTGCCGTAACTGATTGATCAGGTCATAGAGTGCGACCTGACCATTCACATCCACGCCCTGAGTCGGCTCATCCAGTACCAGTAACTGCGGATTGCCCAGCAGGGCACGGGCCAGCAACACCCGCTGCATTTCTCCCCCCGAAAGTTTCTGTAACGGATAACGGGCCAGATGGCCTGCCTGAACACGTTCCAGCGCGGGCATTATTTCAGATTTGCTGACGCCCGGCGATAGCGCCATAAAACGGGTGACATTCAGCGGTAATGTCGGGTCGATATGCAGTTTTTGTGGCACGTAACCGATACGTAACCCCGGACTCCGGGTTACCCTGCCTTCATCCGGTGTGAGTAAGCCGAGCACAATACGAACCAGTGTCGATTTACCTGCACCATTAGGGCCCAGCAGGGTCAGTATTCGTCCGGGAGCGATGGACAATGAAATGTGGCTGAGCACATTACGAGGTCCGAAAGACACAGAGATATTATCCAGTGCGACTAAGGCAGACATAGAATTTACAGTTTGCAACAGAAACATTATGTTATAATATCACACATTATTACGTTTTTACGAAGGATTGAATTAAAATGTTACATTTTAAGCGGCGATATTTACCGGTACTGCTGGCTGCCGGAATCGGCTCATTTCTACCGGCGATCGCCAACAGTGCAGTAGTCACTTCAATCCGTCCGCTGGGCTTTATTGCGGCGGCCATCGCTGACGGGGTGACCCCGGTTGACGTGGTGTTACCGGACGGGGCATCTGAGCATGAATATGCACTGCGACCTTCTGACGTAAAACGTATAAAAAATGCAGACTTAGTGGTCTGGGTGGGGCCGGAAATGGAGAGTTTCATTACCCCGGTGGCGGCATCCCTGCCGGCAGTCAATAATCTGCAACTGACGGCGTTACCGTCCGTGCAGAGTCGCCTGATCAAAGGGGATGAAGACGAAGAACACGACCACGACCATCATGAGCATGACGACGGGGAGGCTGGCCGGGAGAACTCTGATAGTCATCACCATCACGGTGAATATAATATGCATATCTGGCTGTCTCCGCAGATTGCTGAGGCATCTGCAGTGGCTATTCACGATAAATTATCGGAACTTATGCCGGATCGCAGAGACAAACTGGATGCGAATCTGAAATTATTCAGGGAACAACTCGCGCAGACCGATATACAAATCCGTCAGCGCCTGTTACCGGTTTCGCAGGAAGGCTATTTTGTGTTTCATGATGCGTACAGTTATTTTGAACACACCTTTGGCCTGTCACCGCTGGGGCACTTTACCGTGAATCCGGAAATTCAGCCCGGAGCCCGGCGATTACATGAAATAAGAACACAGTTGGTTGAGCAAAAAGCGGTATGCGTTTTTGCTGAGCCACAATTCAGGCCAGCCGTCATTGATGCGGTAGCCAGAGGAACCTCAGTCCGCAAAGGCACGCTGGATCCCCTGGGTATGGGTATCGGGCTGACACAAGACAGTTACGTCAGGTTCCTGTCACAATTGTCCGGCCAGTATGAGAGCTGCCTGAAAGGAGCATAGAAGGAAATCAGATAAGTGCAACCGATTGCCCGCTCTGTCGCCCTGGCATTTAATAATTTGTCGCGTCCCCATCGTATTATTCTGGGGTCGCTGACCGTGGTGACATTGGCTATCGCCGTCTGGCGGCCGCCGTTTTATCACCAGGATCAGGGTGATGCTGCAGAAACAATTGTCAGTAATATCGAAAACGATGCTGGCCGGTTACGTACCATGTTACCGGAGGCCAGTGAGCCGATAGATCATAATACTCCGGTCCCGGAGGAGGATGTTCCGCCGGAGACCCCGGAGGACAATGATGTCCCGACGACCCGTGAATATACCGTTTCATCGGGTGATACACTCAGCAGTGTACTTAATCAATATGGTATTGACCTGCAGGATGTCAATGCGCTGGTCGCCAGTGATAAGGGCCTGCGAACGCTGAATATTGGTCAAAACCTGAGCTGGTCGCTGAATGCTGACGGTCAGTTACAGTCTCTGGACTGGGAAATTTCCCGCCGGGAAACCCGTAATTATGTACGGGATGGTCGTGGGGGCTTTACCATGACGCCTTCCGTCCAGCAAGGTGTCTGGCAGGATACTGTCGTGCAGGGCGCTGTCCGGGGCAGTTTCGGTGCCAGTGTACAGAGTGCGGGGCTAAGCCCGGCCGAAGCCAGTGCGGTGGTCAAGGCACTGCAATGGCAGCTGGATTTCCGTAAGCTGCGTGCCGGGGATAAGTTCAGTATTCTGTTATCCCGTGAAAACCTGGACGGGAAATCGATGCAGAGCCAGTTACTCGGTGTTCGTCTGCGTTCGGCAGGTAAAGATTACTATGCATTCCGTGCCGATGATGGCAAATATTACGATCGTACCGGCTCGGGGCTTGCCCGCGGTTTTATGCGGTTTCCGACGGTAAAACAATATCGTGTCTCGTCCGGGTTCAATCCACGCAGGGTGAATCCTGTTACCGGGCGTATCGCGCCGCATCGGGGGGTTGATTTTGCCCTGCCGGTAGGGACACCGGTACTGGCTGTCGGTGACGGTGAAGTGATAGTGGCTAAGAACGGCGGAGCTGCCGGCAATTATATTGCCTTACGTCATGGCAGACAGTATATGACCCGCTATATGCATCTTAGCCGTCTGCTGGTGAAACCTGGTCAGAAAGTGAAACGCGGGGATCGTATTGCGTTGTCGGGCAATACCGGACGGTCGACCGGTCCGCATCTGCATTTTGAGGTCTGGATCAATAATCAGGCGGTGAACCCGCTGACCGCGCGTTTGCCGGAAATGGAAGGTCTGAGCGGCCAATCCCGCAAAGCCTATCTGGCACAGGTTAAAGACTGGCAGTCGCGTCTTACCCTGAACTGACGGAGTGAGTTTCTGAAAAGCCGGTGTATTTTTACCCGGCTTTTTTCATTTATGCAGATGAATATTGCAAATAATCCCTTCAGCACTATCATAAGCCCGTCAAAACAGAGGTCAGTGCATGAAGAATGATAAGAAAAACGCGAAAGAATTTATCCCGGTTTTCAGACCGGCATTTCTGAAACCTGTCTATTGGGGAAACTGGCTGGCGATTGCCGCTTTAGCCCTCATGGCATTATTGCCGGTGAAAGTGCGCGACCCTGTGCTCGGCACGCTGGGGAAATGGGTCGGCAGGGTAGCGAAAAGCGCCCGTCGCCGGGCGCGTATTAACCTGCAGTACTGCCTGCCGGAACTTCCTGAGCAGGAGCGTGAGCAGGTCATCGACCGGATGTTTGCGACAGCCCCTCAGGCGATGGTGTTGATGGCCGAACTGGCAATCAAAAACCCGGAAACTATCCGCAAAAGGGTCGTGTGGCACGGTCGTGAAATCATCCGTCAGATGAAAGATGAGCAACAGAATGTCATTTTTCTGGTACCGCATGGCTGGGGCGTGGATATTCCGGCCATGCTGCTGGCCTCTGAAGGCCAGAAAATGGCCGCGATGTTTCATAATCAGAAAAACGAGTTGATGGATTATCTCTGGAACCGTCTGCGCAGGGTGTACGGCGGACGGATGCATGCCCGTAATGACGGAATAAAGCCGTTTATCAGTTCAGTACGTCAGGGATACTGGGGATACTATCTTCCGGACCAGGATCACGGTGCGGAACACAGTGAATTTGTGGATTTTTTTGCGACTTATAAAGCCACTCTTCCCGCGATAGGCAGACTGATGAAAGTTTGCCGTGCCCGGGTCGTCCCGTTATTCCCTGTCTACAACGGAAAAACCCATCAGCTGGATATTTATGTACGCCCGCCGATGGATGATCTGATGGATGCCGATGATAAAACGCTGGCGCGCCGGATGAACGAAGAAGTTGAGATTTTTGTCCGTCCGAATCCGGAACAATATACCTGGATACTGAAACTGCTGAAAACACGGCAGGAAGGGGATATTGAACCTTATGTCCGCAAGGATTTATAACCCTGCCTGAGCCTGCGGGCAGGGGGTCGTGCTCCCGGACACCATTTTCCGTGGAGCACGACAGCAGGGATCACCCGACCCGCAGTACCCGGCTGGTATTTGTCGTTCCGCTCGCCCCCATCACATCCCCCTGGGTCACAATCACTAAATCACCGGACATCAGATAACCCTGGTCACGCAGCAGAGTGATGGCATCGTGCACCGCCGCCAGGCCATCGGTATAGCTCTTAAACTCTACCGGTGTCACTCCACGGTATAACGCTGTCCGGCTCAGTGTTTTAGCGTGCCGGGACATCGCAAAAATCGGCAGCCCGGAGGTGATCCTGGAGGTCATCAGGGCTGTTCTGCCGGATTCGGTCATGGTAATGATGGCCGTTACTCCCCGCAGATGGTTAGCCGCATACATCGCTGACATCGCAATGGCTTCTTCGATATTATCAAACTGTACGTCAAGCCGGTGTTTGGAGACATTCACACTGGGGATCTTTTCTGCGCCCAGACAGACATTCGCCATCGCGCTGACGGTTTCCGCCGGATACTGCCCCGCGGCGGTTTCTGCAGAGAGCATCACGGCATCGGTGCCATCCAGCACTGCATTAGCAACATCCATAACTTCTGCGCGTGTCGGCATCGGGTTTGTGATCATCGATTCCATCATCTGAGTGGCCGTAATGACGGTCCGGTTAAGCTGACGCGCCCGACGGATCAGTGTTTTTTGAATGCCGACCAGTTCAGGATCCCCGATTTCTACTCCCAGGTCGCCGCGGGCTACCATCACGACATCACACGCCAGAATAATGTCGTCCATCGCTTCAGGGCTTGCAACCGCTTCAGCACGCTCAACCTTTGCCACTATCCGCGCATCACATCCCGCGGCTTCCGCAAGCTGGCGGGCGTAGCGTAAATCCTCGCCGGTACGGGGGAACGACACCGCCAGATAGTCGACACCGATCAGGGCCGCCAGATGAATATCGGCTTTGTCTTTTTCCGTCAGCGCCGCAGCGGAAAGCCCGCCTCCCGGTTTATTGATCCCTTTATTATTTGATAACGGGCCACCGACGGTCACGCGGGTAACAACCTGAACATCGTTAACCTGTGTCACTTCGAGTTGTACGCGACCATCATCCAGCAGCAGAGTATCTCCCGGCACCACATCCTGTGGCAGGCCTTTATAATCGATTCCGACCTGCTGATGATTGCCTTCGCCTTTCTCCAGCGTGGCGTCCAGCACAAAATTATCACCCATATTCAGGAAGATTTTGCCCTCTTTAAAGGTCGATATACGAATTTTAGGGCCCTGAAGATCCCCCAGAATGGCCACATGGCGGCCGAGTTTACGGGCGATTGCTCTGACGTTATCCGCTCTGGTCTGATGGTCGCTGGCGCTGCCATGAGAAAAATTAAGACGCACAACATCAGCGCCGGCAGCAATGATCTTCTCCAGATTATTCTCGCGGTCTGTGGCGGGGCCGAGGGTAGTAACAATTTTGGTTCTTCTCAGACGTCTTGACATGAACGACTCCGTTGGCGAATAAATCAGCATAAGTGGACTGCGCCAGACCACCGGATGACATGCTGGCTGATCCGGAAGTGCTGTTTAATGCTTAAATGTTGGTATTTCGTTAAAATCCCGCACAGTATTCTTATATCCATATCAACGCCATTTCGCTGTGACTTCTTTGATGCGCTGCAACATATCGGCAGATAGAGGACGATATGGACGAAACAGGCGGTAACATAGGGGAAATATCGGTGATTTTCTCCTGGTTGAATGTCATCGTCTATTATTTAAAAAGGGAATAACACTGTTTCATTTGCAGTCACCCGGCACGCCGGGTGGTAAACTCTGATATAAGAATAGGTTGTCATCACCGTCTACACTGTACGTTAGCTAATTCTCTGTACAGTCAGTGTGTTAATATAGTCTGGCTGGCCGGGCGTACTCACACCAGGTAACTTTCTGTGTATTTACCTGATGGCCTAAAAAGAAGTACAGTGTCACGCAAATAAATTAAAAGTGAAAAGAGACCGGCACTATCAGCAGACCGTGACGGTAACTCTGCAATGAGGAGAGTAGAATGGCGGTAACCCATCAGGCCCAGGCATGTGATCTGGTCATTTTCGGTGCCAAAGGCGATCTCGCACGCCGCAAACTGTTGCCTTCCCTGTATCAGCTGGAAAAAGCCGGTCAGATCCATGACGATTCCCGCATTATTGGCGTAGGCCGTGCTGACTGGGATAAAGCGGCGTATATCGCCGTGGTGCGTGAAGCACTGGAAACGTTTATGAAAGAAAAAATCGATGAAGAGTTGTGGGATAAACTCAGCAGTCGTCTCGACTTTTGTAATCTGGATGTGAATGATGCCGCACATTTCTCCCGTCTGGGTAAAATGCTCGACCAGAAAAAACGTGTCACCATCAACTACTTCGCGATGCCACCGGGAACTTTCGGTGCCATCTGTCAGGGGCTGGGCCAGGCAAAACTGAATGCTAAACCGGCACGGGTTGTGATGGAAAAACCGCTGGGGACTTCACTGGAGACCTCACGTGAAATCAACGACAGCGTGGGCGAGTATTTCGATGAAAGCCAGGTTTTCCGTATTGACCATTACCTCGGCAAAGAAACGGTACTGAATCTGTTGGCGCTGCGCTTTGCTAACTCCATCTTCGTTAACAACTGGGATAACCGGACTATCGATCATGTACAGATCACGGTCGCTGAAGAGGTAGGGATTGAAGGGCGCTGGGGCTATTTTGATAAAGCCGGCCAGATGCGCGATATGATCCAGAACCATCTGCTGCAGATCCTGACCATGATTGCCATGTCTCCGCCATCTGATCTCAGTGCGGACAGTATTCGTGACGAGAAAGTCAAAGTATTACGTTCGTTACGCCAGATAGATCAAAGCAACGTGCGTGAGAAAACGGTCCGTGGTCAGTACACGGCGGGCTTTGTACAGGGCAAAAAGGTACCAGGGTACCTGGAAGAAGAGGGTGCGAATAAGACCAGCAGCACAGAGACCTTTGTTGCCATCCGTGTTGATATCGATAACTGGCGCTGGGCGGGTGTACCTTTCTACCTGAGAACCGGTAAACGTCTGCCGGCTAAGTGTTCTGAAGTCGTGGTGTATTTCAAAAACCCGGAAATGAATCTGTTTAAAGATTCCTATTCAGAGCTTCCGCAGAACAAACTGACGATCCGTCTGCAGCCGGACGAAGGTGTGGATATTGAGATCCTGAACAAAGTTCCGGGTCTGGATCACAAGCATAAACTGCAGACCACGAAACTGGATCTCAGCTTCTCAGAGACGTTCAACGAATCTCACCTGGCTGATGCTTATGAGCGCCTGCTGCTGGAGAGCATGCGGGGTATTCAGGCGCTGTTTGTACGCCGTGATGAAGTGGAAGCTGCATGGACCTGGGTTGACTCTATCATCAATGCCTGGGCAACCGATGGCGACAGTGCGAAGCCTTACCAGGCAGGGACCTGGGGGCCGGTCGCTTCAGTCGCGATGATCACCCGTGACGGACGCTCGTGGAACGAGTTTGAATAACTCCCGTTGCTAAGTGTGATATCCCTGACGGCCTG
Source organism: Tatumella sp. UCD-D_suzukii (assembly GCF_000611875.2). Taxonomy (NCBI): domain Bacteria; kingdom Pseudomonadati; phylum Pseudomonadota; class Gammaproteobacteria; order Enterobacterales; family Erwiniaceae; genus Tatumella; species Tatumella sp. UCD-D_suzukii. The sequence continues at coordinate 232,532 of NZ_JFJX01000053.1, forward strand.
CTCTGCAGGCCGTTTTTATCCCCGGAACGGGGGTATTTTCCGCAGTTTTTTGCCGCAGCCCCGGGTGTATTAATCTGAAGCATGGCAGGTCAGTCTCCGGGGATCGACAGGTATCAGGGCACCTTATCATTTACCCCCTGGCCTGCACACTGAACGGGGCCGCTGTTTTACGGCCATACGCTGACGGAATAAACGGAGAAAAATCCGGTTTTTTGCAAACCAGTTCAAAATTTATTAGCAGTCAGGCTAATGACTTCCAATGATAACTTTATATACTGTCTGCAATGCAGAGATTGCGCGTTATGCGGGGCGAAATACGGGGATTTTCAGTGAGCTCCCGGTTCAACTGTTCCCAATATGAGTCCCTCAGCAATCACGGATATTGCAGGGAACCCGAAGTTCGGGTCTGAAAAATTCAGGATTATGGATGATTACGAATGAAAAAATACTCTGTGCTATTGATGCTGATGACCGGCATCCTGATCAGCATGCCAGCAACGGCTGGACGCCATAGCTTTACGCTGGGTTATACCGGCGCTCAGGTAGCGGATTTAAATAATCTGAAGGGCGTAAACCTGAAATATCGCTATGAATGGAACTCTCCCCTCAGCGTCATTGCTTCAGCCAGTTACCTGAAATCTACGACGTATTATGAACACAATAGCCTGAATCAGTCCTATGCAAGAGAAACCCGGATCCGGGAATATTCTTTACTTGCAGGGCCCGCCTGGCGGTTTAATGAATTTTTCAGTATTTATGCCCAGGCCGGTGCCACTTTCAATAAAACGACTGTCAACTGGGCGAATGTATTTATTGCCCCGGTGAACAGGGGGATGAACTATATGTTCCATAAAACCAGCCGTTCAACAGTCCCGATGATAAGCCTGGGCACACAAATTAATCCTCTCAGCCCTATTGTCCTCGACCTGTCTTATGATGTGGCCCGTCCGAAGATCTCCGGAGAGACGAAAACGTTTAGCAGCGTTAATCTCGGGGCCGGGATCGCCTTCTGACAAGCGCTGTGACTTTCTTCCCCTGAAAAACCGTCTGAGTGACAAAGCATAAAGGGGCAGGGGAGGTTCCGGCCGGAGATCTCCGGCCGGGTGTACTGAGGTATAGCCGGTCAGCCGTTCACTGTCACCTTACCGGCGGCAGCAATGGCTCTGCTGACGGCCTCTTCAACTGTAGTTGCACAGGCCAGTGCCACACCCATACGACGCCGACCGGCAATTTCCGGTTTACCGAATAATCGTAATTGCACGCCGGCAGACAGGGCCTGATCGACTCCGGAAAAACGCACATCCCGGCTGTTCAGTTCCGGCAGGATCACGGCCGAGGCCGCCGGACCGTACTGGCGGATAGCTCCTACCGGCAGGCCGAGAAACGCGCGAACATGCAGGGCGAATTCTGATAGATCCTGAGAAATCAGTGTTACCATACCGGTATCATGTGGCCGCGGAGAGACTTCACTGAAGATAACCTCATCACCGCAGACAAACAGTTCCACACCGAACAGACCATAGCCGCCAAGGGCTTCTACCACGGATGCTGCAATGGTCTGTGCACGTTGCAGGGCCGCAGAACTCATCGCCTGAGGCTGCCAGGACTCACGGTAATCGCCGTCTTCCTGACGGTGACCGATAGGGTCACAGAAATGGATACCGTCTGCCGCATGAACGGTCAGTAACGTTATTTCAAAATCAAAGGCGACAACGGCTTCAATAATGACCCGTCCGGCGCCGGCGCGGCCACCTTGCTGTGCATATTCCCAGGCTTTTTCAAGCCCGGAAGCATCACGAATAAAGCTCTGGCCTTTACCGGAGGAACTCATTACCGGCTTAACAATACAGGGAAACCCGATGTCCTCTGCTGCGGCAAAGAAGGTCTCTTTACTGTCGGCGAAGCGGTAACCGGAGGTGGGCAGTTGCAGCTCTTCTGCCGCCAGACGACGAATACCTTCACGGTTCATTGTCAGTTTTGCAGCCCGTGCCGACGGCACCACACGCTGTCCCTGTTGTTCCAGTTCCAGCAGAGTATCGGTAGCAATAGCCTCAATTTCCGGCACCACATAATCCGGTTTCTCTTTGGCGATAATCTCTGCCAAAGCTACGCCATCAAGCATATTGATGACATAACTGCGGTGCGCCACATGCATGGCCGGGGCATCCGGGTAGCGATCCACGGCAATCACTTCGACTCCCAGTCGCTGGCATTCCAGTGCCACTTCTTTTCCCAGTTCACCTGAACCTAATAACATTACGCGCGTAGCTGAAGGACGCAGTGCCGTGCCAAGAGTTACCATTGTTCCACCCATTAAATCTGATCATAAACACGGCGGGCAGTATAAACGAAAACGATTGCGCTGGCATTAACGGGCGATTTCTTTTTTATAATGTTACATTCAGCAGCAGAGGGGCAGGTGTGTCAGGTGGCGTAGTGACATGATCACGTAGTATGACAGAGACACCTGACTGACCCGCAGACGATTCAGCGTAACGCCATCAATGTCCTGTCGGGCGGTATCCTACGCATGGCCCTGAATAGCAGCCTCCGGTGGATAGGCCATAAGATTGTGATGACCAGGAAAAGAAAATGACAATACCTAAAGCAGCGAAACACCCCCATACCATGACGCTTCATGGCGAAACACGTGTGGACGATTACTACTGGCTCAGGGATGATGAGCGCGCTGATCCTGACGTTATCGCCTATCTGCAGGCGGAGAACAATTATTGCCGGCAGCAGCTATCTCCGGTGGAACCACTGGAGCAGACGCTGTACGAAGAAATGGTGTCCAGGATCCCGCCGAAGGATCACTCAGTGCCTTACCGCAAGAACGGTTATCTTTACCAGCAGCGTTACGAGAAAGGGGGCGAATATCCCCTGTGGTTTCGTGCTGCCGATGAAGAGGGGTTACAGCCGGACTGGCAATGTCTGATTGACTGTAACCAGCGGGCAAAAAATCATCCGTTTTACAGTCTCGGTGCGCTGGATATTACCCCTGATAACCGCCTGATGGCAGTGGCTGAAGACTATCTGTCACGACGTCAGTATGAGATCCGTTTGTATGATCTACAGCAGAATTGCTGGCTGCCGGAGGTGCTGACCGGAGTATCTCCTTCGCTGGTATGGGCAAATGACGGCAAAACCTTGTTCTATGTCAGGCAGGATCCCGGGACGCTGTTGCCCTGGCAGGTCTGGCGTCATGAGACCGGCACCCCGGTCACCGATGACCAGCTGGTCTATGAGGAATCGGACGACAGTTTCTATGTCAGTCTTGGGAAAACCACCTCCGAAGCCTTTATCGAAATTGTGATTGATAGTACGACGACCAGTGAGATCTGGCTGGTGGACGCCGTACAGCCGTCCGGTGCTGCCCGTTGCTTCCTGCCACGCAGGGAAGATCACGAGTATGACCTCGACCACTATCAGAACCATTTTTATATCCGTTCAAACTCAGCGGGGAAAAACTTTGCGCTCTTTATGGCAGAAGAGACGGCTCCGCAGGAGTCGCACTGGCAAACCTTGCTGCCTGCACGGGATCATCGGGTGCTGGAAGATTTTCAGATCTTCCGTGACTGGCTGGTCACCGGTGAACGTGAAAATGGCCTCAGCTGCCTGACACAGTATCACCGCTTTCGTGACGAAACGCGGGAAGTAACCTTCGATGACCCTACCCGGGTGGCCTGGCTTGGGTATAACCCGTCACCGGAAACCTCACAATTACGTTACGGTTACTCGTCAATGACCACGCCGGCCACCACCTATCAGCTGGATCTGGACAGCGGGGAACGTCAGGTTCTGAAACAAACGGTGGTTAAAGGCTTCAGCAGCGAACAGTATCAAAGCGATTATCTGTGGCTGACGATGGAAGATGGCTGCCGTGTTCCGGTCTCTGTGGTCTATCGGAAATCCCTGTTCTCCCCGGGGAAAAATCCGTTACTGGTCTACGGATACGGGGCTTATGGCAGCAGTATGGATGCAGATTTCAGCAGCAGTCGTCTGAGTCTGCTGGATCGGGGCTTTGTCTATGCCCTGGTGCATATCCGTGGCGGCGGGGAGTTGGGGCAGGCCTGGTATGATGCCGGCCGGCTGGCCAATAAACAAAACAGTTTCAGCGATTTTACCGGCGCAACCCGGCAACTGCTGGCGCAGGGCTACGGTGATCCCACCCGGTGTTACGCCATGGGCGGCAGTGCCGGAGGGTTGCTGATGGGCGCGGTGATCAATCAGGCTCCGTCACTCTATCACGGTGTTGTTGCACAGGTACCGTTTGTCGATGTGCTGACGACGATGCTGGATGAAAGTATTCCGCTGACCACCGGTGAATATGATGAATGGGGCAATCCGAACAGGGCGGAAGATTATGCGACGATCCGTGCTTACAGCCCGTATGACAATATTGTCCCCGCCAGTTATCCGCATTTACTGGTGACCACCGGACTGCATGATTCTCAGGTGCAATACTGGGAACCGGCCAAATGGGTAGCAAAACTCCGTGAGGTTAAACAGGATGACCATCTGTTATTACTTCTCACCGATATGGAGGCCGGTCACGGCGGGAAATCAGGGCGTTACAAAGCGTATGAAGATATCGCGATGGAAATGGCATTCCTGCTGGGACTGGCGGATGGCTCCCTGGGCCACTGAGGGCTCAGGGCTGTCCTTTCAGGTAACGTTGCAGCGTCTGGCGAAACGCCGGGCGCAGGTCGTTCAGGTTATCCAGCATCCAGCGTAAATACCCCGGGTCTTTACGTGCGATCACGGCGACCGGCTGACCCCGATACTTCCCGAACGGGAAAATATCGGGGTTCGCTTCCCGGGAAGCTGGCTGGCACAGCGTACGCAGGGCAGTAATCTCCGGGCCTGACTCTTCCATGATGCGCAGCAGAAGTGCGGCGGTGACATAACAGTCATACAGTGCCCGGTGGGCATGCAATTCCGCAGGTGGCGTCACCTCCAGTTGCAGGCTATGGCGCAGGGCCTGGTTACCGTATTTTCGGCCCGGCCAGAGCTGCCGTGCCATTTTCATCGTACACAGCCATTCGCCACCCATTTCGGGCAGCACCCGGCGGTCAAAACTGGCATTATGTGCCACATAGCAGGGGCTTCCCTGATAGCGGCCGATGATATCTTCGATATACGGCTTTCCGGCCACCATTGCCGGGGTGATACGATGGATAGTCATGGCCCGGGTACTGATTGGCCGGTCAGGACAGACCAGGTCGCTCATCGGGTTCGTGATCTTTCCGTCGATAACATCTATCGACGCAATCTCAACAATGCCGCCTTCTAATCCACAGGTTTCAGTATCGATGACTCTGAACATCAGTTTTTCTGTTTCGGTTCATAAGGCAGACGGGAAAGGGTCAGCGATGTCTGACGATAAACACCCAGCCGCTGGCGGAAACGCTCACGAAGGGCCTCCGGCTGTTCCCGTTCAACAATCTCTGCAACTACCGGCATATTATAACGCTCTTTAAACGCCACACCGGACGCCGCTAAATCCGTATTAATTTGATCTTTTTCTTCTGCACTGAGCAGGGCTAAATTAAAGCTCATCATAGACTCCATGTTATCAGGCGCAAAAATAATGCTTTCTGGCGGGGCAATCAACCCTTTCCGGCTTGCGGCAATCTCGACACCCTTCGGTCTGCAGCGTATTCTTGACGAAAACCGGCGTACCGGCTGCAAATTACCTCAGGGGATCAACGTGTCAGGCAGTCATAACGAATTCAATCCGTTGATGCAGTCAGATTATCATAACATCCTTACTCCAGGGATCCGGAGTGATAGTGACTGATTTTTTATACATTTCGCTACGGTTTTTCCATTTCAGCAGTTTGTTCCTGCTGACTGGCTGTCTGATGTATCTGATGCTGCTGACACCGGCCGGTTACAGAAACCGCCTGTGGAACCGTTTATCGTCAGCCTTGCGGGTCAGCGCCGTCACAGCTCTGTTTTCTGCCATCGCCCTGTTTGCGTTACAGACCATCATGATGAGCGGTGACACGGCGGCCATCAGACAACCTGAACTCTGGGTAGCGGTTGCCGGCACGCGCTTTGGCCATGCCTGGTTGCCGGAAATGACCTTCGCGGCGGTGTCTTTCATGCTGCTACGGGTCGGCGGGGAGACTGTCCGTTATCCCCTGCTGCTAAGTCAGTTACTGCAACTATTCCTGACGGCGATGACAGGCCATGCGGCGATGCATGATGGCTGGCGAGGCGTGGCAGGAGAAGCCAGCCAGAGTCTTCATGTGATTGCCGCCGCTTTCTGGTGTGGCGGCTTGTATCCGCTCCGGGTGCTGATCAAGCAGGGGCAGCGGGATCCTAAAGATAACACCGCTATTCTCACCATGATGAAATTCTCCCGCTCGGGTCACTGGGCGGTTGCGCTGGTGCTGCTGACCGGCTTGTGCAACACCTTACTGATCGCCGGTATTCCCCGACATTTTTCGTTCTGGTTATCCGGGGTGATCCTGAAAAGTGTGCTGGTGGCGGGCATGGTAACACTGGCATTACTTAATCGTTACTGGCTGGTTCCCAGGTTCAGGCAATTCCCGACAGAGAGTCGCCGCATGTTTATTCGTCTGACGCAGGCAGAAATTTTGCTGGCTACGGGAGCCATCGCGGTCGTCAGTCTGTTTGCTACACTGTCACCAGACTGATCCTGTTTTATTACGTGTTATTAAAGGCTGAGACTGAAATGAAGAAACAATTACCCTGGCTGCTATTGGCACTAAGCACGCCTGTGTTGGCGACTCAGGTCATTACCGTGAGTCGTTTTGAGACCGGAAAGGCGAACTGGCCATTAAACCGCGAAGAAATCATGCTGACGTGTGAAAAAGACGGGGCACTGTTTGCGATTAACCCGTCAACACTGATGAATTATCCCCTGAATGCAAAAGCGGAGCAGAAGGTCAGTCAGGGACTGGCGAGCGGGGAATCTATTGCGCCGCTGGTGCTGGATGATAAAGCACACAGCGGGCAAAAAATGAGCCTGCAACCGCTGATTGATAAAGCCAGCGGGCTTTGCGGCCATTAATCTGCTGCGGCAGAGAGCCTGAAAAAGGGGGGCGCTGGAAATTATCAGGATCTGAACTAGTATTACTGATACTAACCTATGCAACTGCCATCGGTTATCGCTCATCATTTTTAGCGCACGGCTCTCTGAGCCATTTCCCTGGACCGGTCACTGGAGTTGTGTCCGGTCTTTTTTTTCGCTCTCTTAACGGAATAAACGTCCGTCTCTGACCAAATCCCGCGGATAGCTGTTTTTAATCCGGTTGCCGACTTTTTTAACCAGACCCAGTGGCTGTCCGTGATGCATCACCAGCATTTCATTACCTGGTAACGGACCGTCAGGATGAATATCCCGTCCCCGATACCATTCCTCGGCTTCTTCATCAGTGAAAGCGTAGACCTGCGCATGGTCAGGGTTCCCCAGCGCAATAACCGCCTCATGCTGCCATCGGTAACCTTTTGCAAAGGTTTCTGCCAGCCGGACACCAATGCGTGAAAAGCGGATCCGGCCAAACAGGGGCACGGTAGCTTGCGGAAATAACCAGATTTCTTTATCCCGTTGCCAGAGTTCCAGGTCTGCCGGCCAGTGTAATCCGGACCCGGCCGCCCGCTGACGGACTTCTTCGGCCTGTTGACGGGATAATGGCGTAAACGGGAATTTACCGACCTTATAGCCAGGAGCCGGCAGTTTCGGAACACTGCCGGTTTTTCGCAGGCAGGCAACAAAGAAACCTTCGCTGTCAAATACCTGCGGGAAAACGTGCAGGAAACCTTCCGGTGTGGCGACCTGTTCAGCGCCAGGGAAGAGGGTATCGAGCCGGATAACCTCGACCGCTTCCGGATAGCGGGCGAGCAGCGACCCAATCACCTGCTGGTTTTCCAGCCGGTTCAGGGTACAGGTTGAATAAACCAGGGTTCCTCCCGGTTTCAGGGCCTGGAAAGCACTTTCCAGCAGACCCTGCTGCGTGTCAGCAATTTGCTGACAACTCTGCGGACTCCAGTTTTTCAGGGCTTTCGGATCTTTACGGATAACGCCTTCGCCCGAGCAGGGAGCGTCCAGCAGCACAGCATCAAAATACTCCGGCAGGGCCGGGCCGAAAACGGCGGCATCAAAATGTGTAATGGCTGCACGGGTGACGCCGCAGCGACTGATATTGGCGTGCAATACTTTGACCCGACTGGCCGAATATTCATTCGCCAGGATCATGCCTTCTTCGCCCATCCGGGCAGCAATCTGTGTGGTCTTGGAACCTGGGGCGGCAGCCATATCGATAACGGACTGAGGGTGTTCGCAATGGGCAAACAGTGCGGAGACCGGCAGCATCGAGCTGGCTTCCTGGATGTAAAACAGTCCGCTCAGATGTTCAGCCACACTGCCCAGCGGCAGGGATTCATCGTCACGGGTGATCCAGAAACCTTCTTCACACCAGGGGATCGGCGTCAGCTGCCAGCCATACCCGGCGACTTTAGAAAGAAATGCGTCGACAGAAATTTTCAACGTATTGACGCGGAGACTGCGGCGCAGAGGTAACCGGCAATAGGTTTTAAAGTCTTCAAAAGATGCCCCGTCACCCAGCAGTTGTTGCATCTGGCTCAGGAAATCGTCGGGTAAAAAAAGGGATGAATCGGACACAGCGGAGTTCCGTCAGAAAATAATGCGGCAGTGTAGCATGATAACGGGAAGTCACGCTTCCCGTTATCATGACACCGGCTTAGCGGGGGAGAGCTGTTCCCCATTGCTGCCAGTTCTTCGGTGCCTCATTCAGCAGCAGGAAATGCTTATTCGCGGTGGCTTCCGGTGCCAGGGGGACCGTGGGCGGAGTAGCAAATTCAATGCCACCGCGGATGAACTGCTGGAACGTCCCGGTTTTCACCACGCCGCCGGTTAAACCGAAATTCAGTGAATAGCCGGAAGCCTGCCAGAAGATGGAGTTATTGCGTACCAGATACTGGTAGTGCTGGCTGATACGCATTGCTATCTGTACGCGATCGGCCATGGCACCCAGCGAGATACCGGTGACGGTACCAACTTCTACCCCACGGAACAGGATAGGCGTACCGATGGTCAGCGATCCGGCCTCCGGCGCATCGACGAAGAAGGTTTTACCGTTCAGGTAGCGGGAATCGGTGATCGTTGACTGCTGCAGTTCAAAAGTACGCACTGATGCGCCTTTGCCCGGTTCCACGTTAACGTAAGGCTGTAACAGGGAATCCAGGTGACTGATCCCCGTGGAGGAGATTTCCGGGCTGATCACCGAAAACCGGCTGCCGGTTCTGGCAAAATCATTCACATATTCGGGGTACAGTACGGCTTTTGCCAGCACCTGATTGTTATTGGCACTCAGCGACAGTGACTCTATCTGGCCGATAGTGATCCCCAGATAACGGATGGGCATTCCGTTGGAAAGCTTACTGGCATCATAGGTTTTCAGAGTGATCTGACTCCCGATGGCGCGGGCGGCTGTCTCTGACGGGAAAAGGGTGCGGGACTGCCCGGGCTGATGCACTACCCCCGGCATATTATCAAAGCTGATAGCACCTTTCAGCGCCCGGTTAAGCGGGGTGGCCTGTACAGTAATGCCGCTGGTATTGATCTGCACCCGGGCACCGCCTTCAGCCCAGAACACCGTATCCCGTGTGATAAGGTTGCGGTAGGGCGGAGAAATATGTACTGCGACTTCAAAGTTATTCGCATGTGGCGTCACAGCGACAATTTCACCGACCTGGTAACGGCGATAAAGTACGACCGATCCTGCCTGGATATCCGGCAGGCTGCTGGCGGTCAGGGTGAGGGTCGTCGAAGGGGTGTCTCCGGTGATGCCCTCGTCGGCTTTACCGGCATCGGCATACAAAGGATACCCGGATAAGGGTTCACCACGGTCACCCGCTTCCAGCCGGATGCCTCCCTGCAGCCACTGACCCGGTGTCGCGCCTACCATCCGGATCCCGTCCGGACTCACATTGACACGGATCTGACTGTCGGCAACAAATTTACTGTTGCCGTGGACAAAACGGCGATAATCCGGCGCGATTGAGACGATAAAACTGACGCCGTCATTGGTCAATTGACGTTCGGATACCGTACCGATAGTGACGCCATTCAGTACTACCGGCTGGCCCGGAGCAATACCATAACTGTCAGAGGCCTTCAGACGGAGGTTCAGGCTGCCCGGGGTATGCATCAGAGTTTGTGTAGCGGGATAGACACTGAAACGTGACTGTGGCTGGCCCCCCCCGGGGACCAGTTCGAGAGTATCCCCGGTCAACAGACTACTGAGAGACGTGTCTGTCAGGCCGATTTTCGGGCTGTGCAATTCGATACGGGTTTCACTGCGCATTAGTCCGGCCACGGATGGGTCGATAATCAGCTCTCCGCTGACATGTTGCGGGTCTGCCAGGTTCAGACGGGTCAACGTACCGACCTGTAACCCCTGATAGATTAACGGGGTGGAGCCGGCCGTCAGGTTGTCCCCGTCCGGCAGATCCAGCTGAATTTTCACGCCCCGGTGACTTTGCGCGAGGTTCGGATATAACTGATAACGATCGTCGGTAATTGCAGGCTGACTGTCGGACGGTGAATCAAAGGCGATGGCTCCGTTAATCAGTGCCGGCAGGCTGTCCATTTTCACGTTAACGCCACTGAGGCTGAAGCTCGCATCCACGCCGGACACATTCCAGAAACGGCTGTCTTTTTTCACCAATGAACTGTACCGGCGATCAATCAGCAGGTCGATAACCACACCCTGGTTGCCGTTGTTAATACTGTAGTTATAGACCTTACCGACCGGGATTTTCCGGTAATAGACGATAGAACCAATAGAGAGTGAACCGAGATCCGGCGCATTCAGATGCAGTAATAACCCGGAGGTATTTGTACTGAAGCGGGGCTGGGAGTCCAGAGCCGTGAAGTTGTCCTGGCGGTTACCGTTGCCCGGCATCATCGAGATATAGTTCCCGCCGACCAGAGCATCCAGCCCGGAAACCCCGGCGAGTGAGGCTTGCGGCGTGACCAGCCAGAATTTCGTATTCTGACGTAGTGCATCTTTCATATCGTTCTTAATGCTGGCACGAATACGGATAGTGCGATAGTCATCGCTCAGGACGATCCCCTCGACCGTACCAATCTGCACCCCCTGATAGCGTATCGGGGTGCGTCCGGGAACAATACCGTCCGCAGACTGGAAGTTGATGGTGATGGTGGTTCCCCGCTGCAGGTAGTTTTGCCACAGTAACCAGCCGGTGATCAGCAGAGCAACGACCGGTAATAACCAAAAGGGGGAGAGCTTACGTTTCTTTGTCACCGCTGAATTAATCGGCATATTCGGCGTTTCCTGTTGCATGTGCATCCCAGAGTAATCGACTGTCAAGCCATTCGGCGGCCAGTATGGTAAGAATAACGGCGGAGCCGAAATAGAAAGCAGCCGGCCCCATAGTAAAAGCTAAAAGCTGGTCACGGTTCACCAGTGACATGGTCAGTGAAATGACAAACAGATCAAGCATTGACCAGCGACCAATCCACTTGATTGCTCTGAGCAGGCGGATCCGTGTTTTCAGGCCCTGAACACAGTGGAAGTGAATACTGAGCAGCAGGGAAATCATGATTAATACTTTGCTGAACGGTACCAGAATACTGGCAATAAACACGACCATGGCGACCGGGAAGTTTCCGGCCCCGAGGGATAAAATACCGGAAAAAATGGTATCTGCCTGTTGAGAGCCATTCAGATAGATAACCGATATCGGTAACAGGTTGGCCGGAAACAGCAGAATGATCGAGGCAATCAGTGCAGCCCAGGTTTTCTGGAGGCTGTGAGGCCGGCGTTTATCCAGGGGGGTATGGCAGCGAGGACAACGGCCACGGTCATCCGGTAATCCGCTGAAATGACAATGCAGGCAGACAATAATTTTCTCCGGGGCGGCAGCCACGGCCTTCTGCGGATAAAATGTTTGCCACAGTGACTGCGGGTTCAGATTGATCAAGGTCAGCAGGCTCAGTACAGTGAGGGTAATAAATGCGGTTAACCCGTAGCCGGCAGTCAGTGCCGCGTAGTCCTGTACCTTAATCGCCGCGACAGCGATCCCCACCAGGTAAATATCCAGCATCACCCATTCTTTCAGCTTTTCCAGCATCAGTAATACCGGCCGAAGATTCATGCCAAGCCAGTGACCGATGAGCAGATAAAAGATGGCCAGCACCAGTGTGACCGGTGCACCGATAGCACCGAAGGTCACCATGGCGGCAGTGAGGACATTGCCGGCAGAGACCATTTGATAAATCCCCCCGAGCACGCTGGCATTGATATTCATGCCCAGCAAACGGATGCTGATCAGTGGCCAACTGAAAGCACACGGCATCAGGATCATCATGGCAATCGCCAGGATCACCAGTCGGGAGAGAGGCCAGGCATTGCCACTGACTATCTTTGCCATACAGCGGGGGCAGTAAGCGGTTTCGTGGGCATTTAGCGGTGACAGGTTGAAAACCAGATCACATTGAGGGCACCGGTGGACGGCGCTATGCGATAATACCGGCCTGATTGTGTTAATTTTCATAAACGAAATTTATAGTTATCCGGTGGAGTTGTTAAAAATCCTGAATTATCCCAGGGGCAGTCTGCTATATTACAGCGGACGATAGTGAAGAGATTTCCCGGACAACGGATTGCTAAGAGTATAGTAACTCTGCTATTGATTCATTATGCCTGTGTATGTTTTTGTGCTATTCAGAAACATACGGAAGAAAGTAATAATTTGTTAATGTATATGGTTGGTATATGAGCAAACAAGCATTTTATGATGAGCTTAACCGGGATTTCAACGCGTTGACTTCCGGAGAAACATCATTCCTGGCCCTGCTGGGAAACTGCAGTGCCTTACTGTTTGAGCGGTTGTCAGGGGTTAACTGGGCCGGATTTTATTTGCTGAGTGAACCTGACACACTGGTACTTGGACCGTTCCAGGGGAAAATTGCCTGTGTGCGTATTCCTGTCGGCCGGGGTGTTTGCGGCACAGCGGTGGCCGAAAATGCGGTTCAACGGGTGGCGGATGTGCATGCTTTTGCCGGCCACATAGCTTGCGATGCTGCCAGTAACTCTGAAATTGTATTACCTGTGACCGTTAATGGCCGGGTCATCGGGGTACTGGATATCGATAGTACGGAATATGACCGTTTCGATGCGGACGACGAAAAAGGGCTGCATCAGCTGGCTGAAAGCCTGTCAGCGGCCCTGCCGGGGACAGAAATTGAAAGATTTTTGCAACAGAACGACAGCTAATTGACAGGATGCATAGCATTTAGCAACGTTGTCATTATAATGACGCCTGTTCATGTCCGCGTTGGTCGGCAAAACCGTTGTAATCAGGAAATTTCATGGAAAATCAACCTAAGTTGAATAGCAGTAAAGAAGTCATCGCCTTCCTGGCCGAGAGTTTCCCTCAATGTTTCTGCATTGAAGGTGAAGCGAAGCCCCTGAAAATCGGTATTTTTCAGGATATTGTTGAACGTGTCCCGGCAGAGTCGCAGATAAGTAAAACCCGGCTGCGTTCAGCACTACGTTTATATACCTCCAGCTGGCGTTACCTGCACGGTATCAAAGCGGGTGCGAAACGCGTTGACCTGGATGGAAACGCCTGCGGAGAGCTTGATGAGCAACATGTCGAGCACGCACGTAAACAGCTGGAAGAAGCCAAAGCCCGTGTGCAGGCGCACCGCGCACAGCAGCGGGCCAGTAAAGCAGAAAATGGTGAAGCAACCAGCGAACCCCGTAAGCCACGTAAAGCAGCTCCGCGCGCGACTTCCTCCGCTGATGCGCCGCGGAAACCCCGCGATAATGCAAAAAAATCTGCTACCCCTCGTTCAGCCAAACCGGCTGCAGCGCCTCTGAAACCGGTAACAGATACTTCTGCATTGCACGCAGGCCAGCCAATTAAAGTCAAGGCCGGGCAAAACGCAATGGATGCCACTGTCCTTGAAGTATCAAAAGAGGGTGTTCGGGTTCAGCTTGCATCCGGCATGGCAATGATAGTACGCGCAGAACACTTGCAGTTCTGAAACGGAGAATGACCAGGGCATGAACACCTTTAAGTTAAGTATGATTGCTGGCCTGCTTTTTGCAGGCCAGACCTTCGCGTCAGACACCATCACCCGCGAAGATCAGATCCCGGTATTGCATGAGGAACCTCAGCATGTGACTGTCAGTGAACGTGTGACTACGCGGTTCACGCAATCCCATTACCGTCAGATCAACCTGAACAGTGCTTTTTCAGAAAAAATCTTCGATCGCTATCTGAACATGCTGGACTATAACCACAATGTGCTGCTGGCGTCCGATATTGCGAAATTTTCTGACAAAGCGGGTACGGTCGGGGATGAACTCAAAACCGGCAAACTGGATATTTTCTACGACCTGTTCAATCTGTCGCAAAAGCGCCGTTTTGAACGTTATCAGTACGCGCTGGAAGTCCTGAAACGCCCGATGGACTTTACCGGGCATGACACCATTAATCTGGACCGCAGTAAGGCACCGTGGCCGGTCTCAGAAGCTGAACTGAACAGCCTATGGGATGCCAGGGTCAAATTTGACGAGCTTAATCTCAAGCTTGCCGGCAAGAGTGATGCCGAAATCCGGGATACACTGACCCGGCGTTATACATTAGCTATCCGTCGTCTGGCACAGACCAACAGTGAAGACGTGTTTCAGATGGCGATGAATTCCTTTGCGCACCAGATAGATCCGCATACTAATTATCTGTCGCCACGCAACACAGAACAATTTAATACCGAAATGAGCCTTTCCCTGGAAGGTATCGGTGCAGTGCTCCAGTCTGACGATGATGGCTCCGTCATGATCAACTCGATGGTGGCCGGCGGTCCTGCCGCACGGAGCAAGCTGCTGTCGGTCGGGGATCGTATCGTTGCCGTTGGCGAACCGGGCAAACCACTGGAAGATATTATCGGCTGGCGCCTGGACGATGTGGTGGAGAAAATCAAAGGGCCTAAGGGAAGCCGGGTTCGTCTTGAGATTTTACCCGCCGGTAAAGGGACCAAAACCCGCACCATTACCCTGACGCGTGAAAAAATTCGTCTGGAAGATCGCGCGGTGCAGATGTCTGTGCACAACGTGGGCACGCATAAAGTCGGTGTACTGGATATTCCCGGGTTCTATGTCGGACTGACCGATGATGTGAAGGTTCAGCTGCAGAAACTGGAAAAACAGCACGTTGACAGTATTGTTATCGACTTACGCACCAACGGGGGCGGGGCACTGACAGAAGCAGTTTCACTTTCCGGCTTATTTATCCCGTCAGGTCCTGTCGTTCAGGTCCGTGACAATACCGGTAAAATCCGTCAGGACAGTGATACCGATGGTATTGTCTACTATAAAGGTCCGTTAGTGGTGCTGGTTGACCGTTTCAGTGCTTCAGCCTCTGAAATTTTTGCGGCCGCGATGCAGGATTACGGCAGAGCACTGATTGTCGGTGAACCGACCTTCGGTAAAGGAACGGTCCAGCAATACCGTTCACTGAGTCGTATTTATGATCAGATGCTGCGCCCTGAATGGCCTGCGCTGGGCTCTGTACAGTACACCATTCAGAAATTTTACCGTATTAACGGTGGCAGTACACAGCTGAAAGGGGTTACCCCGGATCTGCTGATGCCAACGGGTGTTGAGACGGTGAAAACCGGTGAGAAGTATGAAGATAATGCCTTACCGTGGGATAGCATCCCGCCGGCAAAATACCAGAAATACGGTGATCTGAAACCTTATCTGCCAACGCTACTGGCCGAGCACAATGCGCGGATCGCTAAAGATCGCGAATTCCAGTATATCCTGCAGGATATTAAGCGTTTTGATGCGATGAAAGACAAAATTGATATTGTTTCTCTGAATTATGCTGAGCGTGAGAAAGAGAACAAAGAAGATGATGCAATGCGTCTGGACCGCATTAATGCCCGTCTGCAGGCCGAAGGTAAGAAACCGCTGGCGAGCCTTGATCAGTTGCCAAAAGACTATAAAGAGCCTGATCCTTACATGGATGAGACGGTCGATATTGCCAACGATCTCGCACAGCTTGAAGATGCGTCCTCTTCGACTAAAGCGAGTAAATAAGCGCTCTCCGTCATTAAAAAACACCGGTTATCCGGTGTTTTTTTTTTGCCGGTGATCCACCCATACTAATACCTGCACAAAATACCGACCCCGTGACCGTAACTTCATTCAGGCAGCGGAATGACCCGGCCCTTAATCTTTGCCCTGTCAATGATCCGTAAAATAATGAGTGAAGCGTCCGACAGTGAAATGCCTCCGGGGGCTTCACTACGGCTATCGCGGATTGCGGGTAAAGCTACTTATGCGGGGGAAGCGGAGAGTACGTTGCGCGGCAAGGCAGGGGATTACCAATGATACCGGTGCCCGGGAGTCGCTGGCCATCATCACTAAACACACTTATCTGAGGTATCGGTACAGACGTTCCCGGGCGAGTTATGTCAGGAATAGCGAGAGTAATGCCGTCATATGTCTGTCAAAATGTAAAGTTATGTCTTTTCAGAGATCTACACTCAATCGTTGCTTGAAAAGCCCTGTAATGCACATAGGATAGGGGGCTGATAACCTGCGTAAATAATGAGGACAATAAACGTTTATGATGCGTATCGCTCTATTTTTGCTTACCAACCTGGCCGTCATGCTGGTGTTCGGATTAATACTGAGCCTGACGGGGATCCGTTCCGCCAGTGTTCAGGGATTAATGATCATGGCGGGGCTGTTTGGTTTTGGCGGTTCATTTATTTCTCTGCTGATGTCTAAATGGATGGCATTACGATCCGTCGGCGGTGAAGTGATCGAACAACCGCGCAATGAAACCGAAAACTGGCTAATGAACACGGTAGCACAGCAGGCGCGGGCGGCCGGCATCGCAATGCCGCAGGTTGCGGTTTATCATGCACCTGACATTAATGCCTTTGCTACCGGCGCCCGCCGGGATGCGTCGCTGGTGGCGGTTTCGACCGGGCTTTTACAAAATATGAACCGCGATGAGGCCGAAGCTGTACTGGCCCATGAAATCAGTCATATTGCTAATGGCGATATGGTGACCATGACACTGATTCAGGGGATCGTGAATACCTTTGTGATCTTTATCTCCCGGATCATTGCTCAGCTGGCTTCCGGTTTTATGTCGTCTGACCGGGATTCTGAAGAGAACGGTAACGGTAATCCGCTGGTCTATTTCGCGGTCGCCACGGTACTGGAACTGGTGTTCGGTATGCTTGCCAGTCTGATCACTATGTGGTTCTCGCGTTACCGTGAGTTTCATGCGGATGCCGGTTCTGCAAAACTGGTGGGGCGTGAAAAAATGATTGCCGCACTCCAGCGCCTGAAAACCAGCTATGAGCCTCAGGAACCGGGCAATATGATGGCCTTCTGCATTAACGGTAAAGGAAAGTCGTTGAGTGAGTTATTTATGTCTCACCCGCCACTGGATAAGCGTATTGAAGCGCTGCGCCGTGGTGATTATCTGAAATAATCACAGACCGCCGGGGTGCCCGGCGGTCAGTTTTTCAGCGAACCGTCTCCCGGAATGAAGGTATCCTCATTTTTGCTGAACAACGGACACTCCGCTTTGCCTGTCACACCCCCCTCGGAATGTAAGTAACGCGATACCGTCATTCCCTTCGCCGTCAGATACTGGCAGCTAAGACCCAAACCGAAGGCAATTTTATGGCTACCGGTCAGCACTCCGTAACCGGAGAACAACATAATCAGCCACAGCATGGCCAGGATTATCAGGCTGCGTAAAACCATTTCATTTCATCTCCGAAAGATTGAACAGGATCCCGTTCCAGGCTGACTCATCTGTAGCATGGGACAATCTCCGTTTTAAAGGGATCAGAGATAACTGAAAGTGTTTCAATCACCCTGGTCATTGTGCACAACAGCAGATGAACATTTTATTGATGCAGAGTAGAATGTTGGCTCAGTTTCTCATGAAGTAACACAGAGTGTTTTGAGGCCAATGTATGAATGATTTTACGTCCGGACCGGGGCCGTTTGTTCTGCCGTCGTTAATTGCCCTGGCGGTGATTTTTGCGCTGATTATCTGGTTCTTTGTTAACCGTGCCAGTGTCCGAGCCAATGATAAGATACAGCTCCTTGAGGCGTTGCTCAGGGAACAAAAAAAGCAGAATGCGTTGTTGAAACGTCTGGTTGAGTATCACATGCCTGTGGTGCCTGAAGTTGCCGATGAACCGGTAGTGGCTGAACCGGAAGGTAGTGAATACCTGCAGTTTGTCCCGGAACGTTAATCCGCTGAAAAGTACAGAGACGGTATACGCCTGGCTGATACAGCCAAAGGGATACAGGGGCAGGGGGGAGGGGTGGCCTGTGTTACCTTTACCCGTCTCTTTCCGCAGGACGTTGCTCCGGTTATCCGTAACCGTACGCGACCCGGTGGATGATGCGCTACCGGAATCGCGTGGCTGACGAGAGGTATAGGCTGACTCACAGGGGCCGGAATATTTCGCCTGAAAAGCCACTGTCTGGCCGGGCACTGCCCTGAGATATTTACCTGTCGTACCCTCTCTGCCGGCTTTATGTGGCCTCATTATCGGGAATTATTGATCACTGTGCATGCTTTCCGGAGAGTTTGCACAGCATCCGGTTGCCTTAAGGGAAGGGCCGGCAGAGGGATGGAACAATATTACTCAGGCGGCAACGGGATTACGTTTTATTTATAATAGTGTCATAGAAAAATAATATATTTGCCCTGACAGTCTGCCGGCAGCATTATTTCTGTTAATTTTCTGAGTAAATAAACTTCAACTTGCTCACGAAAAATTTATGTCAGTGATTACTATCATTTCATCAGGGTTATACGATGAGGTTATATATTTATAATCCTGAACAGTTAAAACTACTGAAATAGTATCATTTTGGTATTAATTAGTGATGACTCCCCGACGCTGAAAGCCTCTGAGTCACCGGTTTACAGGGCCCCCGGGGGGACGTCCGGAAGACTAAAATGTGTCTCATATCAATAATTATTGCCATTGTTGCCTCTCAGGATTAAAAATGGCTTGCCATTAATTAAAGGATATGTGATAACAATTGATAGATTAATCGAGGTACGATTCTGTATATGTATGGCATTATCAGTAAAGAAGTTATGAGTAAAGACGTTATCGTTAGAACTGCTTCCTTTGCCGAACCTAATATTAGTGCCTCATTCAGTGAGTCCCGCGTTTTTCTGTAATATCGCCTACGGGCAAAATAAACATTTTAAGGAATTTGCAAAATGGCAAAGATTAAAGGTCAGGTTAAGTGGTTCAACGAGTCTAAAGGTTTTGGTTTCATTACTCCTGCTGACGGCAGCAAAGATGTGTTCGTACACTTCTCTGCAATCCAGGGTAACGGCTTCAAAACTCTGGCTGAAGGCCAGAACGTTGAGTTCGAAATCCAGGACGGCCAGAAAGGTCCTGCTGCAGTAAACGTTACTGCTATCTGATAAGCGACAATCTTTCAGGGGTAACCTCCTGACAGGATAAATTGCGAAACCCTGCTCTTTGAGCGGGGTTTTTTCTTTTGACTCCGGCGATGAACAGGTACACTGCCCGCTGATTTTATGAGTGGGGTAACAGCAGTGTTTATATGTCCGTTGTGCCAGCAGTTGCTTGAAAAGCAACAGGGCGGATGGCGATGCGCCGGTAATCATCAGTTTGACCAGGCCCGTGAAGGGTATGTGAATCTTCTTCCTGTGCAGCATAAAGGCTCGAAAGTCCCCGGCGACAGCCCGGAGATGATGCAGGCACGGCGCAATTTTCTCGATGCCGGCTATTATCAGCCTCTGCGTGATGCCGTAACGGCATTGCTGACTGAACATGTGCCCGGCCCCGATGTCAGGGTCCTTGATATTGGTTGCGGCGAAGGTTATTACACTGCCGGCATTGCGGCGGCATTTGAATCGAGGCCCGGTGCGGAAATTTATGGCCTGGATGTGGCGAAAATTGCCATAAAATCTGCTGCTAAACGTTATAAAGCGATTCGTTTCTGTGTCGCCTCCAGTTATCGTCTGCCGTTTGCGGATAACAGTCTTTCTGCGGTATTGCGTATTTATGCCCCCTGCAAAGATGAAGAGCTCGCCCGAACGATCATGCCTGGCGGTTATCTGCTGACGGTCACACCGGCACCACGTCACCTGATGCAACTTAAAGCCCTCATCTATCAGGAAGTTAAACTGCATGAGGAAAATGAGCACCCGCTGGAAGCGTTTGAATGCGTCAGGGAGCAACGGCTCAGTTACCCTATGTCTCTGCCCCCGGAAGCTTCGCAGGCTCTGTTGCAAATGACTCCTTTTGCATGGCGGGCGACGGACGCGGTCCGTGACACCCTGGCGGCATCGGAGAGCTTTACCTGTGAAGCTGATTTTTGTCTGCGGTTATGGCAACGGAAGCGTGGATAAATCTGTACAAGTGTCAATAACTTTGTAAATGTAAAAAATATTTTTGACGGCGTTGCTGTAACTGATACATTAACACCCTGTTTATTATTCAGGAGTAATGGGCTTAGCCCGGGTTATGGATCGTCACCGACGTCGTTCAATGTTCTTCTCAGGGTTGCTCTGCAACACCTCTGGTTTTCTTTTCTCACCCATTTTCGTTCAGTTTCCATCAATACCGGCTTTTTGCCGGCACCTTGCTGAGGTCAGGACGTTGACGTCCCTGAGGAGCTGCTAATGGAAATATTTCTTGATCCTTCCGTCTGGGCAGGGCTGCTGACCTTAATCGTGCTGGAGATTGTTCTCGGTATCGATAACCTGGTTTTTATTGCCATTCTTGCCGATAAACTTCCGCCGAAGCAGCGTGATAAGGCCCGGATTATCGGCCTTAGCCTGGCGCTGGTGATGCGACTGGCTTTGCTTTCATTGATGTCATGGCTGGTCACGCTGACAAAACCCTTATTCCATGTCGGCGGCTTCGGGTTCTCAGGACGTGATTTAATCATGCTGGCGGGCGGGATTTTCCTGCTCTTTAAAGCCACGACGGAATTACATGAAAGACTGGAAAACCGGCCAGAGACGCATGACGGTAACAAGAGCTATGCCAGTTTCTGGGTCGTTGTGATTCAGATAGTGGTACTGGACGCCGTATTCTCGCTGGATGCGGTGATCACCGCCGTGGGTATGGTGAGCCATCTGTGGATTATGATGACGGCAGTGGTCATTGCCATGGGCATCATGCTGCTGGCTTCGCGGCCACTGACCCGGTTCGTCAATGCACATCCGACGGTCGTTGTGCTGTGTCTCAGCTTCCTGCTGATGATTGGCCTGAGCCTGGTGGCTGAAGGTTTTGGTTTCCATATCCCGAAAGGCTACCTCTATGCGGCCATCGGATTCTCGATAATCATCGAGTTTTTCAATCAGATAGCACGGCGTAATTTTATCCGTCATCAGGCCCGCAGACCGATGCGTGAACGTACGGCCGAGGTGATCCTGCGCCTGATGGGCGGGCAGCGGGGCCAGCATCAGACGGATGAAGGGACCTCTCCCGAAATCAGAAAACCGGGGACTGAAGCTTTCAAGGATGAAGAGCGCTATATGATCACCGGGGTACTGACGCTGGCCTCGCGTTCCATCCGTAGCCTGATGACGCCACGTGGAGAAATTTCCTGGGTTAATGCGGAAAGCCCGATAGATGAGATCCGTCAGCAGTTACTGGATACCCCCCACAGCCTGTTCCCGGTGAGCCGGGGTGAGCTGGATGAAATCATCGGCGTGGTCCGGGCGAAGGAACTGTTGGTAGCGCTGGATCATGGGGTTGATGTGGCTCAATTTGCCGCAGCGACGCCAGCTATCATTGTGCCGGAAACACTGGACCCGATAAACCTGCTCGGGGTGCTACGCAGGGCCCGCGGAAGCTGTGTGATTGTCAGCAATGAATTTGGTGTGGTTCAGGGGCTGATCACGCCGCTGGATGTTCTGGAAGCGATTGCGGGTGAGTTCCCGGATGAAGATGAAACGCCCGATATTATTCCCGAAGGTGAGGGATGGCTGGTAAAAGGCGGGACGGATCTGCATTCACTGGAACAGTTACTGGATGTGCACTGTCTGGTGGTCCCGGGTGAAGACCATGCGTCACTGGCAGGACGACTTATCGGCCTGAAAGGGCAGATACCGCAGGTCGGGGAAGTGATCACCCTTGACGACCTCAGTTTTACCATTACAGAGGCCACGGATTACCGTATTGATCTGGTCCGTGTCACCCGCACTCGTCCGGTCGACCCTGACGAGGAGTCCGCCTGAAAAAAGGCCCCGGGAATACCCCCGGGGCCTTTCATCGCCTGCCGCTTAATTTGCAGCGTTAATCACATTGCACTTTGATCGCCAGCCCGCCACGGGAAGTTTCACGGTATTTTGCATTCATGTCTTTCCCGGTCTCATACATGGTTTCGATCACTTTATCGAGCGAAACCCGCGGGGCACTGGTACGACGCAGTGCCATACGTGCCGCATTGATGGCTTTCACAGATGCAATAGCATTACGTTCAATGCAGGGCACCTGAACCTGACCGGCCACCGGGTCACAGGTCAGGCCGAGGTTATGTTCCATACCTATCTCCGCCGCAATACAGACCTGCTCCGGACTGGCCCCGGATAACTCTGCAAGCCCGGCGGCAGCCATTGAACAAGCGACGCCCACCTCGCCCTGACAGCCGACCTCCGCCCCGGAAATCGAAGCATTCATCTTATAGAGGATCCCGATAGCCCCGGAGGCCAGGAAATAGCGTAAAGCGACTTCCTGGCTGACCGGTGAGACAAACTGATGGTAGTAGGAAAGCACTGCCGGAATAATCCCACAGGCACCATTCGTGGGTGCGGTGACCACCCGGCCACCGGCCGCATTTTCTTCATTGACCGCCAGGGCAAACATATTCACCCAGTCAATAACGTTCATCGGGTCACTGGAATGCTGACTGCCGGAAATCAGCAGACGTCGCAGGGAAGAGGCCCTGCGAGGAACACGCAACGGCCCCGGCAGAACACCTTCGGTATTTAACCCCCGGTCGATACAGGCTTGCATCGTCTGCCAGACCGTAGCGAAATACTGTTCTATTTCACTGCGGCTATGCAGCGCCAGCTCATTTTTCATGACCAGTCCGGAAATAGACTGTCCGGTGCGATGGCAGCTTTCCAGCAACTCCCGGGCAGTATTGAACGGGTGTGGCACTTCAACCTCATCGAGGACCGGTTGTCCGAACTGCGCTTCTTCGATGATAAAACCGCCGCCTACGGAATAATACGTCTTCTTAAGCAGGCACATGTCGTCTTCCCAGGCGGTCAGGGTCAGTCCGTTTTCATGCAGTGGCAGGTTATCACTGCGGAAGATCATGCCGCCTTCCCGCGGAAAATCCACCTCATGTGTTCCCCCGGCCATCGGCAGGCGTTGTCGCTGGCTGACATCGGCCACAAACGCCGGAATGGCATCAATATCGACCGTATCCGGAGCAGCCCCGGATAATCCCATAATGATGGCAATATCCGTATGGTGACCGTGTCCGGTAAGGGAAAGTGAACCATAGACATCCACTGAAATGCGGGTCGTCCGGGTAAGTTTATCTTCGGCAATCAGCGCATCAGCAAATTCTTTGCCCGCCTTCATCGGGCCAACCGTATGAGAACTGGAAGGGCCGATACCTACTTTAAACATGTCGAAGACACTTATCACAAAAACTCCCGTACTTTGGTCAATCTGGCTATAACCGGCTGATGCTGGTTGTTCCGCAGGAAAGCCAGCGCATCAGCGCAGTAAAATGTGTTCCGGGTAAGATACACGGAATAATTATTGATGGAAAAGTGAGATAACGACAGGGATTATCGCTAAAGAAGGCTATTCACCGGTTATCTGTTTTCCAAGGTTGCGAATAATACCTGCAGTCATGCCCCAGATAAAATGCTTTTGGTAATCCACCACCCGGACCGTGTGGGGCTGTCCGTTTCGCAGCACGTCCAGCCGGAAAAAGTTCGCAGGGGAAAGCAAGGGGGCTAATGGTACTTCAAAGCTCAGCGCGACTTCTTCCGGGGCCAGGGTCAGCAGAGTGCCTGGCGTTAACAACGCCACAAACGGGGTGACGCGAAAGCCGGTCTGACTGCTGACGACGGGGAGGGTACCGATAACCTCGATGTGACGGGGGGGCACCCCCAATTCTTCACAGGTTTCCCGTAGCGCGGTCTGCATCAGTGAACGGTCAGCCGGATCCCGTTTCCCGCCGGGAAAGGCAACCTGTCCCGGATGATGCCGCAAATGCGCGGCACGCTTTGTCAGCAGCAGGTGTGGCTCCGGATACGTTATCACCGGCACTAATACGGCCGCTTCACGGCCACCCGGCGACACCGGTGCATTGTCCGGGGGTAACAGTAAAGTGAACCGCTGACGGAATGCCTCGCTATTCATTGCAGGCCGAAGCGGATAAATGCTGCAGAGCCGGGAGGATCCTCTGCACTTTATGGAAAGTCTCCTGATACTCCTCGTCCAGGACGCTGTCGGCGACAATCCCGCCGCCGGCGGTACAGTAAAGTTTTCCGCCTTCGGCGGTCAGGGTCCGGATAGTGATACTGGTATCCATGGTACCGCAACGGCTGAGATAACCGATGCTGCCACACCAGGCATTCCGGCGATGAGGCTCCAGTTCGTCGATAATTTCCATGGCACGGATCTTCGGTGCCCCGGTAATGGATCCCCCCGGGAAGCAGGATCGTAACAGGTCAGTCGGGTGAAGATCGGCTGGCAGGCTTCCGCGAACCGTACTGACCAGATGATGCACCGCCGGGAAAGGCTCCACAGTGAACAGTTCAGGGACGGTCACACTGCCCGGTGTCGCAATGCGGCCGATATCGTTACGCAGCAAGTCGACAATCATCAGGTTCTCGGCCCGATCTTTTTCTGCGACCGCGAGTTCTGCGGCCTGCCTTGCATCTTCCTGCGGATCGGTCATCCGCGGGCGGGTCCCTTTAATCGGCCGGGTTTCAATCTCACTGCCGGAGACTTTAAGAAAGCGTTCCGGGGAGAGGCTCAGCAGACAGCTTTCGTTAAGACGAATAAATGCGCTGAAAGGCGCCCGGTTTTGGTGACTCAGATGTTCCCAGGCTTGCCACTCACTTCCTTCATAACCGGCGCTGAACCGCTGTGCCAGATTTATCTGGTAACAGTCGCCGGCACGGATATACTCTTTGACCCGCTCGAAACACCGGGCGTAGCCCTGAGCCGATAAATTGCTTTCCCAGTCGGTCAGTAACCGAAAGGGGGGCTGCGGAGATAACTGTTGTTGAGACAGCCAGTGAAGACGCTGGCTGACGTCGCTCAGGCTGACCAGGGTAAGGCGTTTTTGATGGTGATCTGCTATCATGGCCCAGTCGTAAATACCGACTGCCATATCAGGGGTCTGCAGATCGTTTATTGCCCGTTGGGGAAGGTGTTCAAATCGTCGCCCCAGATCATAACCGAACAGACCCAGCGCGCCGCCGGCAAAGGGAATATCCGCATCGGGAGTGCCGACAGCCGGTAATATTTCCAGGGCTTCCTGCACCAGAGCCAGCGGATCCCGCCCGGAAAGCCTGAAGCCAACGGCATCTTCAATGGTGGTTTCAGTCCCACGGGTAGTGAGTGTCCGGAGGGGAGCCGCGCTAAAAATATCAAAACGGTTATCGTGATGATCTGCACCGGAAGAGCTTAATAACATGGCCCACGGTTGTTCAGAAACACGCGAAAACCAGCCGGTAAGCGCGTCCGGAGAGTATGGCAGGGAAATTGTTTTCAGGGTCATAAGTGTCAGAAAGTCGTCAGCATCGAAACTGACTATAGCCTGACATATTTTTTTATCACTGACATCCGTTATCTCGTGCATCCTGCACAGAGCTGTTGTCTGACAGAGGTTTCTATGTTTAAAGGATTACCGGCACTTTCGGTTGAACAGCAACAACAGGCCGTCGAACGCATTCATCAACTGATTGCCGATGGCATGTCCAGCGGTGAGGCTATCGCACAGGTTGCGGCTGAAATTCGTGAAACGCACCAGGGCGGGATCAGCCTGGCGCGCTTTGAAGATGACGAAGAAGACGAGCAGGAATAGCGGCGCTTATAACGCGGCGATCACCTTAATTTCTACTTTGTATTTCGGATGCATCAGACCGGCCAGCACGGTGCAGCGCACCGGTGCATTTCCCGGAGAGACCCAGGCATCCCAGGCCTGGTTCATCGCGTCAAAATCGGCTTTGTCAGTCAGAAAAATGGTCGCGTCCAGGATCTTACTTTTATCGCTGCCGACGCGGGCCAGGATCTTATCGATAACGGCCAGGGCATCGGCGGTCTGTGCCAGGGCGTCGCCTTCAAGATCTTCCGGCACACTGGTGTAGTATACCGTCTGATCGTGAATTACGGCTTCGGACATACGGTGTTCAGGATCGATTCGTGTAATGGTCATTCACAACTCCTTAGTGTCAATGTCCGTCAGCCTGCCATATCAGGAGGAATATGTCATCCCTGGTGGTGAGCGGGCAGGATTACTGACATAATTGCAGGGTGCAACCGAATGACGAGAGAGGCGATGTGACTGAAGATTTTTCCCCGGGAGGGATCCTGACCGATGCCATTCCGGGTTTCCGGCCTCGCGCCGCTCAGCGGGAAATGGCTCAGGCCGTCACAACCGCAATATCAGAAGGGCATGAGCTGGTTGCGGAAGCCGGCACCGGCACCGGAAAGACCTTCGCCTATCTGGTTCCGGCGCTGCGCTCCGGTAAAAAAGTGATTGTCTCCACCGGTTCCCGTGCATTACAGGATCAGCTTTATACCCGGGATCTCCCGACCATTGTTAACGCACTGTCCTACAAAGGAAAAACGGCTCTCCTGAAGGGCCGGTCGAATTACCTTTGTCTGGAAAGAATGGATCAGCAAAACCTCTCCGGTGGCGACCTTCCTGTACAGGCATTGAGTGATTTAGTCAGTGTCCGTGGCTGGTCGGCGGTGACGGTGGACGGAGATATCAGCAGTTGCGGTAGTGTGGCAGAAGACAGCACCTTATGGCCGCTGGTGACCAGTACCAATGATAACTGTCTGGGCAGTGACTGTCCCCGCTACAGTGACTGCTTTGTGGTTAAAGCGCGCCAGCGAGCGATGGATGCAGATGTCGTGGTGGTGAATCATCATCTTTTCCTTGCCGATCTGGTGGTCAAAGAAAGTGGTTTTGCCGAGCTGATCCCGGAGGCAGATGTCATGATCTTTGATGAAGCGCATCAGCTTCCTGACATTGCCAGCCAGTATTTCGGTCAGCAGATTTCCGGGCGTCAGCTGCAGGATCTGTCGCGTGATATTACTATCGCATACCGTACCGAAGTGCGGGATGTACAGCAGTTACAGAAAGCGGCCGACCGTCTGGCTCAGGCCAGTCAGGACTTCCGGCTGATACTGGGAGACCCGGGGTATCGCGGTAATCTGCGGGAAGTCTTACAGCGTCCCGATGTTTCACGCATGCGGGTATTGCTGGATGATGCGCTGGAACTCTGCTACGACGTGATTAAACTCAGTCTTGGGCGCTCAGCCTTACTTGATGCCGCCTTCGAACGGGCAGCGCAATACCGGACCCGGCTTAAACGCATCAGTCAGACCAGTGAGGCGGGGTTCAGTTACTGGTATGAATGTAACGCCCGCTACTTTACCCTGGCACTGACACCACTTTCGGTCGCAGAACGCTTTCGTGAAGTGATGGATGCCCGTAAAGCCGCCTGGGTTTTCACCTCTGCAACCCTGTCCGTTAACGGCAAAATGGATCACTTTGCTGACCGGTTAGGGGTGAGCGGCGCCCGGCAGCTGATCCTCAACAGTCCTTTTGATTATCGTCAGCAGGCATTGCTTTGTGTGCCACGAAATCTTCCGGAAAACCAGCGTCCCGGGGCGGCTAAATCATTGGCCGCCATGCTTGCGCCGTTGATTGAAGCGAACCGGGGACGCTGCTTCTTTTTATGTACCTCGTATCAGATGATGCGTGATCTGGCGGCTGAATTCAGGGCGTTACTGACGTTGCCGGTACTGTTACAGGGAGAAACCAGCAAAGGTCAGATCCTGCAGCAGTTTATTGAGGCAGGTAATGCCTTGCTGGTGGCAACCAGCAGTTTCTGGGAAGGCGTGGATGTCCGCGGTGATGCGTTATCACTGGTGATTATCGATAAGCTGCCCTTTACCTCGCCGGAAGACCCTTTACTGAAAGCGCGAATGGAAGACGCGCGTCACCGGGGACTGGATCCTTTTAATGAAGTGCAATTGCCGGATGCGGTTATTACGCTGAAACAAGGGGCAGGGCGGCTGATCCGTGATGTGACGGATCGCGGTGTGCTGGTGATTTGTGATGCCAGACTGGTCTCAAGGCCTTATGGCGAGCTGTTTCTTAACAGTCTTCCGGATACACCGCGTACCCGGGATCTTGCCCGGGCGGAAGCGTTTATTACTGCAGGAAGTCCGCAGATGATGGAGGATACCGATGAAACCTGAGCCTGTCTTATTTTGTTGCGGATCATTTGCATTTCCTGATGTGTCTTTCATGTATCCCTGCGCCGCTGCGGTGTAGAATAGTCTTACCGGAAGAGGGCGGACGGGCGAAACTCCGCATCAGTCCTCACCGGTTCTTCACACTTATTAATAACGAAAAATTATGCAAGATATCTCAACACTGAAACTATTAGCCCTGGATACTGCGACAGAAGCCTGTTCCGCAGCCATCCTGAATCAACAGCAGCAGGATGCACGTTTTGAGATTGCGCCCCGTGATCACACCCGTAAGATCCTGCCGCTGGTGGCAGAATTACTGGCAGGACAGGAACTGACCCTGAATTCTCTGCATGCCCTGGTGTTTTGTCGTGGTCCGGGCAGTTTTACCGGTGTGCGTATCGGCATCGGCATTGCTCAGGGGCTGGCGCTCGGCGCGGAGCTACCAATGATTGGCGTCTCCACGCTGGCTACGCTGGCGCAAGGGGCTTTCAGACGCTGTCAGGCGGACAGGGTACTGACGGCCATTGATGCCCGGATGGGGGAAGTCTATTGGGCAGAATATCAGCGTGATGCGTCAGGAGAATGGCAGGGCAGTGACACCGAAGCCGTATTAAGTCCGGCTCAGGCCCTTCTGCGTATGCAGTCACTTTCCGGCCGCTGGGCAATGGCAGGAACAGGGTGGCAGGCGTATCCGGAATTGCTGCAGGGGCATTCTCTGGAGCTGACGGAGGGGGCTACCGAATTACCGGCCGCAGAAGACATGCTGCCCCTGGCGACAGTGCTCTGGCAACGGGGCGAAGTGTCGCAGGCGGCAGACATTGAGCCGGTGTATCTGCGTAACGAAGTGACATGGAAAAAATTGCCTGGCAGATAATGCCGGCAGCATGTGGTTCGGATGAGGTGAGGCAACGGATAACATTCAGGAGATAATCATGATGAAACTGATCAAACATTGTCCGGCAATGCTGCTGGTCCCGGTATTACTGTTGTCAGGATGTGTTACGGTGCCGCAGAGTATCCGCGGTCATTCCCCGTTGCCTCAGCAGAATCTGGTCCAGGTGATGAATGCGCCGCAGCTTTATGTCGGTCAGGAATCACGGTTCGGGGGTAAAGTCGTCAGCGTGAGCAATACCAATGGCCGGACCCGCATTGAGCTGGCCGTACAGCCACTGGATGACAGCGCGCGGCCGGTGCTGGGTGCGGCTTCAATCGGCAGGATCTACGCGGACGTACCTGCTTTTGTCGACCCGGTTAACCTTAATAACCAGTATCTGACGGTGCTGGGCAATATCCGTGGTACCGATGAAGGTAAGGTCGGTAACGCGTCCTATAAATTCCTGGTGATTGATGTCACCGGTTATCAGCGCTGGCATCTGGTCAGACAGGTAATGACGCCACCGCAACCAATGGATCCGTGGTTCGTCTACGGCCCGGGTCCCGGACGTTACCGTCACGGTTACTGGGTTGCTAACCCCTGGTGGGGATTCTATAACCCGGGGCCGGCCACGGTTCAGTCTTACCTGACGGAATAAGTGATACGGTGACAAAGACCGTGGCCTGCCGGCCGCGGTTTTTTTGTGCGTTTCTCCGCTCCGCCAGGGGCCCGGCTTTTCGCATTTTCACCGTCTGGCGGGTAAATCAGGGCGGAGAGGTAAAGAGTTGCTTGACCCTGACTGTAATAATCTGACAGGGTAGGCAGATGCAGAAAACAGTTAATGCCCGGCAGCCGGACAATGTGGCTGGCCGGCACTGTTCAGGTCCACCGGAACAAGCTCCGTTATACCACCCCACGGTGGCGCCGGAATCTTTTTATACCAACGCCGGAGAGCCCGGCGTTTTTCATTATCGCTGTGATGTATTTCCACAGTAAGAGAGAATGTTGCTTTGAACTATCAATTAATTCATACCAATCAGCAACTGGCAGAGGTTTGCGCTGAAGCCAGACAGAAAACAGCCGTTGCCCTGGATACCGAGTTTGTCCGTACCCGAACCTATTATCCGCAACTGGGGTTGATCCAGTTATTTGACGGCTCACTCCTGACGCTGATTGATCCTCTCGGGATCAGCGACTGGGAACCCTTCAAGGCCCTGCTGAGTGATGTTCAGGTGGTTAAGTACCTGCATGCTGGCGGAGAAGATTTAGAAGTCTTCCTTAACCGTTTCGGTGTTCTGCCTGAACCCATGGTCGATACCCAAATCCTGGCGGCATTCCTGGGCTTCCCGATGTCACTGGGATTTGCAGCAATGGTCTCAGAGTTCGAGGGTGTGACGCTGGATAAAAGTGAATCACGCACTGACTGGCTGGCCAGGCCTCTCAGTGAACGTCAGTGTGAGTATGCCGCGGCAGATGTCTGGTATTTGTTGCCGATTGCACAAAAACTGCATCAGCAGGCTGAAGAGCAACAGGTGCTGGCAGATGCACTCAGTGAATGTACGATGTTATGCGAAAGGCGCAGAGATATCCTGCCGGCGGATCAGGCATGGATTGATATCAGTCAGGCCTGGCAGCTCCGCCCGTTGCAACTGGCAGCGTTGCAGAAGCTCGCAGAATGGCGCCTGAACTATGCACGGCGTAAAGATATGGCGGTTAACTTCGTCGTCAAAGAGGAAAACCTCTGGAAAGTCGCACGCTATCTGCCAGGGTCTCTGGGGGAGTTACACGAGATGGGGCTTGCCGGACCGGAAATACGTTTCCACGGCGACACCTTGCTTCGTCTGGTCGCTCAGGCCAAAGAGGCCCCGGAAGAGAGTTATCCGTTACCGTTGAAAAACCTGATCGAGTGCCCTGGCTATAAAGCCCTGTTTAAGGACCTGAAAGCCTGCATTAAATCGATCAGTGACCGCACGGGCTTCAGTCAGGAGTTACTGGCTTCCCGTCGGCAGATCAATCAGGTACTGAGTGAACACTGGAAAATTAAACCTGTGAGTCGCACGCCGGAGCTGCTGAAAGGCTGGCGGGGTAAACTGATGGAACAGGAAATTACCGCCATTATCGACGGTAAATAAGAAACCGGTGAATGCCGCCGTTGAGCGCGGCATTCATTATCGGTTGCAGGGCCTCATTTCGCGGCTTCTTCAGCTTCCGGTAGCGTCACGTTGAGCTCAAGAATCGAGATATCTTCCCCTTTCTGGTCCAACTGAACGGTAACCATCTCCGGATCAATCTTCACATACTTACAAATCACTTCCAGAATATCGCGTTTCAGTTGCGGAAGATAATGGGGTTCACTGTCTCCACGACGTCGTTCCGCGACGATGATTTGCAGACGTTCTTTAGCAATGTTTGCAGTATGTTTTTTCCGGGATAAAAAGAAATCAAGTAATGCCATGTCTTATCCCCCGAACAGGCGTTTTAGGAAACCCTTCTTCTCTTCTTCAATAAAGCGGAAGGGACGTTCTTCACCGAGTAAGCGATCGACGGTATCAGCATAGGCTTTGCCTGCGTCTGAAATAGTATCCAGAATCACAGGTTCGCCCTGGTTTGAAGCACGCAGCACTGACTGGTCTTCGGGGATCACTCCCACCAGAGGGATACGCAGGATCTCCAGGACATCTTCCATGCTTAACATGTCGCCACGGCTGACCCGGCCCGGGTTGTAACGGGTCAGCAGAAGGTGTTCTTTGATAGGTGTTTCACCTTTTTCTGCACGGCGTGACTTAGAGGCAATAATGCCGAGAATACGGTCAGAGTCGCGGACAGATGAGACTTCAGGGTTGGTGGTAATGATAGCTTCATCGGCGAAATAGAGTGCCATCAGCGCCCCGGTTTCGATACCGGCAGGGGAGTCACAAACCACAAAGTCGAAATCAAGGTCGGAAAGTTCGTTCAGGACTTTCTCCACACCTTCGTAGGTGAGCGCATCTTTATCGCGGGTCTGCGAAGCAGGTAAGATAAACAGGTTTTCGGTACGTTTGTCTTTAATCAATGCCTGATTCAGCGTAGCATCACCCTGGATAACATTGACAAAGTCATAGACAACCCGCCGTTCGCATCCCATGATCAGGTCCAGATTACGCAGACCGATATCGAAATCGATAACGACGGTTTTTTTCCCTTTCTGCGCTAAACCGGTAGCGATGGCCGCGCTTGACGTGGTCTTGCCAACGCCCCCTTTGCCCGATGTAACTACAATAATGCGTGCCATATATGATGATTTCCTTAACAATAGAAAAGGGGTCTAATTGAGTGTCTTAATCGACAGTACACCGTCAGTTAACGACAAGCGTGCCGCTTGTCCGGAATATTCTGACGGGATCTGATCCATAATCCAGTATTCACCGGCAATGGACACCAGTTCTGCCGCTAAATGGGTACAAAAAATTTCGGCGCTCTGCTCACCACTGGCTCCTGCCAGGGCGCGGCCCCGCATCATTCCGTAGATATGAATATTACCATCCGCGACAAGTTCGGCACCGGCACTGACACTGCTGGTGACGATCAGGTCCGCATTTTTAGCATAAATTTGCTGACCCGAACGTACCGGAGTATTGACGATCCGCGTACGGGCGAACGTCTCTCCCTCTGTCACCACAGGCGGTGCTGTCACCGGTGGCTCTGCCGGGGCAGGTAACGGTTCACTGTCACGGGTTTTACGTAAGTCTTTTCCCTCGGTCAGTACCGGCAGACCTGCAGCCTGAATCAGTTGCTTTAGCTGTTCATCTTTACAACCGCTGACACCCATAATACGCAAGCCGGTCGAGGTGATCGCTGACTGGATTTTCGGCCAGTTCACGTCCGCGGATAACGAGGAAATATTCAGAACAACCGGGGCATTTTTAAGAAACGCCGGTGCCTGATCAATTTTTTCCAGAATCGCCTGACGGATCACTTCGGGCTGTGTGTGGTGAAGATGTACAACAGATAAAGTAAAACTGCTTCCTTTAAGTTCAATTGGCGTTTGCGACATCTGTCCTGACCAGTCCTGTTTTTACAGTTTCATTTCTGAACAGGCGTTTAAATATCCGCCATTGGCCCAGAAGGTTCAATATTCGAATGACTCTTGTCATGTTATAGTTACACTATTATCAGGGCAAGTCACCACAGAGATTAATTCGGAGAAAAATATGTTATGTGCCATCTACAGAAGTTCATTACGGGACCAGACCTATCTGTATATTGAAAAAAAAGATGATTTCTCCCGTGTCCCTGAAGAGCTTCTGAAAGGTTTTGGCAAACCAGTGCTGGCTATGGTGCTATCCCTGGCCGGGCGGGAAAAATTAGGCAGTGCCGATATCAATAAAGTGAAGCAGGAATTGCAGGAAAAAGGCTATTATTTACAGGTACCACCACCGGTCGAAAACTTACTTAAAACACATCTGGCTTCTGCAAAAAATTAATTATTAAGATTACTCTGTAATTATAACCAGTATTATTTCCGGGATGTTCAATACATCCCGTTTCACATTTTCTGGTCAGAACCTCATTGCCACACCTCTCATTTTATCTTTAACCCGGCAGCCGGTTTCCGTTAACGTTAATCCGGGGTAAGAATTTGTTACCTGTTTCCCCGCAGAAGATGTGCTCAGCCGGAGGGGAACTATTTTCTTTTCTGCAGTTTCCTGATAATTATGGTTCGCTAATTGTTCACTTTTTGTAACGAGGGCTCGACATGTATCAGCATCGGAACTGGCAGGGAGAATTACTGGAGCTGCCCGCAGGTAAAGTGGTTTGCGTTGGCAGTAATTACGCGAAACATATCAGTGAAATGGGCAGTATTACCCCCGAAGAGCCGGTCGTCTTTATTAAACCTGAAACGGCACTCTGTGATTTACGACAGCCGCTGCATCTGCTTACCGGTTTTGGCGAAATCCACCATGAAACCGAGCTGGCAGTACTGATAGGCAGTACCTTACAACAGGCAAGCGAAGCACAGGTCTTACCGGCAATTGCAGGTTACGGTGTTGCGCTGGATTTGACCTTGCGTTCGGTGCAGGCGGGACTCAAAAAGAAAGGGCAGCCGTGGGAAAAATCAAAAGGGTTTGATAATTCCTGTCCTGTTTCGGGGTTTGTGCCGGCGGCAGAATTCAGCAGCGACCCGCAAAACACCACGCTGCAACTGGAGGTCAATGGGGAAATCCGTCAGTCAGGGAATACCCGCGATATGATCCATAAGATAGTGCCGCTGATAGCCTATATGTCCCGTTTCTTTACCCTCCGTCCCGGCGATATTATTCTCACCGGCACCCCTGAAGGGGTCGGGCCGTTGAATGCCGGAGATGCGTTAACCGTCTCTTTTGCCGGCCATGCGATTACCACACGGGTCGCATAGGGCTTGCATATCGGGCGATGACTCTTTATAACGGGCGCCTGAAACGGATAAAGAGAAATTGCTAATGACGACAAATGCCCCGTTCTGGGAAACCAGGCGCCTTGAAGAGATGACCGATGAGGAGTGGGAATCCGTCTGTGATGGCTGCGGACAGTGTTGTCTGAATAAATTACAGGACGCGGATACGGATGAAATTTACTTCACCAACGTGGCCTGTAATTTGCTGAACATCAAAAGCTGTCGTTGCAGGCACTATGAAAACCGCTTCGAGTATGAACCCGATTGCATCAAGCTGACGCGCGAAAACCTGCCGACATTCTCCTGGCTCCCTCGGACGTGCGGGTACCGTTTACTGGCTGAAGGCAAACCCTTGCCTGCCTGGCATCCGCTGCGCACCGGGTCTGCGAAAGAGATGCATGCGAACCGTATCTCGGTCAGATATATTGCCGTGCGGGAAAGTGAAGTGCAGAACTGGGAAGATCATATCATCGAACGTCCCGACCGGGGCTGCTAAGGGTAACCCATCCTGGCCGGGACATGCGGACCGGCTTACTTCCTTTTGAACAGGCTTATCTGGGCAATTAACACCACAACAGCGACCAGCAGATAGGCGGCAAACACGCCAACCAGCCACTCAGGCATGCTGAGGTTGAAAAGCGTCCAGCTGCGATCCAGACAGTTACCACTGGCGACGAACATTCCGGGGACCCACTGGTCCAGCGGCAGCCAGGATGGAAAACGGGCTTTAAAGTCACAGGTTGCGAACAGCGGCGGATGGATCTGTAGCATCGTGTGTTCCCAGGATAACCTGAGTCCTTCCGTGGCACTGACCAGCCAGATAATGATCCCGGCAAAGCGCAACGGGGTTGCCGGCGCGATAGCCCCCACAACTCCGGCCAGTAGCACGCCCAATAATGCACAGCGCTCATAAATACACATCACGCAGGGCCTCAGACCCATGACATGCTGGAACCAGAGTGCGGTGAGTTCAAGTGCCAGCGCTGTCAGAGCCAGAAGCAGCCAGGCGCCCCGGCCTCTGGAACAGCGATTTAACATTACTAACATACTGTTTTCCTTATTTAATCCCGACGTCAGGAAGTGTAAACAAAAACACGTTATATGCCATCTCTGTCGGAGAATATTATCAACAAAATATGTCAGAGGACGATCACTTTTTCTGACTGGCCGCTACTGAAGAATTTAATACGTTGTTAATTAATTGATTGATGCTGATCCCGTTTTAGTTATCCGGGTGCTATAACGCTGAACAGGCTTTTGCTATGATACTTTTTTCGTCAAAGGCATGTCAGGTTAAGAGAAAGAAACGTTATGGTCATCAAGGCACAGACTCCTGCAGGATTTGCTGAAGAGTATATTATCGAAAGCATCTGGAACAGTCGTTTTCCCCCGGGAACCTATTTGCCTGCTGAACGCGAATTATCCGAACTTATCGGTGTAACAAGGACGACGCTTCGCGAAGTTCTGCAGCGTTTATCCCGGGATGGCTGGCTGACTATCCGCCATGGGAAACCGACGCAGGTGAATAACTTCTGGGAAACCTCCGGTCTGAATCTTCTTGAGACGCTGGCGCATCTGGACCATGAAAGTGTCCCGCAGATGATCGATAATCTTTTTGCGGTTCGTACCAGTATTGCGAGTATTTTTATCAGCCGGGCTTTGACACATAACCCTTTGCAGGCTCAACAGGTACTTACTGAAGCGCTAAATGCGGCAGCCGGCAGCGCAGAGTATACCGATATTGATTACCGGCTTTTCCAGGGGCTTGCTTTCGCCTCCGGCAATCCTATCTATGGTCTGATCATTAATGGCCTGAAAGGCTTGTTTACGCGGGCAGGGCGACAATACTTCTCACTGGATGAGGCTCGTCAGCTGGCATACAGCTTTTATCATAAACTTTATGAACTGAGCCAGGCCGGGGTAAGTAAATCAGAGGTGGCAGACACTATTCGTGATTACGGTCGGCGCAGTGGGGAGATCTGGCAGGCCTTGCAGGTCTCCATGCGACAGAACGCCGCAGAGGCATCGTAAACGCGCAGCGCCGGTCAGTCCGGCGCAGGCATTATTGACGGGGCGCACGGGAAGGGCAGCGCTCAAGCAGTTCCACACTTCCGTCCTCATTCTCCTGCTCCAGCAGAACATCAAAACCCCATAAGCGGTGAATGTGCTTCATGACTTCTGTCCGGGTGTCTGCCAGAGACACTCTTTTCTGCGGTATATAGCGCAGAGTCAATGATCTGTCGCCGCGTAAATCGACATTCCATACCTGAATATTGGGCTCCAGCAGGCTCAGATTATATTGTGCCGACAGTTGCTGGCGGATTGACCGATACCCTTCGTCGTCGTGGATAGCGGAAATTTCCAGATAATTTTTTCGGTCATCATCGGCCACCGCAAATAAGCGGAAATCCCGCATCAGTTTGGGCGACAGAAACTGGCTGATAAAACTTTCATCTTTAAATTCCCGCATGGCGAAATGCAGCGTTTCCAGCCAGTCTTTACCGGCAATGTCAGGAAACCAGCGCTTATCTTCTTCTGTGGGCTGCTCACAGATACGCCGGATATCCTGAAACATTGCAAACCCCAGCGCATAAGGATTAATCCCGCTATACCACTGGCTGTTATAGGGGGGTTGCGCGACGACATTGGTATGATTATGCAAAAATTCGAGCATAAACCGGTCACTGACTTTACCTTCGTCATACAAATGGTTCAGCAAGGTATAGTGCCAGAAGGTTGCCCAGCCTTCGTTCATGACCCGGGTCTGTTTTTGAGGATAAAAATACTGACTGATTTTACGGACGATGCGTAAGATCTCGCGCTGCCAGGGCTCAAGCAGCGGGGCATTTTTTTCCATGAAATAGAGCAGGTTTTCCTGAGGCTCTGCCGGATAGCGGGGCGCAGAGGTCTCTTCTGCCTCTTTTTCTTTACGTGGCAGAGTGCGCCACAGGGTGTTTATCTGGCTCTGCAGGTAGGCTTCCCGGCTCTGCTGGCGCACCTTCTCTTCCTGCAGTGATATTTTTTGGGGGCGCTTATAGCGGTCAACACCATAATTCATCAGGGCATGGCAGGAGTCGAGTAAACGTTCAACGCTCTCAATGCCATATATTTCTTCGCAATCCGCAATGTAATTTCTGGCAAACAGCAGATAGTCGACGATAGACCCGGCATCTGTCCAACTGCGGAACAGGTAGTTATTTTTGAAAAAAGAGTTATGACCATAGCAGGCATGGGCCATCACCAGAGCCTGCATCGTCATGGTATTTTCTTCCATGAGATACGCAATACACGGATTAGAATTGATGACGATTTCGTAGGCGAGTCCTTGTTGGCCGTGTTTGTAGAGTTGCTCGGTTTCTATAAATTTTTTACCGAAAGACCAATGGGTATAATTGATAGGCATACCGATGCTGGAGTAGGCATCCATCATTTGTTCTGAGGTAATGACTTCAATCTGATGGGGATAGGTGTCCAGCCGGTAATGCTTAGCGACTCTGTCAATCTCAGACAGGTATTGTTCCAGCAAATCAAACGTCCAGTCCGGACCATCACTCAGGCGCTCAGGCCGCAGGACAGGCCGGTCAAAAAAGGTTGTCATAGCACACCTCGTCTTTCTGCAGCGAATTATCTTCCGGCGAACCGGCATCATCATCCTGATAAAAGAAACGTTTGCGTACCTGTCAGGTACTTTTTAAGGATAGTCGATACTTTTGCGGGGCAGTAACCCTGGCGGCAGAAAAGGGCGATAAAAAAAGGCTGAATTATGTTACGGGCTATTTTTGTGCCTGAAAGATAAATTTTGAGCAACAAAACAGGATAATATCCTGTATATAAGGTAATTTTATGGCAACATTTAAAAATTCTGACAACCTTTCTTAAAGCGCATATCCGCATAATTAACTACTAATTTTTAATATTAAACCGATTTAACTACTGAATATTCACTTTAGTGCTGATTTTAGTTACCAGGAAAGTAAAAAAAAGGTGAAATAGCCTGAATCGGGTCATATGGGTCGTGTTAGTTGATAACACTACTCTGAAGGTCTTTATCAGGTTTATTATGCTACGGGGGTGGTATGAAGGTTTTGATTCTGGGAAGTGGTGTTGTAGGAGTAACGAGTGCCTGGTATCTGGCGCAGGCAGGGCATGAAGTCACGGTCATCGATCGCAGTAGCGGGCCGGCAGAAGAGACCAGTGCCGGGAATGCCGGTCAAATCTCCCCGGGTTACGCCTCGCCCTGGGCAGCGCCAGGTATTCCCCTGAAGGCCGTAAAATGGATGTTCCAGAAACATTCACCCCTGTCGATCCGTCCGGACGGGACAACTTTTCAGCTGCAATGGATGTGGGAAATGCTGAAAAACTGCACCCTGCCACATTACCAGGAAAACAAAAGCCGTATGGTGCGGATTGCGGAGTACAGCAGGGATTGCCTGAAAGATTTGCGGGCGACGACGGGTATCCTTTACGAGGGCCGTCAGGGAGGAACCCTGCAGTTATTCCGTACCGAACAGCAGTATGAGAATGCCTCTAAGGATATTAAAGTGCTGGAGGAAGCGGGTGTTCCTTACCGTTTACTCAAATCCGCTGAGCTTCATAGCATCGAACCGGCGCTGGCAGCCACTCAGCATAAACTGACCGGCGGTTTGCAGTTACCGAACGATGAAACCGGGGATTGTCAGTTATTCACCCGGCGGTTGGCCGCCATGGCCGAAGAAGCCGGAGTCACCTTCCGTTATAATGTGGCTGTCGATCAGTTACTGCGTGACGGAAACAGCATTAGCGGAGTGAAATGCGGTGCGGAAACCCTGACCGCTGACCGTTATATTGTGGCCTGTGGCTCTTATTCAACCGCACTGCTGAAAGATATCGTTCCGGTGCCGGTTTATCCACTGAAAGGCTATTCCCTGACCATCCCGGTAAAAAACGCGGACGGTGCACCTGAATCCACCATCCTTGATGAAACCTATAAAGTTGCAGTAACACGATTCGATAACCGCATCCGGGTCGGAGGTATGGCAGAGATTGTTGGTTTTAACACCAAACTGTTACCGGCTCGCAGAGAAACACTGGAGATGGTCGTCAGGGATCTCTATCCTGAAGGCGGGTTTGTTGAACAGGCAACATTCTGGACCGGTTTGCGCCCGATGACCCCGGATGGTACCCCGATCGTTGGCCGTACACCGCTGACGAATCTGTACCTGAACACAGGGCATGGCACACTGGGATGGACGATGGCATGTGGTTCCGGAAAACTGATTGCCGATATTATTTCCGGTAATACGCCGGATATTGCGGCTGATGATTTGTCGGTGATGCGCTACTTACCGGGTTTTGATCGCCGGTCATCATTATCCGGTATTAAAGCTGTCAGTTAACGTTTCAGGAGAGTGAGATGTCCCGACCGATTTTCGCCACGGTAAATCAGCAGGCGTTAGAGCAGAATTTAGAGATTATCAGAAAAAAAGTGCCGGATTCAAAAATCTGGACAGTAGTTAAAGCAAATGCCTACGGGCACGGTATTTCCCGGTGTTATGAGGCCCTGAGTTCTGCAGACGGTTTTGCGCTGCTGAACTATGAAGAAGCCATACTTCTCCGTGAACAGGGTTGGAAAAAACCTATTTTGTTACTGGAAGGTTTTTTTAAGGCACAGGATCTGGCCTTGCTGGATCGCTATCGTCTGACGACCAGCGTACACAGTGAGTGGCAGATTGAAGCTCTGGCAAACGCCCGGTTATCCGCGCCGCTGAATATCTATGTCAAAATTAACAGCGGCATGAATCGTCTGGGCTTTCGCCCGGAGCAACTTAAGGATGTCTGGCACCGGTTGGCTGCGTTGCCAAATGTGGGCGAAATGACTCTGATGACACACTTCGCCCGCGGTGAAGAGTCGGACGGCGTGACAGAGCCGGTGGCTTTGCTGGATGTCGCGGCTGAGGGCATGGAAGTGTCGCGCTGTTTCGCGAACTCGGCGGCGACATTATGGCACCCGCAGACACACCATCAGTGGGTCCGGCCAGGCATTATCCTCTACGGCGCATCACCTTCGGGCCGGTGGCAGGATATCGCCGATACCGGACTGCAGCCGGTCATGCAGTTGCACAGTGAGATCATCGGTATCCAGCAGTTACAACCGGGGCAAGGCGTCGGGTACGGTTACCGTTATCAGGCTGAAAGTGCGCAGCGGATTGGCGTGGTGGCGTGTGGTTATGCCGATGGTTACCCGCGTCATGCACCTACCGGTACTCCGGTGGCGGTAGACGGTATTCTGACCCGTACCGTTGGCCGCGTCTCGATGGATATGATTATGGTGGATCTTACTCCCTGTCCTCAGGCACAGATTGGCTCTAAGGTCGAACTGTGGGGAGAGCAGGTGCATATTGATGATGTGGCCGCGGCCTCTGATACCGTAGGGTATGAGCTTATGTGTGCCGTCGCCCCCCGG
Source organism: Tatumella sp. UCD-D_suzukii (assembly GCF_000611875.2). Lineage (NCBI taxonomy): Bacteria > Pseudomonadati > Pseudomonadota > Gammaproteobacteria > Enterobacterales > Erwiniaceae > Tatumella > Tatumella sp. UCD-D_suzukii. The sequence goes on from NZ_JFJX01000053.1 coordinate 273,810, forward strand.
GTACCCTTCCGCACTCTTTAATTCTCTGACAGCCTCCCCGGTGTGCGGGAGGCTGTATTCTGTTAATCCCCGGGCTTGCGGCTGAACGCCCGGGGATTAACAGAAGGCCCTGACCATTACAGCTCGGTCAGGGTACCTTTTACAGAGTGGCTACAGCGCCAGGCGATAAAGGCCAGTACCGCGCCGATTAACATCATAAGGGAAAGCGCATGCTGAGGTGTCAGGGGCAGGGCCAGCATGCACAGGCTGCCACCGGCTCCGCCTGCCATCTGGAAGAACCCCTGCAACGCCGATGCCATACCCGCCTGTTGCTGGTAAGGTTCCAGCGCATAGCTGGTGGCCGGGCCGATAATAAACGCCAGACCCGCAACGGCGAGTGCGACCGGCAACATATAACTCAGCCAGTGTTGCTGAAGGGCTGTGCTGAACAGTACGGCTTCACTGCTCAGAAGACAGGCAGCAATCAGCATGCATATACCGCCAAAGAACAGGCAGAAGGGACGACCGGCTTTACGGATGACGTAACTGACAACACTGCTGACCAGCATGATCCACAAACCGTTGGCTCCGAAGGCCAGTGCAAAAGCAAACGATGACAGGCCCGCTTGCTCCATCAGAACCAGCGGTGCGAGTGACACATAGGTCAGAACCATTCCCAGCGCCCCTGCATTTGCCAGAGCAAAGCAGACAAACCGTACGTCAGAAAGAATAGACGCATACTGCTTTAACGGAAAAAAGGGGACTTTTAGCGTCTCTTTTGGGCGTGTTTCCGGCAGGAACAGCAGGATGACCACCCCAATCATGACCGCATACAGGCAAAGGAAGCTAAACGGTGCACGCCATCCCCAGAATTCTGCCAGCGTCCCCCCCAGTAAAGGCGCAAGCGCAGGAACGATATTCAGCGCGCCATTAAGAAAGCCGAAAGTTTTCGCGGCTTCGTCACCGCTGAGACGATCACGGACTCCACTGAACGCAACCACAGCCGTACAGCAGACAGCACAGCCCTGGATGATCCGTGCGGCCAGAAATACCGGCCAGTGGTCGGCGAGTGCAGCGGTCAGGCTGCCAGCGGCGTAAAGGCCTAATCCGGCGAGGGCGACGGGTTTGCGGCCGAAGTTATCTACCAGCGGCCCGGTGATTAACTGACCCAGTCCCATCACCAGTAAGAACAAGGGAATGGTAGACTGAATATTACTCACCGGGGTATGTAACCCGGAGGCAACCTGTGGCAGTGTGGGCAGATACAGGTCTATGCCCAGCGGGGCTAGCAGGACCAGGCTCAGCAGTAACAGAGTGTATTTATTCATAAATAAGCAGGTGACCTGAAAAAAGCGGACAAGATTACCCTGTTTCCGCGGTAACGAATAGTGATAAATAATAATTTTATGTCTGACCGTGAAGGGACAGTATTAACAGCAGACGCAGACTCCGCTGCAAGGCAACGGAGCTGCTCCTTCCGGCCGGGGTCAGGAAGCTTCCCCGCTCATTCTTACGCCGACTTTGAGGATATCGTTGCCTTCTTTTTCAGCAATAGTCCAGGTGATATTCATCCATTCGAGCTGATCACCGATGACCGGCGTTCCGCCTAATTGCTGAACAATCAGTCGGGACAGTGGCTGATGTGCCCGGACGTCGGGGTCGAGTTCCAGTCCGTACACCTGAGCAATATCATAAAGGTCTGTGCTGGCATCCAGAATAAAATCGCCAAAAAAACGTTGCTCCAGTGAAGAGGGCGGACTTTGACTGAACATTTTACCTAATGCCGGCAAATCTTTTTCCCGGCCGATCACACAGAGGATGTCATCTTCCTGCAAGCGGGTTGACCCTGACGGATGCATCAGCACATTACCGCGGAACAGTGCCGCAATACGGGTATCCGCCGGCATTTCAAGTTCTCTCAGTGCCGCACCAATACACCATTTGTCCGCGCTGAGCTGATAGACAAACTCTTCCCATTGCGTATCCGGATGGATGTCCAGCCCGATACGCTGAATAGGCTCTGCGGTCGGTGGTACCACAACTCTGGCAAGCTTTGCTGCTTTGGTCAGGGAGGTTCCTTGCAGCATCAGAGAGACCAGTACCACAAAGAAGGCAATATCGAAGTAAAGCTTAGCATTATCAAGTCCGGCCATCATCGGGAAAACCGCAAGGATAATCGGGACGGCTCCCCGTAAGCCTACCCAGCTGATAAAAAAACGTTCTCTCAGGGTGAAGTTTTTAAAAGGTAACAGCCCGGCAAACACAGACAGCGGCCGGGCGACAAAAATAAGCCACAGAGAGAGCATCATCGCGGGGAACGCAATTTGCCATAAATCTGTCGGTACCACTAACAGCCCGAGGACAATAAACATGCCGATTTGGCTTAGCCAGGCCATTCCGTCAAACGTTTGCAGAATTCCGTTACGGTTACGGATCGGTGTATTTCCCAGCCAGCAACCGCACAGGTAAACCGCCAGAATACCGCTGCCTTCCATCAATGTGGTCAGCGCAAAAACGAGGATCCCGCCGCTGACGGCCAGTAAAGGATAGAGACCCGGCGGTAAGGTAATGCGGTTAATAAGCTGCTGAAGGGCAAAGCCGCCACCGATCCCCAGTACAATACCCAGCCCGAATTCCCGGACCAGGTGCACCAGAAACATCATGCTCAGACCGGTTTGTCCTTTCTGGATCATCTCTATCAGAGTTATGGTTAAAAACACGGCCATCGGGTCATTACTGCCGGACTCGATTTCCAGCGTGGCACTGACCCTTTCGTTCAGGCCTTTCCCTCCCAGCAGTGAAAACACGGCCGCGGCATCGGTGGAGCCGATAATGGCACCTATCAGGAACCCTTGCATCAGGTCGAGATGAAATAACCAGGCGGCCATCAGCCCGGTCAGCCCGGCGGTGATTAACACACCAATAGTGGCGAGAGACAGGGAAGGCCGGAGCGCGACTTTCAGCGATGCGACACGGGTGCGCATTCCCCCGTCCAGCAGAATAACCGCCAGTGCCAGGTTAGAGACCAGATAGGCGGCGGGGTAGTTATTAAATACAATCCCACCAATGCCATCTTCTCCGGCCAGCATGCCCAGCGCGAGGAAAATCACCAGGATAGGAATACCCAGTTTCGATGAAAAGGCACTGAGTATAATACTTGACGCTACCAGCACTGAGCCAATAACAAAGAGACTGTAAATCATGCCGGAATCCAATATAACTGCTCCCTGAAGATAAATAATGTGGCAGAGATGAAACTCTGCAGGATCCCTGAATCGGGCCGGAAATCATAAACGGGGTGGCTTATCGGATAAGTCCGGCACCTTCAGTGACAAACAGACTTACCAACGCGCGGGTTATCAACGATAAACCACACCCCCGACAGCGCAGTAAACCACGGTATTTCTTTCTGTGTTTATTGCCCCGGCATCCATGCGCCGCTGGCAACGAACCAGGTCAGTAATCCCACACCGGCAATAATAATTGCGATCGGAAATAAATAGCCAATTTTCATGAAACGCTCCCGGAAACGGATAACCGCTGGCCTGCAGACCAGGGGATTTTTACAGGCGTTATAAGCAGTATCAGCGGTTCTCTGATGCTGCAGTGGTATTATAAACGAATACGTTATCCGGATGCATCGTCTAAGGTTATCGGCAGAAAAATAACACCCGTAAACAGAAAAAAAGAACAGGAGTTTCGTGGCAGTCGCTAAAACGGGCGGGTGTGTTTCCCGGACAGCAAGGGCCGATCCGGGAGACGAACTCAGTTACCGGCCGTCTGGCGCCGGAATAATTCACGGAACACCGGGTAAATATCTTCCTGTTCACGGATTTGCTGTATGGCGAAATTTTCAAAGCGTTTTTGCAACTGCTCATATTCACGCCACAATGTCTGAGGGGCCCGGCGGGTGATTTCGATATAACTGTAATAACGCATCACAGGCAGCAGCTCAGAGGCCAGCAATTCCTTACAGAGAGGAGAATCGTCAGCCCAGTTATCACCGTCAGAGGCCTGTGCGGCATAAATATTCCACTGTTGCGGGTCGTAGCGTTCCCTGATGACCTCATTCATCAGTTTCAGCGCACTGGAGACAATGGTCCCCCCGGTTTCCTGGGAATAGAAAAATTCATGCTCATCCACTTCTTTTGCCTGCGTGTGGTGGCGAATATAAACCACCTCAACGTTTTCATAGTTACGGCTCAGAAATAAATACAACAGAATATAAAACCGTTTCGCCATCTCTTTCGTCGGCTGATCCATCGAGCCGGAAACATCCATCAGGCAGAACATCACTGCCTGGCTGGACGGTTCTGCCCGCTTTTCGAAGTTCTTATAGCGTAAATCGAAAGTATCAATAAACGGAACACGGGCGATGCTGGCTTTCAGTTCAGCGATTTCATGCTCCAGCCGTTCCTCTTCCCGGAGTTGTGCCGGTTCCTGGTGACGAAGTTCGCTCAGTGCCTGCTCGCATTCAGCCAATCGCCGGCGTTTACCCGCCGTCATCGCAGTGCGCCGGGCCAGCGAGTTTTGTAATGAGCGCACGACACTGATATTAGAAGGCACCCCATTCGCACTGTAACCCGCACGGTGAACTTTATATTCGGTTAAGCGGTTCTGGTTATTTTTCTGCAAATCAGGCAGGGCCAGGTCGTCAAACAGGAGATCAAGATATTCATCTTTTGAAATTGAAAAGCTGAAACTGTCTTCACCTTCTCCCTGCTGACTGGCTTTACCCTGACCGGATCCTGAGCCGCCACCGCCAGGGTTACGTTCGATACGGTCATGGGTAATAAACTGATCATTGCCGGGATGGACCCGGGTACGCTCACCGTCGCCGCCCTGATGAAAGGACGGCTCATGGATATCATCAATAGGGATGGAAACGGATCCACCGCTGCCGGTATCGGTGACTGAGCGTTTGTTGATGGCATCAGCCAGAGATTTTTTTATTTGCGATTTATAACGACGTAAAAAGCGCTGCCGGTTCACCGCGCTTTTATTTTTACCGTTGAGTCGCCGATCGATAAAATAAGACATAACTGACTCCCGGACATCAACGAGAAACGGGAGGGCGGCAAACGTCTGCCGCCCGGAAATGTGTTCAGGAAGACTTACGCACTCTGAGGTACCATTCGCAAAGCAGACGTACCTGTTTACGGGTGTAGCCTTTCTCCATCATACGATCCACAAAGTCATCATGTTTTTTCTGTTCATCGGTGGAGGTCTTGGTATTGAACGAAATCACCGGCAACAGTTCTTCGGTATTTGAGAACATTTTCTTCTCAATGACGGTGCGCAATTTTTCATAGCTGGTCCAGTTCGGGTTATGGCCACTGTTCTGAGCCCTGGCACGTAGCACAAAATTCACTATTTCATTACGGAAGTCTTTCGGGTTACTGATCCCCGCCGGCTTCTCAATTTTCTCCAGCTCAGCGTTCAGGGAGCCGCGATCAAACAACTGACCGGTATCCGGGTCACGGTATTCCTGATCCTGGATCCAGAAATCAGCATAAGTCACGTAACGGTCAAAAATATTTTGTCCATACTCGGAATAGGACTCAAGATAGGCCGTCTGTATTTCTTTGCCGATAAATTCCGCATATTTAGGGATCAGGTAGCCCTTCAGGAACTCCAGATATTTATCGGCCACTTCCTGTGGAAATTGCTCCCGCTCTATCTGCTGTTCGAGAACATAGAACAGGTGAACCGGGTTTGCGGCAACCTCAGAATGATCGAAGTTAAAGACCCTGGAGAGTATTTTGAAGGCAAAACGTGTCGAAAGACCGTTCATTCCTTCATCTACGCCGGCATAATCGTGATACTCCTGCCAGGATTTTGCCTTAGGATCGGTATCTTTCAGGCTCTCTCCGTCATAGACCCGCATTTTTGAGAATATGCTTGAGTTTTCCGGTGACTTCAGCCGGGACAGGATGATAAAGCGGGCCAGAGTTTCAAGGGTACCCGGCGCGCAAGAGGCTTCGGTCAGTTCACTGTTATCTAACAGTTTTTTGTAGATCTTAATCTCTTCAGAGACCCGCAGGCAGTAAGGGACTTTCACGATGTAAACACGGTCGAGAAACGCTTCGTTGCTTTTATTATTTCGGAACTGTACCCATTCAGATTCATTAGAGTGGGCAAGAATAATGCCGTTAAAAGGCAGGGCTGAAATACCTTCGGTACCGTTATAATTCCCTTCCTGGGTCGCGGTCAGTAGCGGGTGGAGGACTTTGATCGGTGCTTTGAACATCTCAACAAATTCCATCACCCCCTGGTTAGCGCGGCACAATGCCCCGGAGTAGCTATAGGCATCCGGATCATTCTGAGCGAAATGCTCCAGTTTACGAATATCCACTTTCCCCACCAGGGCTGAAATATCCTGGTTGTTTTCATCCCCCGGTTCCGTTTTCGCGATAGCCAGTTGCTCAAGGATGGATGGCCAGACCTTGACGACCCTGAACCTGGAAATATCTCCGCCAAATTCATGCAGGCGTTTTGCCGCCCACGGAGACATAATCGTTCCCAGGTAACGGCGCGGAACACCGTATTCCTGAGCCAGGATACCGGCATCCTCGGCGGGGTTAAACAGGCATAGCGGGTGATCGTTAACCGGGCTGCGTTCACCGTCAGCGGTCAGAACATAGATGGGGACCCGCTGAACCAGCGCTTTCAGACGCTCTGCCAGTGAGGATTTTCCCCCGCCGACCGGCCCGAGCAGGTAAAGAATTTGTTTCTTTTCTTCCAGCCCCTGAGCTGCATGTTTCAGGTAAGAGACGATCTGCTCGATAGCCTCTTCCATCCCGTAGAACTCTTCAAAAGCAGGGTAGCGGGGAACCACTCTGTTCGAAAAAATACGGGAAAGCCTGGGGTCCTGAGCGGTATCCACCATGACGGGTTGTCCGATGGCGGTCAGCAGTCGTTCTGCGGCATTGGCGTAAGCACTGCGATCCTTTTTACAAATGGATAAAAATTCCTGCAGTGTGAACTCTTCGTCTTTGGCCGCTTCATAACGCTGGCGATAATGATCGAATATATTCATAGCGATGCCCGTCCTTTTATTTTTAGCACAGGTAAAGGAGCAGAATGATGACAGGATTTGCTCCGGGAAAGACGACTCACTGGCTGATACTGCAACCCGTATGCCAGAATGGGATGTTTAAGAAATAATTGACTGGCCGGTTGTCATTACAAATTTTGTACAGAGTCGTATTATTTAACTGTAGTCAGGAATTTTCAGTTCACACAGGGTTTTTTGCACTATTTAGCGATATATCAATAACAAACTGTACTATCGTGCCATTTATCAACCGCAGTATGCGGGAGATGAGGGCACGAATCGCTGACCGTTCAGAGGAATTTACGTTTATTCTTCTCTCCTTTCCCGCGGCGGAGATGACCGCTGGTACCGGTTAGCTAACATTTAATTAAGGATCCTCTGGTTTGAAAATATCATATTTGTCTCTCAGCACTCTGGCGGCTGTCTGTGTCTCCTCCGGAGTCTTCGCGGCAGGCTCCCCGCTGACGGTCGGCGCAGGCGCATTGTATGTGCAATCGCCTTATCAGGGGGGTAAAGAACGCTATTATCCGTTCCCTCTGGTGAATTACGAAGATGCGAATTTCTTCGTTTCCGGACTGCAGGGGGGGTACTTTCTGTGGAGAAATCCGCAGAACCAGTTATCACTGATCATCACCAGTTCGGGACAGGAGTACGATCCGAAACGAACCGACTCATCGGCCATGAAGCAACTGGATAAACGCCATCTGACCCTGATGGCCGGCGGACAATGGCAACATATTGCTGACTGGGGGGTTCTGAAAACCTCGCTGGTGGGTGATGTATTGGACCAGAGTAACGGTATTGTCTGGAATACCAACTGGCATTATCCGCTAATGCTGGACGGAATTTCACTTAACCCCGGGGCCGGGTTGAGCTGGAACAGCAGCCATCAGACGGATTACTACTACGGGGTGTCATCGGCGGAATCACGTCGCAGCGGAATATCTTCCTACCATGCCGGGGACAGCTGGCTTCCGTATGTGGAAATCAGCGCCAGTTATCCGCTGACCAAACGCTGGCAGTTAGGGGTCGGCGGACGTTATCAGTGGTTCGGCAGCGAAGTGAAAGACAGTCCGATGGTGGCGAAATCCGGTCAGGCAATGGTTTGGACGGGGATCAGTTACACGTTCTGAAACTCAGGTTGTGAATAGGGATTTCTGACGTTTGGGCCGGCGCGGGGCAGTGAATGCCCCGCAATCAGGCAGATAGCTGCGTCAGGGGGCACCCCTGATACATTATGCTGATCTGGCCACTTTAAACATCACTCCCAGGCGTGCCGGAGAATCATGTTTGCTGACCAGGGGCTGAGAGATCCGTGCCGTTTCCACACAGACCATGGTTTTATAACCATCATTGGCCATATCTCCCATACTGCAGGAGAGTGCCGGACCGGGATTCCAGGTGACAACGTCACTTTTATGATGGTGATAAATTTCCAGCCGTCGTTTACCGGCAGGATCGTCGATGACATTACAATCATCGGCGGCAGTAAATATACGGTCTACCTGATCAGAATAGGTTTGTGGCGTGAGTTGCTCTGCCGTCGTCCCGCCAGTCACTTTATCAATATACGACGTCCCCAGGCCACTGACAGAGACCCCGGCAATATCGGCCACACGGAAATAGCTGTGCAAGGCGGCGGTGGACGTAAATCCACCGTGGGCTTCCAGTTCAATTTCACAGTGCTTTCCAAGACGGAATCGGGCAATCAGTGAAAAATCGTGCGGCCAGTATTTATGGGTCTGTGGTGAGTGTTTAAGCTCAAAAGTGAGGATCACTCCCTGCTCATTTTCATCATGAGCCAGTAGTGTCCAGGGGAGGTTACGAGCAAAACCATGGGCCGGGTGACCGGCAGGGCCAAACCAGGGCCAGCATACCGGTACGCCGCCACGAATGGCTTTACCTTCAGTGAATGCCGTTTCATCGCTTAACCAAATCACCGGCTTTTCACCGGAAGGTTGCCATGAAATAAGATGAGCGCCCTGCAGTGCAACCACCGCATGTACAGCCGGATGATTAACCACAATCAGCGGTAACTGACCTTTCTGACGCAGAGAAATATAGGGGGTTATCTGACGGTTTACCGGCAGTTTATAGAGTGATTCCTGCATTCGCTCTCCTCAGAGGGATCAACCAACAAACAACAAAAAGAAGGGGCGACCGAAGTCGCCCCTGATATTTACGGACTGTCCGTTGATTTTATTTGGCCGCAACCAGTGCAATCAGGTCAAGGACTTTGTGTGAATAACCGGTTTCGTTGTCATACCAGGAAACCAGTTTCACGAAGTTATCATTCAGCGCGATACCTGCTTTCGCATCGAAGAATGATGTGCAAACTTCACCGTTGAAATCGGTAGAAACAACGTCGTCCTCGGTATAACCCAGAACACCTTTCATAGTGCCTTCAGACGCAGTTTTGATGGCAGATTTGATCTGCTCATAAGTGGCTGCTTTTTCCAGACGAACGGTCAGGTCAACGACAGAAACGTTCGGGGTAGGGACACGGAATGCCATACCGGTCAGTTTACCGTTCAGTTCCGGCAGAACTTTACCGACGGCTTTAGCCGCACCGGTAGAAGACGGGATGATGTTCTGAGAAGCACCACGACCGCCGCGCCAGTCTTTATGAGACGGGCCATCAACAGTTTTCTGCGTTGCAGTCGTCGCGTGAACAGTGGTCATCAGGCCTTCAACGATACCGAAGTTATCATTGATGACTTTGGCCAGAGGGGCCAGGCAGTTAGTGGTACAGGAAGCGTTAGAAACGATATCCTGGCCCTGATATTTATCGAAGTTCGCACCGCGAACGAACATCGGTGTGTCGTCTTTAGAAGGACCGGTCAGAACAACTTTTTTCGCGCCTGCGGTAATGTGTTTACGTGCAGTTTCGTCGGTCAGGAAGATACCGGTCGCTTCTGCAACAACATCCACACCCACTTCGTCCCATTTCAGGTTAGCCGGGTCTCTTTCGCTGGTCACACGGATTTTTTTACCGTTAACGATCAGTGCACCGTCTTTAACTTCTACGGTCCCGTCGAAACGTCCATGGGTGGAGTCATACTTCAGCATGTAAGCCATGTATTCGGCGTCGAGCAGGTCGTTAATTGCAACGATCTCGATGTCTGAACGCTGTTGCGCAGCACGAAAAACAATGCGACCGATACGGCCAAAACCGTTGATACCTACTTTGATAGTCATATATTCCACCAGCTATGGGTTATTGAATAAAAGGTTGGCTGTAAAATTACAAAAACCGCTTCAGGCGTCAAGCTTAATCGTGTCAATTATTGTGGCAGATCAATCCTCACCTGCAGTTTTTTACCCGTTAAAGCATAAGTACCCTTAACCATAACGGGGACTCGCCCGGCAGAGAGTGTGCAGGACCTTTCCATCATAAATTGGGATGCAGATCACAATTTCAAACCCACCGGTTATCCTGTGTTCAACGCACAAATTACCCGTCGTGATTGTTGCCTGTTTGTTATAATACGCATATTCATTGGATCAATCATATGGCTTCTACATGACATCGGAAAAAAACAGAAACATGCCTGAACGTGACCTGACAGAAATACAACGTTATGTCACCCGTGATCGCGGAACGGAGCCTCCGTTCAGTGGTGCTTTGTTGCACAATACTGACGAAGGCATTTACCACTGCCTGGTGTGTCATGTGCCATTGTTCTATTCAGAGACAAAGTTTGATGCCGGTTGCGGATGGCCGAGTTTTTATCAACCGGTTTCCCCGGATGCTATCCACTATATCGAAGATTTCTCGCATGGCATGCACCGGACAGAAATTCGTTGTGCACATTGTGATTCGCACCTGGGGCATGTATTCCCGGACGGTCCGCAACCCACGGGTGAGCGTTACTGTGTGAACTCTGCCTCGCTAAGTTTTACCGATCCGCATGGCAATAATACTCCGGGGTGACAGATGAAGGATCTTGAAAATTTACTGGCAGGCATGACCCCTGAATTGTATGAACGTCTGGTTCTCGCCAGTGAAACCGGAAAATGGCCTGATGGTGTGGCGCTGACTCCGGCACAGCGTGAGCACACTCTCCAGCTGGTAATGCTATGGCAGGCGAGATATAACGACAACCCGGGCCATATGACGATTGGCAAAGGCGGAGAGATGGTGGTGAAGAGTAAGCAGGCCCTGAAGGAAGAGTTTGGTATCGACGGTTCGGTGACGAAACTGACTCTGTAGGTGGCCCTCATACCGGCTTGTCAGGGACGCGCACAAGCCGGTGTTGAATGTTAATCCGCGGTCAGTTCGCCACGAAGATTTTGCTGCATAAGGTCCCGGATCTGTTGCGGATCATAGCCGGCAGAGAGCAGATAATGCAGCTTAGTCAGGGCCGCTTCTACGGTCAGGTCATATCCGCTGATCACTCCGGCATTTTCCAGCGCATTCCCGGTGGCATAGCCCCCCATATTGACCTTCCCCGAAATACATTGCGTCAGATTGACGACCACAATGCCACGCTCAGAGGCTTGTCTGAGTTCAGTCAGAAATTCAGCATTCTGCGGAGCATTGCCTACGCCATACGAACGAAGGATCAGCGCTTTCACCGGCTGGCGCAGGAAATTACGCACAACCTCGGCCGGGATACCGGGATAAAGCGTAACGACACCCACCGGTTGTGGTGTGATGTTATGGACGGTAAACGGCCCCTGAGCCTGCGGTGCGGCCGGCGTATGTAACCGGCGGATATGGATACCGGCTTCCAGAAGCGGAGTCAGATTAGGGGATGCAAAAGCATCGAAACCATCAGCATGAGCCTTTGTGGTCCGGTTACCCCGGTAGAGCGTATTATTAAAAAATAACGTGACTTCATTCACCGGGTAATTGGCGGCAACATACAACGAATTAAGCAGATTCTGCTGGCCGTCAGAGCGTAGCTCAGCCAGCGGTATTTGTGACCCTGTCACAATGACCGGTTTCCCCAGGTTTTCCAGCATAAACGAGAGCGCAGATGCGGTAAACGCCATGGTATCGGTACCGTGCAGGATCACAAAACCATCATACAGTTCATAGTTTTTATGAATATCATCAGCAATGACCTGCCAGTCCTGCGGGGTCATGTCTGACGAGTCCATCAGTGGCTGATATTCATGAATAGAGAAAGAGGGCATTTCCGGACGATGGAACTCCGGCATCGCCAGTAATTGCTGTTGCAGATGGCCGGACACCGGCACATACCCCTGGGCAGAACGTTGCATACCAATGGTCCCGCCTGTGTAGGCGACATAAATATTTTTTCTCTGCATGACGTATTCTTTTCAAAAGTCGTAAAAAAGCCGGATTAGGGTGGCAGTATAAAGCAATTCACGGGAAAAGCAGCCTGAACCCGGTTCAGGCTGCCGGCCGGTCAGTTCATAACACCGCAGTTAAGGCAATAAGCATAACGGTTTTGCGGATCGGCCGCCTGGCCTGTCAGGCCGGGCTGATTTTGTAAATCGGTCATCACTTCGGCCAAAGGCGCTGGCAGGAAAGCCTTAATACTGGCAGGGAGTGACGCACTGACCGAAGAACTCATTTGATCCAGTACCTGGTCAAAGAAGGTCGGCTGTTCCTGATACCAGTCCAGACGAGGCGTAGTGATATGTGCCAGCTCTGCCGCTTTGCGGGTCGCATCATCAAAGTCACCCAATTCATCGACCAGTCCGTTTGCTTTTGCATCACTGCCTGTCCAGACGTGTCCCTGGGCTATCTGGTCTATCTGGTCCGTGGTTTTATGACGGGAGTCAGCCACCAGGCTCAGGAAGTTATGGTACCCGTTTTCGATGCTGATTTGCATCATCTGCTGCACCTGATCCGGCAGTGCTTTGGTCATAGAAACATCGGCCAGCGGAGAGGTCGAGACACCGTCAGTGTGCACGCCCAAAGTGCTTAGCGAGTTCTCAATGGTATTGATCACACCGAAAATACCAATCGAGCCGGTCAGGGTGGACGGGCTGGCAATAATGTAGCTGGCCGGTGTCGAGATCCAGTACCCGCCGGAGGCGGCAACACCGCCCATGGAGACAACCACAGGTTTACCAGCCTGTTTTGCGGCCATCAGCTCTTCACGAATAGCTTCAGAGGCCGTCACGCTGCCTCCCGGACTGTTAACCCGCAGAATAATGGCTTTAATGTTTTTATCCAGACGCGCAGCACGGATTTGTGAAACCAGCGTATCACTGCCCACGTTACCGGCACCGGAGTCGCCGTCAACAATCGCCCCGTTCGCGACAATAACCGCGATATTCGCCGGGCCATCCGTCTGAGAGTCTTTTAACGGATAATCATAAATACTGACATTGCGGTAATCATTGGTCTGACTATCCCAGCCAAATTTATGGATAAGGATCTGATCCACCGCCGCACGGGATTCCAGTCCATCTACCAGCCGGGTATTCAGCGCATAAGTGGCGGTACTACCGTTCACGGCTTTCAATGCGGTAATCAGGTTGTCTGCGCCCGGGAAGACCTGCTGCGGCGTCAACTGACGGTTGGCAGAGACCGTGGTCAGATAGTTGTTCCATAACTGGTTAATCCAGCGGCTATCGGCATCTCTCGCTGCCGGTGACATGTTATCGCGCAGGAAAGGTTCTACCGCAGATTTATAAGTACCGACACGGAAAACATGGGAGGATACTTTCAGCGTATCCAGCAGGGTTTTGTAGTAGAGGGCATTGGTCGCCATACCGTGAATATCCACGGCACCCTGAGGAGAGAGATAAATCGTATTAGCAAAACTGGCCAGGTAGTATTGAGCCTGGCTAAAATTATCGCCATAGGCATAGACAGGCTTTCCGGCATCACGGAATTCGCGTAAGGCTTTACCGATATACTGCAGAGAAGGCTGATCGCCGCCACCGAAATTCCGCAGGTCCAGCACGATGCCGGTGATTTTATTGTCACTTTTTGCCTGACGGATGGCATTAACGATATCGAAGACAGAGTTCTGCTGCAGTGTTTCACTGCGGCTGCCCAGCAACTCCCGGCCAACTTTACTCAGACGGTTTTGTGCTGAAGGCTGGTCAACGACCATACCGGCAAGATTAATTTTCAGCGCCCCCCCGGTCAGCGTTTTTGCCGAATTCGCCGACCCGCCACTGACCTGTGACCAAATCCCGACCCCCACGACGATCAGCAACAGCAGGAACAGGTTCAGGATACACTCCCTGATAAAATTGATTATCCGCCAGACGGCAGAAAATAACCTGCCGGTAATTCGCCACAATGTGCGCATAATTTCTCCATGTAATTGTCAGCAGACTCTTTTGAGCGCTGCGTTCTGAATCATTCCGCCCACATCCTAAAGAGCGCCGCTCTAAAAGTCAGCAGGAAATCACAGCAGACTGTTACAAATCACGTTGTTATGCCAGACTTGTCAGAGACAGACTGAATATGAGGAAGTTATGGACGCATTAGACTTGTTATTACAGCGACGCTCTGCGTCACGGCTGGCGGATCCTGCCCCTGAAGGTGAAACGCTGGAAAATATTCTGCAGGCGGGCTTACGAGCGCCTGATCATGGTGCTCTGCAACCCTGGCACTTTGTTATGATCACAGAAGAAGGGCGTGAGCGTTTCAGCCAGCTGCTGGTTTCAGCGGCAACCGGCGACGGAGCTGATGAAAAAGCCATAGAAAAAGCGCAAAATGCCCCTTTCCGGGCACCGCTGATTATCGCGGTCATTGCCCGATGTGAAGAGCATCCTAAAGTTCCGGAATGGGAACAGGTGGTTTCCGCTGGATGTGCTGTAATGGCTATGCAGATGGCCGCCCAGGCGCAGGGCTTTAACGGGATCTGGCGCAGTGGTGCCTGGACAGAACATGAGGTCGTCCGTCAGGGGCTGGGATGCCGGCCACAGGATAAGATTGTCGGTTTCCTTTATCTGGGCACCCCCCGGCTGAAAGCGGCACCGTTAACCGCTGTAGATCCCGCACCTTTTGTCAGCTATTTCTGACAGATCTTTGCCAGTCAGTCTGGCATGATTAACCCCGCGACAGCGCCCCGGACTTTTGTGCCGGGCATTTGTCGTTAAGCCGCAGTATGCAGAAGACCGGCAGAGCAGCCGGCAGGTCGCCGATTCTGACGACTGAAAGTATTCACCCCCGGTGCGGGTATGTCTACCTCATTCCTGGCCGGACAAAAAGGAAGATCGCGGTTAATGCGTTTGTTTATTGCCGAAAAACCCAGCCTTGCCCGGGCGATTGCTGAAGTTTTGCCTGAGCCTCATCGCCGCGGACAGGGGTTTATTGCCTGCGGAGATAACCAGATTGTGACCTGGTGTGTCGGCCACCTGCTGGAACAGGCACAGCCGGAAAATTATGACCCGCGCTTTGCCCGCTGGTCCCTGGCCGATCTGCCTATTATTCCTGAAAAATGGCAACTGAAACCCCGCCCCGAAGTGGCAAAGCAGCTCAATGTCATCGATGAATTACTGCAAAAGGCAACTCATATTGTCCATGCCGGCGACCCCGATCGTGAAGGGCAGTTACTGGTCGATGAAGTGCTTGATTATCTGAAACTCAGCGATGAGAAAAGAAAGTCGGTACAACGCTGTCTGATCAATGATCTCAATCCGCAGTCTGTCGCCCGTGCTATTGAACGGTTACGGGATAACCGTGATTTTGTACCGCTCTGTATTTCCGCGCTGGCCAGGGCCAGGGCCGACTGGCTGTACGGTATTAATATGACCCGCGCTTACACCCTGTTTGGTCGCAATGCCGGCTACGACGGTGTGCTCTCTGTCGGACGGGTACAGACCCCGGTACTCGGACTGGTGGTACGCCGTGACGAAGAGATCGAGAATTTTGTTGCCCGCGATTTCTTTGAAGTGAAAGCCCATATTCTGGCCGGTGATGAACAACGTTTCACCGCACTGTGGGTGCCCAGTGATGCGTGTGAGTCCTGGCAGGATGAAGAGGGACGACTACTGAACCGTTCACTGGCAGAACATGTCTGTCAGCGGATCAACGGCCAGCCGGCGAGGGTCATCCATTACCAGGATAAACGTGAGTCTGAGATAGCACCGCTGCCGTTCTCGTTATCAGGTTTACAGATTGAGGCGGCCCGCCGGTTCGGGCTCAGCGCTCAGACGGTACTGGATGTCTGCCAGCGACTTTACGAAACCCACAAACTGATCACTTACCCCCGCTCAGACTGTCGTTATCTGCCCGAAGAGCACTTCGCAGGACGTCATGCGGTGCTGGAGGCTATCGGGACCCATCTGCCTCATCAGACCATGCCACAGGAACTGGATACCGAAACGCGTAATCGTTGCTGGGATAACAAAAAGGTCGATGCCCACCATGCCATCATTCCTACCGCCAGACGCAGCCGGACAAAACTGACGGAGAATGAACTCAATATTTACGGGCTGGTGGCTCGCCAGTACCTGATGCAGTTTTGCCCGGAGGCGGTTTACCGCAAATGCGTTATCGACCTGGAGATTGCGGGTGGAAAGTTTATCGCCAAAGCCCGTTTTCTGGCGGTAGCCGGCTGGCGGGTATTACTGGGGAACAAAGAGCGTGACGAGGAAAATGACGGCACGCCACTGCCGGAAGTCAAAAAAGGGGATGAGCTGTTGTGCGAGAAAGGCGAAGTGGTGGAAAAGAAAACACAACCCCCGCGCCACTTTACCGATGCGACTTTACTTTCTGCAATGACCGGCATCGCACGTTTTGTCCAGGATAAAGCCCTGAAGAAAGTGCTCAGAGAGACCGATGGATTAGGAACCGAGGCGACGCGTGCAGGGATCATCGAATTGCTGTTCAAACGAGGGTTTCTGGAAAAAAAGGGGCGGTATATACACTCTACCGTGGTGGGGAAAGCCCTGATCCACGCGTTACCGCAACCGGCTGCCAGCCCGGATATGACGGCACAGTGGGAGTCGATGCTGACCAGCATCAGCGAGAAAAACTTTCGCTATCAGGATTTTATGCAGCCTCTGGTCGGAACGTTGCATAGCCTTATCGGCGAAGCCCGGCGCACCCCCCCGGTACAGATCCTGAGGCAATTACCCCGTGGTCAGGCCAAACGCGGCAGCAAAGGGAGCACCAAAGGGAGAAAACATAAAGCTGCCCGCGAGTAACCGATGTTGTCTTCAGGGGTGGGGTTTCTGATGATATTAGCGGCAGGGGACAGTGGCACCGTGTCGCATGGAAAGCCCCTCCCTGAGTCCGGGAGCGACGGCACTCAGCCGTCCCGGCTACCCGCGAGCCGTCAGTCCCGCGGGAGCGTATCCATCGGTGACTAAAACTCAGAGGTCAAAGGTCGCCCACACCGGGGCGTGATCTGACGGTTTCTCCATACTGCGGATATCATAATCGATACCGGTCTCCAGGCAACGAGAGGCCAGAGGCTGGCTTGCCAGCAGTAAATCGATACGCAGACCGCGGTTATCATTGAACCCTTTAGAACGGTAATCAAACCAGGAGAAGCGATCATTGGTTTCAGGCCAGGCGGCACGCCATGTATCGGTGAGCCCCCAACCGAGCAGCTTATCCATCCACTCGCGTTCTTCCGGCAGGAAAGAGCATTTCCCGGTACGTAACCAGCGTTTGCGGTTGTCATCACCGATGCCGATATCATTGTCGGTACAGCTGATATTCATATCACCCATGATCAGTACAGGCTGCTGAGGATCCAGGCGCGATTCCAGATGATCCTGCAGATCACGGTAGAATTTTTCCTTTGCCGGGAACTTCAGTGGATGGTCACGGCTTTCACCCTGCGGAAAATAGCCATTGATCACGGTGATATTGCCGATAGCCGAAGGGATCTCAGCCATGATGATCCGCCGCTGGGCATCGTCTTCATCGGTAATAAAGCCACGCTGCACACTGACCGGTTCCATTTTCGTCATCAGTGCGACACCGTAGTGGCCTTTCTGGCCATGGAAGAAGACGTGATAACCGAGTTTCTGCACCTCTTCCAGCGGGAACATATCATCATGAACTTTGGTCTCCTGCAGCCCGATAATATCCGGCTGGTGAGTTTCGACCAGCGCGGCCAGCTGATGGGGACGCGCCCGGAGTCCGTTGATATTGAAAGAAACAAATTTCATGTTTTAACCACAGTCAGAGAATTTACCCGCGATGGTAGCGATTTTTTCGATGATTGTCACCGTCACTACGGTGCCGGTCCGGATGGCAGAGGCAGCGCACCGTAGAGGAGCACAACAGCGTTTTCGCGACCGGGGATGGAGGGGCAAGTGATTTCCCCGGCAATGTTCTGTAGTAAGTGACAGCTCCGGTGTTATGGGAATATTTCTATATGGATATTTTCGGTGAAGCCCCTGAATAAAGCGTTTTCAGGCAAGCCAGAAGGAGTTAACGAATACCGGGCAGTGAGAATAATGCAGATGATGTCGAAAGATCATACCCGAAGATAATGGCATAACGAGTGAGGAAAAATATCAAAAAAGGCATCTGGTACAGGGAAGTGTAAAACAGGGGATTACAGGCTGAAGCTTATCAGGAATGGTGGTGGGAGAAGGATTCGAACCTTCGAAGTCTGTGACGGCAGATTTACAGTCTGCTCCCTTTGGCCGCTCGGGAATCCCACCTGATTGTGATGCTTCGTTGTGTGCTGAAGCGGGGTGCATAATAACAAAACTTATCTATGTGTAAACAGGCAACACGGACATTTATGACTGTTTGCCTGTTTTTTACACTAAAAATTAATGGGTTGCGTATTATTTGTCCGGAAATTACAGGATGATAGTCCGGTTACCGTAAACAAAGACCCGTTGTGCCAGCACTTTATCCAACGCACGGCTCAGTGCATTTTTTTCGACATCTCTGCCTGCACGCATCATATCGTCAGCGCTAAACGTATGATCGACGTGGATCACGTCCTGCATAATAATCGGGCCTTCATCGAGGTTATCATTCACATAGTGCGCAGTAGCACCGATAATTTTTACGCCACGCTCATAGGCCTGATGATAAGGCCGCGCCCCGATAAAGGCAGGCAGGAAGGAGTGATGGATATTAATAATCTTATTCGGAAAGCGCTTAACGAATTCCGGGGTCAGTACCCGCATGTACTTCGCCAGCACGACATAATCCGGCTGATAGCGTTCAATCTCATCAGCCATCAGCATATCGTGTTCTTCACGGGTATGTCCTTCATGGCTGATCAGCACAAAAGGAATATCAAAACGTTCAACCAGCGAACGTAATGTTTCATGGTTTCCGATGACGGCCGCAATTTCCATATCCAGACCACCAAAGGCACTTTTCATCAGTAAGTCGCCCAGACAGTGTGCTTCTTTTGTCACCATAATAACCACACGGCGGCGACCGGCGGGTTGCAGTTCGCGAACTGAACCGACGGGTAAGGCGCTGTCTAAATCTGCCAACAGAGTGGTGTCATTAAAAATACCTTCAAGCTCAGTACGCATGAAAAAGCGGCCGGTCCGGTGATCGACAAACTCGTTATTCTGAACAATGTTCAGTTCGTGCTTGTAGCAGATATTGGTAATTTTAGCGATAAGGCCTTTCGCATCAGGGCAAATGGTTCTTAAAACTTTTTTTTGTAGTGTCTGGGCTTGCATTGTGCAATGTATCCTGTCGAATCAGATTTCAGTCATGTCGGACATTTTAATTATCATAAGCCACAACATTTTTTAAACTTTTTGCCCGAACCGCAAGGGCAGGGGTCATTTCTGCCAGCCTGCAGATGAACGCCATCAATATAATACCAGTGTTGTTCTTCTCTGATAAAGCGTGAACGTTCGTAAATGGCAGAAGTTTGTTGTTTTTCGCGATATCTTGCATAAAAAGTGACGAACGCTTCATTACTATCTTTTTCGCAAGTATGTGAGATAACATTCAGTCCGAGCCACTCAGTTTCTGACAAGCCGGCAGAGAGGCTGGCGGTCAGTTCAGGGCTCCGTTGCGAAGGATGCCAGGTGGCAATCAGCCAGTCGGTATTTCCTCGCTGGTATGCGGTGTATCGCGAACGCATCAGTGATTCAGCATCAGGGATGCGTTGCTGTCCGCTAAGATATCGGCCACAGCAGGCATCATAGGTTTCTGTGTTTCCACAGGGGCAGTATTCAGTGGACACATCATCTCCGTATTATCACAACCTGTTTATACTATCATGTCACACCCTGGAGGGAGGTAACAAAGTGAACGATACGAAATGAACTATACTATAGTTAACTGTCAAATTCTTATTCACGGGGCCAGGGAACGTTGCCGGCGTCTGTAATACAGGCAGGCAGAAGGACTTCCGGCCCAGCGGAGAGGGTGCCAGTCAGGTCTTAATCACAGGTATTTGTAATGAGTAATACACTATCCGGTAAGCTGATTCTGGTGGTTGATGATGAACCTGTATTTTCGTCATTGTTATGTGGTGTGTTAGCGAATATGGGCGCAAATACTCTGCAAGCCATCAATGGGGTGACAGCCCTGCAAATGCTGGATCAGCATCCTGTTGATCTGATCATCTGCGATCTTGAGATGCCGGTCATGCGCGGGGACAAATTCGTGCAGCAGGTACGCTCGCAGGGGAGGACATTGCCTGTCATTATCATGACAGCCAGTGAGGATGTTTCAGAAATTGCCGGAATGTTGCGTTTGGGCGTACAGGATGTGGTGTTAAAACCGCTGGATGATATTCCGCGGTTGCGTGAAGTGCTTCTGGAGTGTCTTTATCCGTCGATGTTTGCCTCTAAAGTAAAAGAAGATGAACAATTATTCGATGGCTGGGACAGTCTTATTCGTCATCCGGAAAAAGCAGTCCAGCTTCTCCGGCAGTTACAACCCCCTATCAGACAAGTGCTGGCAGAGACGCGGGTCAATTATCGCCAACTGACACCGACGGAGAAACCCGGACTGGTGTTTGATATCGCCGCGCTTTCTGATCATCAGATCGGCTTTTACATACTGGATGTCACCAGAGCGGGTGATAACGGAGTGATGGCGGCCTTACTGTTGCGGGTGTTGTTTAATGAATTGCTGAGGAAAAAAATTGCCGGACAGCATCAGCAATTGCCTCAGATAAACACAATTCTCAATGATATTAATCAGTTACTCGAAGATGCCGGGATGGAAGGGCAGTTCCCGCTGCTGGTGGGTTATTACAACCGTCATCTTCATAATTTATTATTGATCCCGGCAGGCTTGCATAGCACGCTTACCTATAACGGGCAGCATCAGGTTCTGGAAACCGGGGTTCCCCCCGGTACGTTCCGTAAAATACATGCCAGTCAGCATAGTTTTAATCTTAACGCCTGTGAATGTAATATCAGTGGCGCAGGCGGTAGAATTAATCTTATGTTTTCAGATAATGATTAGTTTTCCTGATAATAAATATGTTGTAAGTTGCCTGTGCTCAGACAGAAATCCCCGGTTAGTATTATTCCTAATTTGAGCGGATTTATGTTTTGAGGATAAACTCCCTGTGCTGAGCTGGTATACTGATAACATTAAAATTTAAAGACTTATGGGTTTTCATACCCGCGAATGAGGTAATTTGATGTCTGCTTATAAATCAAAAGTAAAAAAGGCGGTAATTCCGGTCGCCGGATTGGGAACCCGAATGCTACCGGCAACCAAGGCGATTCCGAAAGAGATGCTGCCACTGGTTGATAAACCACTCATTCAGTATGTCGTGAATGAATGTATTGCTGCCGGAATCAACGAAATTATTCTGGTGACGCATTCTTCAAAAAACTCCATTGAAAACCACTTTGACACTAGCTTTGAACTGGAAGCGATGCTTGAAAAGCGCGTAAAACGTCAGCTTCTTGATGAAATTCAAAGTATCTGCCCGCCACACGTCACTATTATGCAGGTGCGTCAGGGGGTTGCTAAAGGGCTGGGCCACGCAGTGATGTGTGCACATCCGCTGGTAGGTGATGAACCTTTTGCGGTGATCCTGCCGGACGTTATCATTGATGAATACGAATCTAACCCTCAGCAGGACAACCTGGCAGAAATGCTACGTCGTTTCGATGAAACCGGAAGCAGCCAGATTATGGTGGAACCGGTTGCAGATGTGACCGCATACGGTGTGGTGGACTGTAAGGGAGCAGAGCTGCAACCGGGTGACAGCGCGCCTATGGTGGGAGTGGTTGAAAAACCTAAAGCCACAGAGGCTCCTTCTAACCTGGCAGTTGTCGGACGTTATGTTCTGTCTGCAGATATCTGGCCTTTGCTGGCGAAAACGCCTCCGGGTGCCGGTGGTGAAATCCAGTTAACAGATTCCATTGCAATGTTGATGGATAAAGAAACTGTCGAAGCTTATCACCTGAAAGGGCTGAGCCATGACTGCGGTAATAAGCTGGGCTATATGCAGGCTTTTGTTGAGTATGGTGTCCGCCATCCGGTGTTAGGTGAAGACTTTAAAGCCTGGCTGCAAAAGACCGTCGACTGATAGCTTGCGCTGATACGCTTGACAGGCCATACAACATTGTTGTGTGGCTTTTTTTTCACCTGAACAGCCTGAAATGTATTTTTCCGCGGCTATCAGCGACGGTTATGAAAACAAACCGTGATCTTTAGCGACGGAAACCTGTATCATTTGCGCAGTCTGAATAACAGGAATTAACGGTGCTTCTGAACAGAAGTGCCTTTATTAGTGGTAAGAGTTGAGGGTGATATGAATTATTTGGTGACCGGTGCAGCAGGATTTATTGGATTTCATGTGAGTCTGAGACTACTCAAGGCCGGTTACCGGGTCACTGGCGTCGATAATCTGAACGATTATTATGATGTGCAGTTAAAAAAAGACCGCATCCGGTTGCTGGAAGCTTATCCGGATTTCACCTTTCAGCATACCGATATTGCTGACCGTACAGCAATGGAGCAATTATTTGGCCGCGTCCGGTTTGACCGGGTGATCCATCTTGCTGCACAGGCCGGCGTCCGTTATTCGATTGAGAATCCCCATGCGTATGTGGATGCCAATATTGTCGGACATCTGAATATTCTGGAAGGCTGCCGTCAGCAAAAAGTCGGTCATCTGTTATTCGCCAGTTCAAGTTCTGTCTACGGGCTGAACCGTAAATTGCCTTTTTCCACAGAAGACAGCGTGGATCATCCGGTTTCTCTGTACGCTGCGACCAAAAAATCGAATGAACTGATGAGTCATAGTTATGCGCATCTGTACCAGTTACCTGTCAGCGGATTACGTTTTTTTACAGTGTATGGTCCCTGGGGGCGCCCTGATATGGCCTTATTTAAGTTCACCCGGGCGATGCTGGCGGGTGAAGCGATTGATGTTTATAACTACGGTAAGATGCAGCGCGATTTCACCTATATTGATGATATTGTGGAAGCTATTTTCCGGGTACAGGATAAAATTCCGATGCCGAATGCTGACTGGAGCGTAGAGTCCGGGTCAGTGGCGATGAGTTCAGCCCCATACCGTATTTATAATATCGGCAACAGCCAGCCGGTTCCCCTGATGGATTATATTTCCGCACTGGAGCAGGCATTGGGAATGACCGCGAAGAAAAATATGCTGCCATTGCAGCCAGGTGATGTACTTGATACCAGTGCTGATACTAAAGAGCTTTATGATCTGATCAATTTCATTCCGGAAACTTCGGTGGTGACAGGCGTGAAGAAATTTGTCGACTGGTACAGAGGCTATTATCAGGTATAAAAAAACGGGAGGATAATTATCCTCCCGTTAACGGGTTTATTATCGCTAAGACAGTAAACCCGACGAAAAAAAGGCCTTCACTCAGAGGGCAAAATCTTCCAGTGTTTTTCCGGATTCCATCGCTTTTCTGATCACTGCAGGTGTACGTCCCTGGCCCGTCCAGGTCCGGTTTTCACCTTTTTCATCAGTGTATTGGTATCTTGCAGGGCGGGCAGCACGTCGTGTCTTAACTGCTGGTTTTGTTTCTGCCATTGACTGCAGCAATTCATTCGGGTCAATACCGTCAGCAATTAACATTTCACGATATTGCTCAAGCTTACGTAATTTTTCGGCATTGTGAGCGACAGCATGTGATTCTTCTTCACGGCGTTCGTTGACAATAACTTCAAATTTTTCCAGCATATCTTCCAGCGTTTCGATGCTGTATTCTCTGGCTTGCGCACGCAGTGTACGAATATTATTCAACGATTTAATGGCATCGCTCATTGTCCGGCTCTCACAATTTAATTGGTTATTATGCGTAAGTATATAATCATAGTCTGCGGTAAAATTTACTGCAACTGAATACTATGCTGGTGTTTCTAAATAAAGCGTAAGGGCGTTTTACCGGATCCCCGGACGGGTGATTAATTCATACCCGCCACGGGAAGTCATTGCACATTCCTCCTTCAATGACCGGTAAATGCGTCATCACATTTTCAGTTGACGATTATGTTAATATAGACGTTATTATTCTTTCCTGACTGAGATCATTCTGATGGCACAGCTGTACTTCTATTACTCCGCAATGAATGCCGGAAAATCGACATCGTTACTGCAATCCTCTTATAACTATCATGAGCGGGGAATGAAGACGGTTATTTATACCGCAGAAATTGATAACCGGTTTGGGCACGGAAAAGTCAGCTCACGCATCGGGCTCTCTGCCGAAGCGCTGTTGTATCGTCCCGGCACAGATATCGCGAAGCAGGTCGCAGAAATACATGGCCGCGATAAAATCCACTGTGTGCTGGTGGACGAAAGCCAGTTTCTGACCCGTGATCAGGTCAGGCAGCTCACTTCTGTCACGGATTTACTGGATATTCCTGTGTTGTGCTACGGATTACGCACAGATTTTCGCGGAGAACTCTTTGAAGGGAGTCAATACTTACTGGCCTGGGCAGACAAACTGGTAGAACTGAAGACCATATGTCACTGTGGCCGCAAAGCCAGCATGGTACTGCGTCTCGACAGTCAGGGTAAGCCGTTTAAAGAAGGGGAGCAGGTGGTGATTGGCGGGAATGAGCGGTATATCTCGGTCTGCCGTAAACATTACTGGCAGGCGATTGATGAGAACAGCACTACCGCGATTTATGGTGACGGGCAGTCACCGGCCGGGTGAGTCGTCTATCGTTTTATCAGGCTGCCGGTATACCGGCGGCCTGTGTAAGACTATTTTGCTTTTTTACGGCCTTTTCCTGCGGCAGTCGGCGTCGGGTCTTTTATTTCCAGAGGCACTTCGGGGATTTCACTGAATTCACGTCCGTAGTAACTGTCCAGCATTAACTGTTTCAGTTCACTGATTAACGGATAACGCGGGTTCGCACCTGTGCACTGGTCATCAAAGGCATCTTCTGCCAGTTTATCCACTTTAGCCAGGAAATCAGCTTCCTGAACACCGGCGTCACGGATGGATTTCGGAATACCCAGCTCGGCCTTAATCTCTTCCAGCCACTGCAGCAATGCGGTTATTTTACCGGCAGTACGTTCACCGGGCTGACCTAAGCCCAGATGGTCGGCAATTTCGGCATAACGGCGACGTGCCTGCGGGCGATCATACTGACTGAATGCGGTCTGCTTAGTCGGGTTATCATTGGCGTTATAACGGATCACATTAGAGATGAGCAGGGCATTAGCGAGGCCGTGCGGGATATGGAATTCAGACCCCAGTTTGTGAGCCATAGAGTGACATACGCCCAGGAAGGCATTCGCAAAGGCGATACCCGCAATGGTGGCGGCATTGTGTACGCGTTCACGAGCGATAGGGTTTTTCGCCCCCTCATGATAGCTGGCTGGCAGATTCTCTTTCAGCAGTTTCAGGGCCTGTAAGGCCTGACCATCTGAATACTCATTCGCCAGAACAGACACATACGCTTCGAGAGCATGAGTGACGGCGTCCAGGCCCCCGAAGGCGCACAGTGATTTAGGCATATCCATCACCAGATTGGCATCCACAATCGCCATGTCCGGGGTCAGGGCATAATCTGCCAGCGGATATTTTAACCCGGTCGCGTCGTCGGTGACGACGGCAAATGGCGTGACTTCAGAGCCGGTCCCCGAAGTGGTCGTGATCGCGACCAGGCTGGCTTTTACACCCATTTTCGGGAACTTATAGATACGTTTGCGGATATCCATAAAGCGTAATGCCAGATCTTCAAAGTGAGTTTCAGGATGTTCAT
The DNA here is from genome assembly GCF_000611875.2 of Tatumella sp. UCD-D_suzukii. Classification (NCBI taxonomy): domain Bacteria; kingdom Pseudomonadati; phylum Pseudomonadota; class Gammaproteobacteria; order Enterobacterales; family Erwiniaceae; genus Tatumella; species Tatumella sp. UCD-D_suzukii. Next base: position 299,909 of record NZ_JFJX01000053.1, read on the forward strand.
ACATGACCCACATGATCTTAGCGGCATCCATGGGGGACCCCCCGCCCAGAGCGATAATGACATCGGGTTTAAAGCTATGCATCTGTGCAGCGCCCTGGCGCACAATACTGAGTGTCGGGTCAGCTTCCACCTCAAAGAACACCTCAGTTTCCACTCCCTGTGCTTTTAACACCCGGGTGACCTGATCGGCGTAGCCATGATTAAACAGGTAACGGTCCGTCACGATAAAAGCACGCCGGGCACCGTCACTGGCAATCTCTTCAAGCGCAACCGGTAATGACCCACGGCGGAAATAGATAGATTTAGGAAGTTTGTGCCACAGCATATTTTCAGCCCGTTTAGCGACGGTTTTTTTATTGATCAGGTGTTTAGGCCCGACGTTTTCAGAAATTGAATTTCCGCCCCAGGAACCACAACCCAGCGTCAGGGAGGGGGCCAGTTTGAAGTTATAAAGGTCACCGATCCCGCCCTGGGATGCAGGGGTATTGATAAGAATTCGCGCCGTCTTCATTTGCGCGCCGAACTGATTGACTCTCTCCGTCTGATTGTCCTGATCCGTATACAGGCAGGAGGTGTGGCCAATGCCGCCCATTTCTACCAGTTTTTCTGCTTTGCTCAGGGCATCCTCAAAACCGTTTGCCCGGTACATTGCGAGGGTAGGTGACAGTTTTTCATGGGCAAAGGGTTCGCTTTCATCAATATCTGTCACTTCGCCGATCAGAATTTTGGTGTCGGCCGGGACGACAATACCTGCCATTTCAGCGATCTTCGGTGCCGGTTGTCCTACGATAGCGGCATTCAGCGCACCATTTTTCAGGATCACCCCGCGGACAGCTTGCAGTTCTTCGCCCTGCAGCAGATACCCGCCATGGGACGCGAACCGCTGGCGGACCGCATCATAAATCTGCGTATCGACGATAACGGACTGCTCAGAAGCGCAGATAACGCCGTTATCAAAGGTTTTTGACATCAGAATGGAGGCAACTGCTCTTTTTATATCCGCAGTTTCATCGATGACCACGGGGGTATTCCCGGCCCCAACGCCAATGGCTGGTTTGCCTGAACTGTACGCCGCTTTCACCATACCCGGCCCACCGGTGGCAAGGATAAGGTTAATATCAGGGTGGTGCATCAGCTGATTGGATAATTCGACGGAAGGCTCATCAATCCAACCGATGATATCCGGTGGCGCGCCCGCGGCAATGGCCGCCTGCAATACAATATCCGCCGCTTTGTTGGTTGCGGTCCGTGCCCGCGGGTGAGGGGAGAAAATAATACCGTTACGGGTTTTCAGACTGATCAGCGCTTTAAAAATTGCCGTCGAGGTGGGGTTGGTGGTCGGAACAATACCGCAGATGATGCCGATAGGCTCAGCAATTGTAATGGTACCGAAAGTATCATCAGTTTCCAGAATACCGCAGGTCTTTTCGTCTTTGTACGCGTTGTAAATATATTCGGAAGCAAAATGATTTTTAATCACTTTGTCTTCAATAATTCCCATCCCCGATTCAGCAACGGCCATCTTCGCTAAGGGGATCCTGGCATCGGCCGCGGCGAGTGCTGCAGCACGGAAGATCTTGTCAACCTGCTCCTGACTGAACCCGGCAAAGGTCCGTTGGGCATTCTTAACCCGCGAGACCAGCGCATTTAACTCAGCAATGTTTGTGACAGTCATGATTATCTCCTGAAGGAAAATTAAGCTTTTTAGTAAACAGACGTGCAGTTCAGGTGTTCTGCAGAGGCACGACGAATGTTTACTAAAAAGGTTTCACTTCAGTGCTCTTAAAGCATAGCCAGATTATCGAAAACTGCCGGTGCCGATAATGATGCAGATCAAGCAGGAGTGAAGCTGATACCATTCAGCGTGAACATTCGAGGGGGCGGGGAGAAGCCGTACCGGGGAGGAGGTCAAATCCCGGGGAGCAGAGCAGGGTAAACACCGGCATTGGCACTCAGATAAAATGATAAAAGTGCCTGTCCCGGCCCTGTAATAGTGCTTTTCCTGCAGTAAGGACCTGTCTATACTTACGCTTTGATATTTGCCCCCCAGTCTGAGGTACACTTTGTCTTCTTTTCTTTCCGACCTGCCTACCTATATCAAATTTTATATCGGGTTATTTGCGCTGGTGAACCCGGTCGGTATCATTCCTGTATTTATTACCCTGACCAGTACGCAGGGAACCGCAGAACGCCATAAAACGAATATGACGGCCAACTTATCGGTGGCCATTATCCTGTGGATTTCATTGTTGCTGGGCAACAGTATTCTGGCCCTGTTTGGTATTTCTATTGACTCCTTCCGTATCGCTGGCGGCATTCTGGTCGTGACCATTGCGATGTCAATGATCAGCGGCAAAATTGGTGAAGACAAACAAAACAAACAAGAGAAAGCGCAGACCTCAGAAACGCACGAGAATCTGGGGGTGGTTCCGTTAGCCCTGCCGTTGATGGCAGGACCGGGAGCCATTAGTTCGACCATTGTCTGGGGAACACGCTATGACTCGTGGGTAAATATTCTCTGCTTTTCTGTGATGATTGCACTTTTTGCCGCCAGTTGCTGGTTACTGTTCCGCGCCGCCCCGATGATGGCACGTGTCCTGGGGCAGACCGGGATTAACGTCATTACCCGAATTATGGGCCTGTTACTGATGGCATTAGGTATCGAATTTATTGTGACCGGTATTCGTGCGCTTTTCCCGGGCTTATCTGTAATGCATTAACTTAATTCGCGCCAATTTTCAGCCTCACCAAAACAGGGCACCATTTTGGTGAGGTGCACCATAATTAACCTTCTCTATTCCTGTCGCTTATAACACCGCTGTGGTTATTAGCTGCATTTCTGATTAAAGAGTGTCCACCCGGATTTTCAAAAAAACCAAAGCGTTAGCCCCCGCCCTTGTACATGGAAAATATTCATCTTTAATGACATTTATTGGCATAGTTTATGCATTGATTGGTCTTTTATTGTGAAGTTTATCCCTTTATAGTGATTATGTTTCACAATGTGAGGATGATTCGCTTCGCGGTGAAATTATCCTGCTATTCATACATCGGATTGATTCCCGGGTAAAAAGACAGACACAGTGACGACGGTAAGGAAATAATAAGTATAAACCTCCGGAAATACGGGGGTGACCTATCCGCCAGACAATAACAAATGCAAACAACGGAGCCGGAAAATGAGTAAATTACCTGGTAAGAGGTTACTCGCCGCAGGGATAGTCCTTGCAATGAGCCAGATGGCTATTCAGCAGGTGCAGGCCGCAGACGTCCCAGCCGGGGTAACTCTGGCCGCGAAACAGGAATTAATAAAAGGTAATGGCGGGGAAGTGCAGTCGCTGGACCCGCATAAAATTGAAGGCTCACCGGAGAGTAATGTCAGTTATGATCTACTCGAAGGGCTGGCGGTAGTAGGCACCGAGGGTAAAGTGATCCCGGGGGTGGCAGAGAGCTGGGAAAATAAAGACGGTAAAGTCTGGACTTTCCATTTACGTAAAAATGCCCTCTGGTCGAATGGTGCCCCGGTGACGGCGCAGGACTTTGTTTACAGCTGGCGCAGACTGGTGAACCCGAAAACCGCATCACCGTATGCCAGTTATCTGCAATACGGGCATGTGGAAAATGTTGATGACATCATTGCCGGTAAAAAATCGCCGGACCAACTTGGCGTAAAGGCGCTGGATGATCATACTCTTCAGGTGACACTGACCACATCGGTTCCTTTCTTTGATCAGCTACTGACTTATGCGGCACTGTCTCCGGTCTATCCACCGGTGGTTGAAAAATATGGCGATCAGTGGACATTACCGCAGCATTGGGTCGGTAATGGTGCATATACTCTGCAATCCCATATTGTGAATGAGAAGATCGTGGTTGTCCGTAATCCGAAATACTGGGATAACGCCCACACAGTGATTAATAAAGTCACGTTCCTGCCCATTGATTCTGAAGTTAACGACGTTAATCGCTTCTACTCTGCAAATGGCAGTGATGTCACTTATAACAATCTGCCTATCGAATTATTCCGCAAGCTGAAGCAAGACCATCCTAAAGATCTGCATGTTGATCCTTATCTCTGCACCTATTTCTATGAACTGAATAATAAGTCAGCACCGTTTAATGATGTCCGTGTCCGTACCGCCATCAAGCTTGGACTGGATCGCGATATCGTCGTGAATAAAGTGCTGGCCCAGGGACAGACTGCCGCGTACAGCCTGACCGATCCTGCGACCAATGGTATTGATGTGACAAAACCGGCCTGGTTTACCGAAACTCAGGCACAACGCAACGCTGAGGCTAAAAAATTATTGCAGGAAGCCGGCTATGGCCCGGGGCATCCGCTGACCTTCACGCTGCTCTATAACACTTCAGACCTGCATAAAAAGCTGGCGATTGCCGCGGCATCCCTCTGGAAGAAAAATCTGGGTGTGAATGTGGTACTGGAAAATCAGGAATGGAAAACTTATCTGGACTCGCGTCATCAGGGGACCTATCAGATGGCGCGTGCCGGCTGGTGTGCTGATTATAACGAGCCGAGCGCATTCCTGAACACTATGCAAACCGGTGACAGCAATAATACCGCGTTCTATTCAGATACTGCGTTCGACCAGGTACTGAAAGATGCCGCCAATGCCAGCGATGCGGCACAACGTGCGTCGGACTATCAGAAAGCGGAGCAGATCCTGGACAAAGATTCGGCTATCGTCCCTGTATTTTATTATGCCAATACCCGGCTGGTGAAAACCTATGTTGGCGGCTATACGGGTAAAGATCCACTTGACCATGTTTATGATAAAAACTTATATATAATCAAACATTAATTTATTTTACGGATCCGGCCTGTCTCTGTAATACAGGCCGGTTTTCCGGTCAAAAATGACGGTAGCAATGGAATTAAGGTAATGTCATGTTGAAATTTATTTTACGAAGGGTCGCTGAGGCCATCCCGACGTTGTTTATATTGATTACTATCTCCTTTTTTATGATGCGGCTTGCACCAGGCAGCCCCTTCACCGGAGAGCGTAATCTCCCTCCGGAAGTCATGGCGAATATTGAAGCCAGTTATCACCTGAATGAGCCTATTGGCGAACAGTATGTTGACTACCTGGTCAAGCTGGCCCACGGCGATTTCGGGCCTTCCTTTAAATATAAAGATTTCAGTGTTAACTATCTGATAGGGCAAGCTTTCCCGGTTTCTGCATCTCTGGGGCTGGCGGCATTTTGCTTTGCAATGGTGTGCGGTATCGCGGCCGGTATCATTGCTGCCCTGCGGCAGAACACCTTCTGGGACTATGCGGTGATGGGGGTGGCAATGACCGGTGTGGTGATCCCGTCGTTTGTTGTCGCTCCCTTACTGGTCTTAATATTTGCGATCACCCTGAAATGGCTTCCCGGCGGAGGCTGGAATGGCGGGCAGTGGCAATACGTCTTACTGCCGATGCTGGCCCTGTCACTGGCTTACATCTCCAGTATTGCCCGAATTATGCGCAGCTCAATGATTGAAGTTATGCATTCGGACTATATCCGTACTGCGCGTGCAAAAGGAATGCCGATGAGCCGTATCGTCTTCCGTCATGCTCTGCGTCCCGCATTACTGCCAGTGGTTTCCTATATGGGGCCAGCTTTCGTGGGCATTATTACCGGGTCGATGGTCATTGAATCAATTTTCGGATTGCCGGGCATCGGGCAACTGTTTGTGAATGGCGCACTGAACCGCGATTATTCACTGGTTCTCAGCCTGACTATCCTGGTCGGGGTACTGACCATTGCTTTTAACGCCATCGTCGATATTTTGTATGCCGTTATCGACCCGAAAATTCGCTACTGATGGCGGGAGTTGAAGATGATTTTATTTAAAAGAAATAAAGAACTGACCCAAAGCTTACTGGGTGATACCACCATCAAAGGCCGCAGTCTGTGGCAGGATGCCGGTCGCCGGTTTATCCATAACCGTGCCGCTCTGGTCAGCCTGTTTTTGCTGCTTCTTATCATTCTGTTCGTGGCCTTCGCTCCGATGATATCGCCGTTTGCCTACGATGATACCGACTGGAATATGATGTCTGCGGCACCGGATTTCAGTTCCGGGCACTGGTTCGGAACTGACTCGTCCGGTCGTGATCTTCTGGTGCGGGTAGCGATTGGCGGACGTATCTCACTGATGGTCGGTATCGCATCGGCCGCTATCGCCGTGATTGTCGGTACCCTGTATGGGTCGATTGCCGGTTATGTGGGGGGGAAAATCGATGCATTTATGATGCGCTTGCTGGAAATCCTTAACTCTTTCCCGTTCATGTTCTTTGTGATCCTGCTGGTTACCTTCTTTGGCCGTAATATCCTGCTGATTTTTGTCGCCATTGGTATGGTGTCCTGGCTGGATATGGCGCGTATTGTACGCGGGCAAACACTGGCCCTGAAAGGGAAAGAGTATATTGAAGCGGCTCGTGTGGCCGGAGTCTCCACCAGTGGAATTGTGCTTCGACACATTATCCCGAATGTCTTAGGGGTTGTCGTCGTGTATGCCTCGTTGCTGGTGCCCGGAATGATCCTGTTTGAATCTTTCCTGAGCTTCCTTGGTCTGGGTACCCAGGAACCGCTGAGCAGTTGGGGGGCTCTGTTAAGTGACGGAGCAAACTCTATGGAAGTCTCCCCCTGGTTATTACTGTTTCCGGCCAGTTTTCTGGTGGTCACTCTGTTCTGTTTTAACTTTATCGGCGATGGTTTGCGTGATGCCCTCGACCCGAAAGATCGCTAAGGAGCACCGCAATGACTGTTGAAAATTTAAGGACACAGCCGTTACTGGCGGTAAAAGATCTGCGGGTGACTTTTTCGACCCACGATGGTGATGTGACCGCGGTCAATAACCTGAGCTTTGACCTGAATGAAGGTGAGACGCTGGGGATTGTCGGGGAATCCGGCTCAGGTAAGTCTCAGACCGCATTTGCGTTGATGGGATTACTGGCCAGAAACGGAAAAGTGTCAGGATCAGCACAATTCAAGGGGCAGGAATTACTGAACCTGCCGGAGAAACAACTGAATAAGTTGCGTGCCGGGCAGATAGGGATGATTTTCCAGGATCCGATGACGTCACTGAATCCGTATATGAAAGTCGGTGAGCAGTTAATTGAAGTGCTGATGTTACATAAGGGATTGAGTCATAAGGTGGCGTTTGAAGAGTGCGTGAAAATGCTGGATGCAGTAAAAATCCCGGCCGCACGTCAACGTATGAAAATGTACCCTCATGAGTTTTCCGGCGGTATGCGTCAGCGGGTAATGATAGCCATGTCGCTGTTATGTCAGCCACGACTACTGATTGCGGATGAACCGACCACTGCACTGGATGTGACTGTACAGTCACAAATCATGACACTATTGAATGATCTCAAGCGGGAGTTTTCCACCTCGATTATTCTGATCACCCATGACCTGGGCGTTGTGGCAGGGGGCTGTGATAAGGTGCTGGTGATGTACGGTGGCCGGACGATGGAGTACGCCACGGCAGATGAGCTATTTGCTCAGCCGTCACATCCTTATACCCGGGGCTTGTTAAAAGCCGTACCCCGTCTGGACCGGGAAGACAGCGAATTGCGTACTATCCCGGGGAATCCTCCTAACCTGCTGAATTTACCTTCCGGCTGTCCGTTCCGTCCGAGATGTGAATTTGCAGTGCCGCTGTGTGAAACCTCACCGGCTGCCGTTATGAGTGCAGGAGGCAGGATCAGAGCCTGCCACAGAAGCGTGGAGGAAATACAATGATAACGGCGAATGAAACCCGTAATCCGTTGCTGCTTGAAGTTAAAAACCTGAAAGTCTGGTTTGAGATCAAACAAAAAAAACAGTGGTTCTGGCAACCGGCCGTGAACCTGAAAGCGGTCGATGGTGTGAGTTTTAAACTCCACCAGGGAGAGACCCTGGGTGTGGTCGGAGAGTCCGGCTGCGGTAAATCTACCCTGGCACGTGCGGTGATCGGGCTGGTGAAAGCCACCGAAGGCAGTATTTGCTGGATGGGTAAAGAGCTGGCCGGCGCAAATGCTGCTGAATGGCAAAAGGCCCGCGGGGATATCCAGATGATTTTTCAGGATCCGCTCGCCTCCCTTGACCCGCGGATGACCATTGGCGACATCATTGCTGAACCGCTGCGCAGCCGCCGCCCGCGGGTGTCAAAAGCTGAAGTCAGAGAACGCGTACAGGCCATGATGCAGAAAGTGGGCCTGCTGCCGAATATGATCAACCGCTATCCACACGAGTTCTCCGGCGGACAGTGTCAGAGGATCGGCATTGCCAGGGCACTGATCCTTGAGCCTAAACTGATTATCTGTGATGAGCCGGTGTCGGCACTGGATGTTTCTATCCAGGCGCAGGTGGTTAACCTGCTGAAAAAGCTGCAGCGCGAAATGGGGCTGGCGTTAATTTTCATCGCCCATGATCTGGCGGTGGTAAAACATATTTCTGATAAAGTGATGGTCATGTATCTCGGCCACGCGGTTGAAACGGGTGATGATGAAAAAGTGTATACAACACCGGCACATCCGTATACCCGTGCCCTGATGTCGGCAGTACCGCTGCCGGACCCGGAACTGGAAAGAAATAAAACCATTCAGTTACTTGAGGGAGACCTGCCATCCCCGATAAATCCGCCCCGGTGTTGTGTCTTTTCTACCCGCTGCCCGCTGGCTGAGGATCGGTGCCGTAACGAACGACCTCAGATACAGGGAGACGCTACTCATACGGTAGCCTGCCTGAAAGCTGAAGCACTCTGAGGGTGATCACCCTGCGTTAACCAAAAGCCGGGGCAACCCGGCTTTATTGATCTGAGATGCTGCATTTTTTTCCGGCTAGCCTTCGCACACAACCCCGGGTGACCCGTTCATCCCCGGACAGAACCGGCATGCCGTTCCGTCGGTCAGTAAGTCACCGAAACGGATCGCCATGACGAACGTTTGCGGTCACGGTAAAGGGCCTGCGAGGAGGTACTGAGATACCGGCGTAAAAAAGAGACGTGCCGGGTGAGCGAACAATACAGGGAAAATCAGCAGGGAAGAGAGGGTATAAAAAGAAAGTTTTCATCGGTGGCCGGAAGAAGGGTAACCTCCGGCGGGACCGGGGTTACCTCGTTATCATTCACCGGATGACTGAACGATAATTACTCACGCCACAGAATATGGCACAGCTTATGATCTTTCTCCCGGCACAGTAATACGCGGGCAAAAATATCCGTCACCGGGTCAGCTTCGGTCTCACCGAGACCAATCACTACCTCAGCAAAAAAATCAGGGTTCAGGTCGAAATCGACGTGTTCCTGCCAGTCTTCGGCAGGGTCCAGTAATTCGGCACTACCACGCTCTTCAAACTGCAGGTTAAACAGAATGATATCAGCCGGTTCCAGGTTATCTCCTGCCAGCTCAAGAAAGATATCGTAAGCCTGCTCCAGCGTTTCATCTTCAGTAAGACGATTATTAAGATCCATGTTCAGCCTGTACTAATCAAAAGTGTATATGCGGCCTTTTTTACAGCAAAGGACTAAAGAAGTAAAACAGTCGTTCCAGAATCCGCCGCCAGTACGAGCGTTTCGCCCATTCTGCACCGCTCAGTCGTGTTGAACGTTCAATATAATCCTGCTGTACCAGGTCGACATCATTACCGAAATCACCATCATCCACTACCAGCGTGACCTCAAAATTCAGCCACAAACTACGCATATCCAGATTGACGGTGCCTACCAGACAAAGTTCACCGTCGATGAGCACACTTTTGGTATGCAGCAGCCCCTCAGAGAACTGATAAATTTTTACGCCTGCCTCCAGCAGTTCAGTAAAGAATGCCCGGCTTGCCCAGTCGACCAGCATGGAATCGTTCTTTTCAGGAACAATCAGGCGAACATCCACACCACGCAGAGCCGCAGTGCAGATAGCATGCAGCAGGTCATCACTGGGAACAAAATACGGCGTTGTCATGGTCAGTTGTTCACGAGCCGAATAAATAGCAGTGAGCAGGGCCTGATGGATCATATCTTCCGGAAAGCCCGGGCCGGAGGCGATAACCTGAATAATATGCCCGCTGGATTGCTCAAAGGGCATGACAACCTGGTCGGGTTGTGGCGGTAAAATCCGTTTCCCGGTTTCTATCTCCCAGTCACAGGAATAAACGATCCCCAGCGTGATCGCCACGGGGCCTTCCATGCGTGCCATCAGGTCGACCCATTGGCCGACACCGGCATCCTGTTTGAAAAAGCGTGGATCCACCAGATTCATACTGCCGGTATAGGCAATATAATTATCAATCAGTACGATTTTACGGTGTTGCCGCAGATCCATTCGTCGCAGGAACACCCTCAGCAAATTAACCTGTAAGGCTTCGACGACCTCGATACCCGCCTGACGAAACTTTTTAGGCCACGGGCTTTTGAAAAACTGCCGGCTGCCCGCGGAGTCCAGCATGAGTCGGCAGTGAACGCCCCGTTGTGCGGCGTCCATAAAGGCTTCGGCCACATCATCAGCCCGGCCCCCGGGCTGCCAGATATAAAACACCATCTCGATATTATGGCTGGCCTGACGGATATCGTTGACCAGCGACGCCATTACGTCATCCGGGTGCGTCAGTAACGTGAGCTGATTCCCACGCACACCGGCAATCCCGTGGCGATGTTCGCATAATTTAAACAGGGCGCTGGCAACATCGCTGGTGCGGGTCGCAAATATATGAGAAGACTTCCTTAACTCAGCCAGCCAGCGAGCGGTAGAGGGCCACATGGTTCTGGCCCGTTCTGCACGGCGTTTACCCAGATAGAGTTCACCGAAACTCAGATAAGCAATAATGCCGACCAGGGGCAGGATATAGATAATCAGCAGCCAGACCATAGAGGATGATACGGTTCTTCGCTTCATCAGGATCCGGAGGGTAACCCCTGCAATTAATAGCCAGTAGCCAAATAATAGTAACCCGTTGAGCAGGGAATAGAATGTCGTCATTAAATGGAAGTCCGGTTCACGCTTTCGTGTAATGAGTTTACGTTGAGTTCCGGTATTGTGAAACCTTTTCTAATCGGTCATTGGATCCCCGGGGCATTGGCGTATAATGCACCAATGACGCGGAAGAGGGTGGAACAATGAAAAAAAGCAGAAATGAAGTGGCCCGTTGGCGAATGGCCCGGCAGAAAAATCGCCGCAAGGTGCGCTGGCTGGAAGCGCAGTCACGCCGCTATACACGCATTATTGCTATCCGGCATCAGTTAGCCAAAAAGCAGCGAAGCTCCCTGCTGTTTATCCTTGCTAACCCGCCCGCAACTGTTAAACATTACTTCTGAGTTTTGCCGGAGGTTCAGTCCGTACTGGCAAACGGATGCACCGACTGATGGTGGAGTTATTGAAGGTGACGTACGGGACATGGACGATGCCAGGGGGAGCCGGGAGCTAAAACAATGTCATGGCATGGGTGTGCTGCTGATATAAGATTAAAAGATCGGGCAATAAATATTTCGTGTACCTCATAGTGTACCTTCTGTATTTTATTCCCGATGCTTTCATGCTAACCATTGGGTTTTTTAGCTTCGTCTTTTTCAGAACACCTGCTTAAAGGGTTTTACGGTAACGTTCTGGTAAACATTCGCCGCAACATAGGGGTCATCATTCGCCCAGGATTCCGCTTCTTCCAGTGAAGAGAACTCAGCGATCACCGTTGAACCCGTAAATCCGGCGGCCCCCGGGTCATTACTGTCAACCGCCGGCATTGGCCCGGCAATAATCAGTTTCCCCTCATCCCTCAGTAGCTGCAGACGCGCCAGATGCGCCGGTCTGACAGACAGCCTTTTTTCCAGTGAATCCGGGGTATCCTCTGCATAAATGACATATAACACGTTGATAATCTCTCAGGGCAACTGTTTGTAACCTTAACGGTAAGCTAACTCTGCAATCAGTGCAAATAAAATGACAGGGGGAGGACGGGCATTACTTATTGAAACTGATTGCTATTTGCATTTAGAATGGGGACTTTCAAGAACTGACGCGATGGCTATGAGTACTTTGACCGAAGATTTTCCTAAACGTTTGCCGCTGTCTATGCTGGTTTCTGTCGCTCTTCATGGCGCGGTGATTGCAGGGCTCTTATTTGCGTCATTTCATCAGACTATGAATGTGCCGCCCGCACAAGCGGTAATAGATGTCTCTATGGTTGCCCCTGAAGTGCAACCTGAAGCGGCCAAATCACAGCCTCAGCCTGAACATCAGCCGGAAAAGCCGGTAGAGCCTGCAGAGGTCCCCCCGCAGCCCGCGCCGGAACCTCCGGTCGACAAGCCTGTACCGATAGAAAAGCCCAGGCCAGTGGTTAAACCCAAACCGGTGGTCAGAAAACCGCATGAAGTGAAGAAGCCGATCGTCAAACCTCACCATGAGGTGAAACCTGTCCGTGAGCCGGTGAAAGAGGCTAAACCGACACCGTCTGCCGTGCAGAATGATAATAACGCATTACAGACAAAAGCACAGACAGCCCCTGAAACGTCGAAATCGAATCAACACAGTATTTCTGACGGTAAGCCTCAGCCGCAGAACATTACGCTACCGGCTTATCCGGCCCGTGCTCTGGCTTTCCATCTCGAAGGACGGGTACAGGTACAATTTGATGTGGATAATGACGGCAGGGTCGTTAACGCACGCATTATCGATTCTCAGCCGAAGATGATGTTTGATCGCGAGGTGAGAATAGCAATGACGCGCTGGCGTTATAAAAGCGGCAGTCCCGGTACCGGCCTGAAGATGACGATTGTATTTAAGCTTGATGGCAGTTCATCCGTGGAATAATCGGAACAGAGCCTTATTACCGCAGAAAAAACGCCTGATAATTTCATCAGGCGTTTTGTTTGGCGGGGGTTGCCAGGTCAAAGCCTGGCAAAAAGCGCTAAGGAAACTGCTTATTTGCAATCATTTCATTCAGAGGACGTGACTTACCGTTTTCATCCACTGCGACATAGATAAAGACTGCCTCTGTGGTACAGTAACTTTTACCGATTGGCTCTGAAGAAACTTTTTTTACCCAGACTTCGACATTGATGGTAATCGAGCTGTTTCCTGTGCGGATACAATGGGCATGACAACTCACCACATCGCCGATAGCGACAGGCTTCATAAACGTCATCCCGTCAACGCGTACGGTCACCACCCGGCCATTAGCGATCTCTTTCGCCAGTATAGCCCCGCCCATGTCCATCTGCGACATCAGCCAGCCCCCGAAAATATCGCCGTTAGGATTGGTATCTGAGGGCATTGCCAGGGTGCGTAATACCATTTCACCGCGGGGCTGTCTAAGTGTTTCGGTCATACTTTTCTCTTTTATTCTTCGGTCTGTAAGGCCCGGTTATTTCTCTTCACGAGGCAGGTGACGCCAGATATACAATCCGCTGAACAGCGTAAATAATAGTGTCAGTGCGGTCAGGCCGAAGACTTTGAAATTCACCCAAAGCGATTCCGGCAGCCAGAAAGCCACATAAATATTGATCAGGCCACAGATAAAGAAAAACAGAGCCCAGGCAATATTTAACCGGCGCCAGACCGCTGACGGTAACACCAGTTCTTTACCCAGCATCGACTGAATAAGTGGTGTTTCCATCCACCACTGACTGAACAGCAGTGCGGCAGCAAAGAGGGTGTAGATAACGGTGACTTTCCATTTGATAAAGTCATCATTATGGAAAATCAGCGTCAGCGACCCGAAAACGGTGACCAGAACGAACGTAATAATGGTCATTTTTTCCAGTTTACGATACACCACCCAGCTGACAACCAGCGCGATAGCTGTTGCCGCAATGAGCGCACCGGAAGCAACGAAAATGTTATAGAGCTTATAAAAGACAAAAAAGACCACAAGGGGCAGAAAGTCGAGTAATTGTTTCATAGCAGGTCCGGTAATACGGCTTACCAGGTAAGCCGGAAATTAAAAACAGACGTTATCGTAAGAGCATATACGCACGGTAAAGATAGATAACCAATGCGGCCGATAATAAATTGCCTAACGCGGTAATAATTAAGGAAGAGAAGGCAACAGGTAAACTGGTCATCGAAGAGAAGAGAATAATCAGGATAACTTTCGCCAGTAGCCAGCAGATCACCGCCGGTGCCAGTACTTTAAAATTCTTCCAGGCGAGGGGCACACTCTGTTTCATGCTGCCGATAAGACCGGCCTGTTTCTGACTCAGTAGCACCGGGGAGAAGGAGAAAAGGATCGTTAACAGGATCCCCGGCACCAGCAGTACCATAAACCCGAGCTGGACAATCAGGGTCACCAGAAACGTCTGGATCAGCAATGCAGGCAGAAAACCCAGCGATCCGCCGATAGCCGTCAGGGCACTCAGTTGCTTTCCTGCAGAAACCGCCGGCAGCAGGATCAGCATACCTCCCAGTAACAGCGTGTTGCCAATCAATGCCGCAAGAGTGCTAACGGCAGAGCTATGCAGTAATATTTTTTGTTGTTCGGGTGACATCCCCTGCAACAGGCTGATCAGTGACCCGGTACTGTCACTGTTCTGAGCCAGTACAGATAACTCATCGGGGCCCGGAGCAAAAACAGTGCTCAGGATCACAGTGACAAACGCACTGACCAATGAAATCAGAACGATTGTTTTTAACTGGTGGCGCAAAAAATTTGCGGTATCACGGTATAACGAGCTGGCCGTGAGAGACATGAACACTCCTTTGGAAAACAAATGGATTAACCGTCTGATTGTACATGTTTAGCTTCCTTTCCGGCACCCCGACTTACATAACTTTCGGATCTAATCATTACAGAGAATGCTCTGACATTCCTCCGGTGCGTCTCTGTGCCTCACAACGCCATTTACTTTCGCGGACAGTTTTTATGAAAAAAAGGTCATTAATAAATTCCGGAAAAATTGATCTAAATCAAGGCTATGTTTTTTAAGGTTTTTTTTGTGAAGTAAACGAATGATTTTCTCGATAAATCACGTTAAATATAGGAACCATAAAGGGAAGTTGAAACATTGTTCATCTTTATAAAACTAAAAAAGCAAAGCGCGTACCTAAGAGGAGTGGCTATGAAACTGGCAAAAATTGGCTTACTGATGGCAGCATTATTACCCGCCGTGGCATCAGCGCATCAGGCCGGAGATTTCTTTATCAGAGCAGGCAGTGCAACCGTCCGTCCGACCGGGGGTTCTGATAATGTTTTAGGGATGGGTGGCTTTGATGTCAGTAACAATACACAGCTGGGTCTGACATTTACTTATATGGCGACCGATCATATCGGTGTGGAATTACTGGCAGCGACACCTTTCCGTCATAAAGTCGCTCTCGGACCGACCGGTACCCTGGCAACCGTTCACCAGCTCCCGCCAACACTGATGGCACAGTACTACTTCCTGGATAACAGCTCTAAATTTCAGCCTTATGCGGGTGTTGGTGTGAACTATACCGCATTCTTCAATAACAAATTTAATGATACCGGTCGTGACAGTGGTCTGACGGATCTGAGTCTGAAGAATTCATGGGGTGTAGCAGGGCAGGTCGGTATGGATTATCAGCTTAACCAGCACTGGATGCTGAATGCCTCACTGTGGTACATGAATATCGATACTAAAGTCCGGTTCAAAGCGGCTGGTGAGCAACAAAGCATTAATACTAACATCAATCCGTGGGTATTCTTCCTGGGTGCAGGTTACACCTTCTGATAACTCCCTGTGGAACCCGGAAAATAAAAAAGGCCGTCAGACGGCCTTTTTTGATGGCAGCGGGTTCCGCTACTTAATCTGCATATTATTCACAACGGAGACTACGCCCGGTATTCTGCGTGCAACATCGACTGCACGGCTGGCTACCTGAGGCGAGGACACAAAACCGCTCAGTTGTACGCGGCCTTTGAATGTTTCAACATTAATCTCAGTTGATTTCAGCTCCTTAGTATCCAGCAGCTGAGCTTTAACTTTCGTAGTTATTACCGTGTCATCAATGTAGCCACCGGTACCTTCTTTCGTTGGTGTTGGCGCACAGGCTGCAAGTGATAATGCAACCACGGATGCCATAACAGCGCTGGCTAAAACCTTAACAAACTTCATTTAATGCCTCCCTGTATCATGGTTATGATCAACCGGAAATCTTCCGGCATAAGTAAGTTTAACCGCATTCCCGGGAACTACCAATTTTAAACGTAAAAGGCACCGGAGTGCCTTTTACGCTCTCAGGAGACGTTCTGTCGGGTGGCCGCTTTCAGTGACGCAGCAAACCCGGTCAGCTTATCCAGCATGACCGACGGCTCGTGCTGGTGGGTTTCGATGATTTTTACCACCGCCGACCCCGAAATAGCCCCGGCAGCCCCGGCCTGCAAGACCTCACGGACCTGTCCGGCTTTGGAAATACCGAATCCCTGGATAGGCGGAGCCGCATGATATTCCTTCAGTTTCACGATCAGATGCTCTAAAGGCGCTGATCTGCTGTTCTCGGCGCCAGTCACCCCGGCGCGTGAAAGCAGATAGGTATAGCCGCGCCCGTGGGAAGCAATCTCGCGGAGTAAATCATCACTGGCATTTGGCGGGCAGATAAAAATAGGCGCGATCTCATGGCGCATTGCTGCCTGACGGAAGGGCTGAGATTCTTCAACCGGCACATCGGCAACCAGAACAGAATCCACCCCGGCGTCCCGGCAACGGGAATAGAAGGCATCGATACCCGGGCGGAAGATCAGGTTTGCATAAATCAGTAAACCGATAGGCAGGTCAGGATACTTGCTGCGAACCCGGGTGATGATATCGAAACATTTTTCGGTATTCATCCCCGCATTCAGGGCGCGCAGGTTAGCGGCCTGGATGGTCGGACCGTCCGCCAGCGGATCAGAAAACGGAAAGCCCAGCTCCAGAGCATCCGCACCTCCCGCCACCAGGGCGTCAATAATGTCCAGAGAAGACTCAAAGGAAGGGTCACCCAGGGTGACAAAAGGGACAAAAGCACCTTCACCTTTCGCGGAAAGTTGCTTAAAAAGTTCAGAATAACGTTCCATCAGAATTCTCCACGCTGCTTCAGGATGTCATGCACGGTAAAAATATCTTTGTCGCCACGTCCTGAGAGGTTAACGACCAGCAATTGCTCTTTTTCCGGATTATCTCTGGCCATTTTCAGAGCATGAGCAAGGGCGTGTGAAGATTCCAGGGCCGGAATAATCCCTTCATGGCGGGATAACTCTTTAAATGCGTCAATGGCTTCATCATCGGTGACAGACACGTAATCCGCACGGCCAATACTGTTCAGCCAGGCGTGTTGCGGACCGACTGACGGGAAGTCCAGCCCGGCGGAGATGGAGTAAGATTCCTCAATCTGGCCATCTTCGGTCTGCATCATCGGGGCTTTCATCCCGAAGTAAATCCCGGTTTTACCGTATTTCAGGGGGGCACCGTGCTGGCCTGACTCTATTCCGAGACCGGCGGGCTCAACACCAATCAGACCGACGGACGTTTCATCAATAAACTCGGCAAACATCCCAATCGCGTTAGAACCGCCACCGACACAGGCAATCACCGCATCCGGCAGACGTCCTTCGTGCTCCAGGATCTGCTGCCGGGTTTCTTCTCCAATCATCCGCTGAAATTCGCGCACGATCGTCGGGTAAGGATGCGGGCCGGCGGCCGTCCCCAGCATATAGTGAGCCGTCTCGTAACTGCCTGACCAGTCACGTAAGGCTTCATTACAGGCGTCTTTTAGGGTGGCTGACCCGCTATGCACCGGGATCACTTCTGCACCCATCAAACGCATACGGAAAACGTTAGGTGACTGACGTTCAACGTCTTTAGCGCCCATATAAATACGGCATTTCATGCCCAGCAGGGCACAGGCCAGTGCTGAGGCGACACCATGCTGTCCCGCGCCGGTTTCAGCGATAATTTCGTTCTTCCCCATCCGTTTTGCCAGCAGTGCCTGACCGAGTACCTGGTTAGTTTTATGAGCTCCGCCGTGCAAGAGATCTTCGCGTTTCAGGTAAAGGCGGGTACGTGTGCCCCGGGTCAGATTACGGCACAGCGTAAGTGCGGTCGGACGGCCGGCATAATTCTTCAGTAATCCGGTGAATTCGGCCTGAAACTCAGGGTCGCGCTGGGCACTGACAAACGCTTCTTCAAGCTGGCTGAGCGCCGGCATCAGGATCTGCGGAACATACATTCCGCCAAATTCGCCAAAATAAGGGTTCAGTAACGTCATAACTCAATTTCCTGTGTCGTCAGAATGACGAATCTTAATTTAGTAAGCCCGTAATTGTTGGAATACGTCTGCCAGTTTGTCTGCATCTTTGATGCCCGGGGCCTGTTCAACGCCTGAATTAATATCCAGGCCGGCACAGCCGGTATCCGCGGCCGCAGCACAGTTCTTAGGGGTGATCCCCCCGGCCAGCATGACATTGTGCAGCTCCTGGCCTTTCAGTAATGACCAGTCGAAGCACTGACCGCTGCCGCCTTTGCCATGATCAAACAGATAACGGTCCACATAGGGCAGGTCGCGTGCCGGTAAATGATCACTGATGCTGAATGCTTTCCAGATGGCGACGTTGTCCGGCAGCAACCGGCGCAGGCGGGCTATCATGTCGGCATCTTCCTCTCCGTGCAGTTGCACCGCACTCAGGGACAGACGGCGGGCGATACCGGCGATGTGTTCCGGTGTATCATTACGGAAAACACCCACGAATTTCAGCGGCGCAGCCCGGGTCAGTTCTGCGGCCTGTTGTTCGGTAACCTGGCGCGGTGAACCGGCGGCAAAAATGAATCCGCCGTAA
The DNA here is from genome assembly GCF_000611875.2 of Tatumella sp. UCD-D_suzukii. Lineage (NCBI taxonomy): Bacteria > Pseudomonadati > Pseudomonadota > Gammaproteobacteria > Enterobacterales > Erwiniaceae > Tatumella > Tatumella sp. UCD-D_suzukii. The sequence continues at coordinate 318,656 of NZ_JFJX01000053.1, forward strand.
ACGGCACCGTGCGTATAGGCTGCTTTGACATCTTCAGGCCGTGTCAGGCCACAGACCTTATTATCGCCGGTCAGGACGCGACGCACCGCCATGCCCAGATCATCTTCAGACATCAGGGATGATCCGATCAAAAAGCCCCCCGCATAATGCTGTAATTCACGGATTTGAGCATAGTCGTAGATACCGGACTCACTGATGACGATAGCGTCTTCAGGTAACTGCGGGGCGAGCTGACGGGTTTTTTCCAGGTCAATTGACAGGTCGCGCAGGTCACGGTTATTGATCCCGGCCACACGGGGTTTCAGTACCCGTGCGCGTTCGAGTTCTTCCTGATTACTGACTTCGGTCAGGACCCCCATATTCAGGGAGTGAGCGACCTCAGCCAGCTCACGGTATTGCTGGTCATCCAGTACCGATAGCATCAGTAATATGGCATCTGCCTGATAATGGCGAGCCAGGTAGATCTGGTAGGGATCAATAATAAAATCTTTGCACAATACCGGCTGGGTGGTCGCCTGACTCACGATAGGCAGGAAATCAAAGCTGCCCTGGAAATATTTTTCATCAGTCAGCACCGATACCGCGGACGCATATTCGCGGTAGACCCCGGCGATAGTGGCCGGGTCAAAATCCTCACGGATCAACCCTTTTGATGGCGATGCTTTTTTACATTCCAGAATAAAGGCGCTTTTTTCACGCTGCAGAGCCTGATAAAAATTGCGGGAAGAAGGTGCCAGAGCATCCCTGAACGTTTCCAGGGGCTGTTTTTGCTTACGTTCGGCAACCCAGATGGCTTTATCGGCAACAATTTTCTCTAAAACGGTACCCTTCATGGTTATCCTCTTGCAGCCAGTGCGGTGACACAGTCATAAGCCCGTCCGCTACGGAGGGTTGCAATGGCCTGTTCAGCATTGTGGCGTAAATCTTCATGACCAAACAGTTTCATCAGCATGGCGACATTGATAGCAATGGCATGTTCATGCGCTGTCTGCCCTTTACCCTGCAGCAGTTGACGCAAAATGTCACGGTTTTCTCCGGGCGTTCCGCCGGCCAGGGAATCCTGCGAATGGAAATCCAGACCAAAATCCGGCGGACTGACCTCATAGCGGGTGATTTCCCCGTCGCGCAATTCGGCCACCAGAGTGCTGCTGTGGACTGCAATTTCATCCATTCCTCCGCCATGAACCACGGCAGCGCGGTGATACCCTAACATCCGCAGGGTTTCAGCCACCGGTTGCAGTAACTGCGGGCTGTAAACGCCGATCAGTGCCAGCGGAGGGCGGGCCGGGTTAATTAACGGCCCGAGCACATTAAACAATGTGCGTGTCTGCAGTTGTTTACGCACAGGCATCGCATACCGGAAGCCGCTGTGGTACTGCGGGGCAAACAGGAAGCAGAGGTTATCTTCATCCAGGGCCTGACGGGCGGTTTCCGGGGGCATGTCCAGGTTGATGCCAAAGGCCGCCAGTAAATCGGAAGAGCCAGACTTACTGGAGACACTGCGGTTTCCATGTTTGGCAACTTTCAGGCCACAGGCCGCAGCAACAAACGCACTGGCGGTGGAAATATTAATACTGTTGCTGCCGTCGCCGCCGGTACCCACAATGTCAGCGAAGGGGTAATCAGGGCGCGGAAAGTTCCGCGCGTTGGCCAGCAGGGCGGTTGCGGCCCCGGCAATCTCCGGGGGAGTTTCCCCGCGGACTTTCATGGCTATCAGAGCGGCCCCCAGTGAGACCGGGTCCATTTCTCCGGTGACGATAGCAGAGAATAGCTGTTCACTCTCTGCCTGGCTGATGATTTTGCCCTGATAGAGTTGTTCCAGAATTTGTTGCATATCCTTGTCCTTAATCGCTAAGCGCCCATACCAGGGTTTGTTCCAGAAGCTTTGCTCCCTGCGTGGTCAGAATTGACTCAGGGTGGAACTGGAAGCCGCAGACTTTGTCCTTATCATGACGAACGGCCATGACCATTCCGTTAAAGGTCGCGTTAACCGTGACGTCTGCCGGGATGCTACTGCCGACCAGCGAGTGGTAACGGGCAACCGGTAAAGGATTCGGTAAGCCACTGAACATATGTTGTCCGTCATGGCTGATGGCAGAGGCTTTACCATGCAGGATCTCCCCGGCCTGACCCACCACGCCGCCGTAACTTTCGACGATCGCCTGATGGCCAAGACAGATACCGATAATCGGAACCTTGCCGCGCATGGCTTTCAGCAGGGCGGGCATGCTGCCGGCATCCGCAGGGGTGCCAGGCCCCGGGGATAACATCAGCACCGGGCTTTCCATAGTGCGCAGGCGTTCTGTCAGCGTTTCCACCGGCAGGTTATTACGGTAAACCATGACCCGGTGGCCGAACGTGCGCAACTGGTCGACCAGGTTGTAGGTAAAGGAATCAAAGTTATCCAGCAGTAAAATATCAGCCATCAGAAAATCTCCTTACATTGATGGGCTGTTGCGATGGCTCGTAGCACCGCACGCGCTTTATTACGACTTTCGTCTGCTTCTGCCTGAGGTATGGAATCCAGCACGACACCGCCCCCGGCCTGGACGGTTGCAATACCGTCTTCCACATAAGCAGAACGGATCACAATGCAGGTATCAAAATCTCCGGTTCCGGTGAAGTAACCTACAGCCCCGCCGTAGGAACCCCGGCGTGTGCCTTCTGACTCAGCAATAAGCTGCATCGCACGGACTTTCGGAGCTCCGCTCAGGGTACCCATGTTCATCACCGCGCGGTATGCATGCAGTACATCAAGATCTTCACGGAGCTTGCCGATGACGCGGGAGACCAGATGCATCACAAATGTATAGCGGTCGACTTTGGTCAGATCGGCGACATGCCGGCTGCCCGGCACGCAGATGCGCGCAAGATCATTACGCGCCAGGTCAACCAGCATCAGATGCTCCGCCAGTTCTTTATGGTCCGTACGCATTTCCAGTTCAATACGGCTGTCCAGGTCACGGTCCAGTTCACCGGCCGCATTACGTCCGCGCGGACGGGTACCGGCGATCGGGTAAATCTCTATCTGCCGCGTGGTGGCGGAATATTTCAGTGAACTTTCCGGGGATGCGCCAAACAGCGTGAAATCATGATCCTGCATAAAAAACATATAAGGACTTGGGTTGCTGTTTTTCAGGGTCTCATACGCGGCCAGGGGGGACGGGCAGGGCAAAGAAAAACGGCGGGAAGGTACGACCTGGAAGATTTCGCCGATGCGGATGGCATGCTGCAGTTTAGTGACAACGTCACAATAAACCTCATCGCTCTGATTACAGCTCAGGGACATTTGCTCCACTTTCTGAGCTACCGGCGTGGCCGAAGGTTGTAACATTTGCTGATGCAACTGGTGGACGCGTTGTTGCAGACGTTCAAATTCGCTCACCGACGGGGTAAAGACACTGGCCTGAACCCGCGAGGTGCGTGACTGGTGATCAATGACCAGTAAGGTTTCGGCCAGGTAAAAACAATAGTCCGGGCAACGCTGTTCATTGGTCAGTTCCGGCAGAGTTTCAAACCCGGCGACCAGGTCATAAGCAAATAACCCGCCCAGCATTACCGCTTCGCGTTGTTTCGGGTCACTGTGGATCAGTGTCGGGATCAGCCGCAGAGCATCCATTACGGATACTGATTTCAGGCGGGAGTCTTCGTCCTGTAACGGGTCAATCGGCGGAAAGATCAGTTCCCGGCCATCGGGCCTGACGCAGATTTCCACGTCCTGAGGCAGAGCAGCATCCAGCAGGGGAAGCAGGCTGGCCCCGTTTTCAGACAAGGCCTGTACGGTCACGGTACGACCGAATGCAGTGATCCGTAAAGCACTGTCAGTGATCAGCAAGCTTTGCAGATTATTTTTACTGTCGACATCGGCAGATTCCAGCAACAGAGTTGCCGGACGTGCACCGCAGAGCTGGTTGAAAAGTGCTGCCGGGTCATCACGGTACGGGGCATCACCGGTAATCAGTTTTAAATCGGGTTTTGCTGTAGCCATTGTTGTTTCTCTGAATTCTATCCAAAAAAAAGCCCGCGATGAGCGGGCCCTGAAATCTGCACTGTGTTGACTGCCGGGTGCACGAAAACATCGCCCTGTTATGGGAGAGTCATACGCCACCAGCGGAGAGAGTGAATTGCCGTCATACACATGAGAAGTATCCTTATCTGAACTTGCGTACTAGTTAACTAGTTCACTGTCGTATTGTCAATACATCTTTTGCAGTTATTGCTAAAATCACGGGTATCCGCCCGGACAACCGATAGCATGGAGTAAATTTGACAGACAGAACGGCGTTTAATTTGTATGACCTGCATAGCCACACAACAGCTTCCGATGGCCTGTTAACCCCGGAGGCGCTGGTGCTGCGTGCCCATGGGCGGGGCGTTAATATTCTGGCGATCACGGACCATGACACCACGGAGGGGATTGCACCGGCGAAAGAGGCCATCGCCCGTCATGGGTTGCCTCTGGCGCTGATCACCGGGGTTGAGATCTCGACCCGCTGGCAGAACCATGAAATTCATATCGTTGGCCTGGGGATGGATATTGACCATCCGGCTATCTGTGCGTTGCTGGACAGTCAGCGACAAAAACGTCAACAGCGTGCACAGGAAATAGCCGAACGGCTGGAGAAGGCCGGTATTCCCGGAGCGCTGGAGGGCGCACGCAGACTGGCCGGCGAGGGTGAAATCACCCGTGGTCATTTTGCCCGCTTTCTGGTGGAGTGCAATAAAGCCGATACCATTGCCAAAGTTTTTAAAAGTTATCTGGCGCGCGGTAAAACCGGATACGTCCCTGCACAATGGTGTACAATTGAACAGGCTATTGAAGCCATTCAGCTTTCCGGTGGCAGGGCGGTGGTGGCCCACCCCGGACGTTACCAGTTATCCACGAAATGGCTGAAACGTTTGCTGCAATTTTTTGCTGAGGCTGGCGGTGATGCGATGGAGGTGGCGCAATGTCAGCAGCCCCCGAACGAACGCCAGCAACTCGCCCTGTATGCACAGGAATACGGACTCGCCGCCTCCCAGGGCTCTGATTTTCATCAGCCCTGTGCGTGGATAGAACTGGGCAGAAACCTCTGGTTACCTGCCGGTGTTGAAGCCCTTTGGCTGCGTTTTCCGCACATTCAAAATAACGCACCGGTTAAATCCGGTGCCGGGAGTGAAGTATGAGTCAGTTTTTTTATATCCATCCGGAAAACCCGCAACCCCGGCTGATAAGCCAGGCGGTGGACTATCTGAATAAGGGCGGCGTGATCGTCTACCCGACGGATTCCGGTTATGCACTGGGATGTCGCCTGGAAGATAAATCCGCGATGGAGCGTATTTGCCGGTTACGTCAGCTGGATGGGAACCATCATTTCACACTGATGTGCCGTGACTTGTCTGAGTTATCGGTTTACGCCCAGGTCGATAACAGTGCATTCCGTCTGATCAAAAATAATACCCCCGGGTGCTATACCTTTTTACTGAAAGCTACCAAAGAAGTGCCGCGCCGCTTAATGAACGAAAAGCGGAAGACCATCGGTCTGCGGGTGACAGCCCATCCGGTGGCTCAGGCTCTGCTTGAAGCGCTGAATGAACCGCTGATGTCGACCACACTGATGTTACCTGGCAATGAGTTTGCAGAGTCGGACCCGGAAGACATTCAGGACAGTATCGGTAAGCAGGTCGATCTCATCCTGAACGGAGGCACTATTGGTCAGCAACCCACCACCGTAGTCGATCTCACCGGTCCTGCGCCGGAAGTGATCCGTGTCGGCAGCGGTGATCCTGCCCCGTTCAGTTAAGAGCCGTGCGGGGGCAACCCATGCCCGCGCCACAGGTACGGCCCGATAAATAACGTTACATTAGGGCCGCCATCCTGTATAATGGCAGTGATTTTTTACGTAAGTATTTGATTTTTAAATTAAATACATCCTAACCCTGAGGCCTGGGAAGGCGACAGTGAGGCTGCTCAATGAGCGAAAAGTTACAAAAAGTTTTAGCACGTGCCGGGCACGGTTCCCGACGTGAAATCGAATCTGTTATCTCCGCAGGTCGGGTCAGTGTTGATGGTAAAGTTGCCACACTGGGTGACCGCGTTGATACGAATACCGCGCTTAAAATTCGTATTGACGGGCACCTTGTCCGGGTGGCTGAAAGCGCGTCTCAGGTATGCCGTGTTCTGGCGTACTACAAACCGGAAGGTGAGCTCTGTACCCGCAATGATCCTGAAGGTCGCCCGACGGTGTTTGATCGTCTGCCACGACTGAATGGTGCCCGCTGGATAGCGGTCGGTCGTCTTGATGTGAATACCTGCGGTCTGTTGCTGTTCACCACTGACGGTGAACTGGCGAACCGGCTGATGCACCCGAGCCGTGAAGTTGAACGCGAATACGCCGTGCGTGTTTTTGGCCAGATTGATGATGATAAAATCCGTCAGTTAAGCTTAGGCGTACAACTTGAAGATGGTCCTGCGGCCTTTAAAACCCTGAAGTTCGGGGGCGGTGAAGGGCTTAACCAGTGGTATAACGTTACCCTGACAGAAGGTCGTAACCGTGAAGTCCGCCGGTTATGGGAAGCCGTGGGTGTCCAGGTTAGTCGCCTGATCCGTGTCCGTTATGGCGATATTCCTCTGCCGAAAGGATTACCCCGCGGTGGTTACACAGAGATGGACCTGACCTCAGTGAACTATCTTCGCCAGCTGGTGGGAATGCCTGATGAGACTGAAACGAAGCTTGCGGTGGAGAAGGATCGTCGTCGTACCAAAGCGAACCAAATCCGTCGAGCCGTGAAACGACATACTCAGGTCAGTAGTAATGGCAATGGGCGTCGTTCCACCCAGGGACGTCCGGGTTCGGGCCGTCCGGGGTCAGCAAAGCCGGTTTCTAAACGTAATAAAGGACAGGGCTGATTTTTCAGCGTTAGTCAGACTAAGACCCCGCGACTGCGGGGTTTTTTTTTATCTATTCCGCCGGGCCGGCTTTTCTGCCGGGCTGAGCATCAAAACTGATACCTGTTTTCCCCAGGCTTTCATCACTCATCAGATACAGGTAGACCGGCATAATATCGGCCGGGGTTTTCAGGCGCGCAGCATCCTCTTCAGGAAAAGCGCTGGCACGCATCGAGGTACGTGTCCCCCCCGGGTTGATACAGTTGACCCGCAACGCAGTGTCCTTATATTCGGCTGCCAGTACCTGCATCATCCCTTCGGTGGCAAATTTGGAAACGGCATAGGTTCCCCATCCGGCCCGTCCTTCACGGCCGACACTCGATGTGGTAAAGACCAGCGACGGTGCGGGTGCCGTAAGTAATTGAGGCAGCAGGGCCTGGGTCAGGAAAAACGTCGTATCCAGGTTCACTTTCATGACCTGTGACCACTCTGCCGGCGGAATGTCCGCCATCGGCTGAAGGGTGCCGAGGATGCTGGCATTATGCAGAACACCGTCTAATTGCGGGGTGAGTGCGGCAACTTCCGCGGCAAATTGCCGGCAGTCTTCCGGGGTTGCGGTCGCAAAATCCAGTACCAGTACCGGCGCAGGTGTCAGTCCCGCGGCGGCAATATCGTCACGGACCTGATTGAGCTTTTGGCGGTTTCTGCCAGCCAGCAGTACCCTGGCCCCCTGACGGGCGAACGTCAGGGCCGCTTCGCGACCTATGCCGTCTGAGGCACCGGTGACCAGAAGGGTACGATTTTTCAACAGGTTGGTTTGTTGCTGAGCATTCACAGGCGGGTCCTTTGTTTTTAAAATTTCATGCAGTTATGCCGAAAATTATCCTATGGTACACTAAGATAACATGCTGTTAATTTCCAGCTTAGCGGCCGGTTTCTGCGCCCCTCAGTGCGTCAGGCCGGTCAGGAAAACATGCGTTTAACCGAAATTGACTAAGGTGGACTGAGTGAGTTTTATTGCAGAATATGGATTATTTTTAGCGAAAATTGTCACTGTTGTCGTTGCTATTATTGCGCTGGCAGTGGCCATTGTGAGCCTGTCTTCCCGTAAAAAAGGGGGACAAGGCCAGCTTCAGTTAGGGCACCCGGGGGAGGATTACCAGACCCTGAAACAGACTCTGGCGGTCGCGAAACTGCCGGAGCATGAACAAAAACTGTTCCTGAAAGCGGAAAAAAAACAGCGCAAAGAAAAAGCTAAAGCCGATAAGGCGAAGGCCAAACAGGGGCTTAGTGAAGAGAGTAAAAACACCCTGTTCCTGCTGGATTTTAAAGGCAGCATGGATGCGGGGGAAGTAGCCTCGTTGCGTAAAGAAATTTCTGCTGTATTGTCGGTGGCTTCTGCCGGAGATGAAGTGTTGTTACGTCTGGAAAGTCCGGGCGGAGTCGTGCATGGCTATGGCCTGGCGGCATCACAGTTGCAACGCCTTCGTGATCACAATATTCCCCTGACGGCTGTGGTCGACAAGGTGGCCGCCAGCGGCGGTTATATGATGGCCTGTGTCGCGTCACGGATCATTGCGGCGCCGTTTGCTATTATCGGCTCTATCGGGGTCGTTGCACAGGTGCCTAATTTCAACCGGTTGCTGAAACGCAATGACATTGATATTGAGCTCCACACGGCCGGACAATATAAACGCACTCTGACGCTGCTGGGTGAGAATACGGAAGAAGGGCGCGAGAAATTCCGTGAAGACCTGAACGAAACGCATCAGTTGTTTAAATCGTTTGTTCATCAGATGCGCCCGGGGCTGGATATTGATTCAGTAGCCACCGGTGAACACTGGTATGGTCGTCAGGCGCTGGAAAATGGCCTGGTGGATGAAATCGCCACCAGTGATGAAGTGATTATCCGCCAGATGGATAAGTTTACTATCCTGTCGGTCAGCTACAGTAAAAAGAAAAGCATCATTGAGCGTTTCACTCAGAGCGGTGCGCAGGTCGCTGAACGTATGCTCCAGAAATGGTGGCAACGTGGTGAAAAACCGCTACTTTAAAGGGTAGTCAGTGGCTCTGATACCGAAAAATGACCCCGGGATTTCCCGGGGTCATTGTTTCAGACGGTAGCGTGATGATAAGTTCAGCGTCAGAAACTTAAACACGTTAAACACTGCGGTGGTCTGACGTGTCGGTAAGCCCTGTGCATCGGTGAACAGTGGGCCGCTGAACATCAGGAGTCCGTTCTTTTCATCTACGCCTGTCACCTGCATTGCCGAAAAGTAGTCATCATGGCCGGTCATTGATTGATTAGCGATGTTGAGCAGCGCTGTTTTATCTATATATTCAGGGTGTTCAGACATTGTTTTCCTCACTTGAGATAAAGTCATGGCAAAGAGTGTGGGTATTGTAAGCGGTTTGACCGGGCACCACAAAAATTTTGCTGGTGCAGACGGGCGGAAATTTGTCAGGATGCTAATAAAGTTGCGTCTCAAATTTTATCAGGTAGAGTGTGGACGATTTGCGAATCAGGGAGCCCGCTTCACGACCGGCCGGGGAACTAAAGTAAAAGATTATTTTAATCATACTGTTATTTCCGGGCTATTATCAGTTATCAATGGATCATGGCGTGAACTGCGGGAGTCAGCAGCAAGTAGCGTTGTTGCAAATCAGGGGAGTTCTCCTCTCCCGTTCTTCAGGACGTTTTTATTAGGTAAAGTTATCTATGGGTAAAGCACTCGTTATTGTTGAGTCACCGGCAAAGGCTAAAACTATTAATAAATACCTTGGCAGTGGCTTTGTCGTTAAGTCCAGCGTAGGTCATATTCGGGACCTGCCGACCAGCGGGTCTCTGGCTAAGAAGACGGCAGAAGCCGGTAAAGCCAAAACAGCAAAGTCAGGAAAAAAAGACGAGAAGGCCGCTCTGGTGAACCGCATGGGTGTCGATCCATGGCACAACTGGGAAGCCAACTACCAGATTTTACCGGGTAAAGAAAAAGTCGTTTCTGAATTACAAACCCTGGCAGCGGATGCTGACCATATTTATCTCGCAACGGATTTGGACCGCGAAGGAGAGGCGATTGCCTGGCACCTGCGTGAGGTCATCGGTGGAGACGATTCGCGCTTCAGCCGCGTTGTGTTTAACGAGATCACTAAGAATGCGATCCGTCAGGCCTTTGAAGAGCCGGGTGAACTGAATATCGATCGTGTTAATGCCCAGCAGGCACGTCGCTTTATGGACCGTGTGGTAGGCTACATGGTCTCGCCTCTGTTGTGGAAAAAAGTTGCGCGCGGTTTATCCGCCGGTCGCGTTCAGTCAGTTGCTGTGCGGCTGGTGGTAGAGCGTGAGCGTGAAATCAAAGCCTTTGTCCCGGAAGAATATTGGGAAGTTGATGCCCGGCTGAATACCCCGCAGGGGACCGAGCTGCTGATGCGTGTATCGCATCATCACGACAAAGCCTTCCGCCCGGTCAATAAAGAGACGACCCGGGCCGCTGTCGCTGAACTGGAAAAAGCGACGTATCAGGTCACGGAGCGGGAAGATAAACCCACCAGCAGTAAGCCTGGCGCACCTTTTATTACTTCAACGTTGCAACAGGCGGCGAGTACCCGTCTGGGCTACGGTGTAAAGAAAACCATGATGCTGGCGCAGCGACTCTATGAGAGCGGCCACATCACGTATATGCGTACGGATTCCACCAACCTGAGCCAGGATGCGATTGAAATGGCCCGGGGGTATATTGACGGTAATTTCGGTAATAACTACCTGCCGGAAAAGGCCAATATTTATACCAATAAAGATAATTCTCAGGAAGCGCACGAAGCTATCCGTCCGTCTGACGTCAATGTGCTTGCCGAACAACTGAAAGACATGGAAGCAGACGCGCAGAAGTTATATCAGCTGATCTGGCGTCAGTTCGTCGCCTGTCAGATGGTTCCGGCGAAATATGACTCCACCACTCTGACCGTGATGGCGGGGGATTATCGTCTGAAAGCGAAAGGACGTACGTTGCGCTTTGATGGCTGGACGCGTGTCATGCCGGCATTACGCAAAAACGATGATGATCTGACGCTGCCGGCCATTGAGGTAGGTGATGCACCTGCGCTGCTGGAAGTGCTGCCTGCACAGCATTTTACTAAGCCTCCGGCCCGTTTCAGTGAAGCTTCGCTGGTACGTGAGCTTGAAAAACGGGGCATTGGCCGTCCTTCGACCTATGCCTCTATCATCTCTACCATCCAGGACCGTGGCTATGTCCGGGTCGAAAGCCGTCGTTTCTATGCAGAAAAGATGGGTGAAATTGTTACCGATCGTCTGGAAGCTAATTTCCGCGAATTGATGAATTATGATTTCACCGCACGTATGGAAGATAACCTCGATCAGGTAGCGAATGATCAGGCCGAATGGCGTGCGGTGCTGGATCATTTCTTCACGGACTTCAGTGATCAATTGCAGAAAGCAGATAAGGATCCTGAAGAAGGAGGCATGCAACCGAACCAGATGGTGCTGACCTCTATCGAATGTCCGACCTGTCAGCGGCATATGGGTATTCGTACCGCCACCACCGGGGTTTTCCTGGGCTGTTCCGGGTATGCGCTGCCGCCGAAAGAGCGCTGTAAGCAGACCATTAACCTGATCCCTGAAAATGAAGTTCTTAATATTCTGGAAGGGGACGATGCGGAAACTAACGCTTTGCGTGCGCGTCCGCGCTGCCAAAAATGCGGTACCGCGATGGACAGCTACCTGATCGATGAAAAGCGCAAACTGCATGTCTGTGGTAATAACCCTTCCTGTGACGGGTATGAAATCGAAGAGGGTGAATTCCGTATTAAAGGCTATGACGGCCCGGTGGTGGAATGCGAAAAATGTGGTAGCGAAATGCACCTGAAAATGGGACGTTTCGGTAAATACATGGCCTGTACCAACGACGAGTGTAAGAATACCCGTAAAATCCTTCGTAACGGCGATGTTGCTCCGCCGAAAGAAGACCCGGTACCTTTACCTGAACTTGCCTGCGAAAAGTCTGACGCCTATTTTGTGCTGCGTGACGGGGCTGCCGGTATTTTCCTGGCTGCGAATACCTTCCCTAAATCCCGCGAGACACGAGCTCCGTTAGTGGAAGAGTTGCAACGGTTCAGCGACCGTTTGCCGGAGAAGTTTATTTATCTGACTCAGGCACCGGCCGTTGATCCCCAGGGGAATAAAACGCTGGTCCGGTTTAGTCGTAAGACCAAACAGCAATATGTTTCTTCGGAAAAAGACGGTAAAGCGACCGGCTGGTCGATGTTCTTTATTGACGGGCAGTGGCAGGAAGTTAAAAAGTAGCGTTTTCTGTGATTCGTCCTGACCCGGGTTGATATTCATCAGCCCGATAACGCCCGGTGAACTTTACCGGGCGTTTTTTATTATTCCTGATGCTTCGCTCCCTCCGGAAGTCGGGAAGCCGGTAAAACAATGATGGCGATAAGCTGTCTTGCGATAATTGCGGTCAGGTATTACCCGATCTGCGTACTGGCAAAACACCGTCCCTGACAGCCAGCCGCCGCCTTATGGAAAAACGACCACACCGCAGCCTTTTTCAGACTCTTACTGATGCAATCGCTGTACATTGATTACCGGATATAGCTATTTGTTCTGTTAATTATAAATTAATGCTATAGTGGTTATAGTAAACAGCAATGTATGCTCTGTTAATAAATATAAATTAATCAGATAACTTTTTTGCAGGAATGCAGGCAATAAGTACCTTTTGTCCCGAAAAGGTGGGCTATGAAATTACAGCAATTACGCTATATCGTCGAAGTCGTTAACCATAACCTGAATGTTTCCTCTACTGCGGAAGGGCTTTATACGTCACAGCCCGGGATCAGTAAACAGGTTCGAATGCTGGAAGATGAACTCGGTGTTCAAATCTTTTCACGCAGTGGTAAGCACCTGACTCAGGTAACTCCGGCCGGCGATGAAATCATTCGTATTGCACGTGAAGTATTATCTAAAGTTGAAGCAATAAAATCGGTCGCCGGTGAGCATACCTGGCCTGATCAGGGTTCTCTGTATGTCGCGACAACGCACACCCAGGCACGCTATGCGCTTCCTCCGGTGATTAAAGGCTTTATTCAGCGTTATCCCCGGGTATCCTTGCATATGCATCAGGGGTCACCGACGCAGATAGCGGAAGCGGTATCAAAAGGGAATGCTGACTTTGCTATCGCCACTGAAGCATTGCACCTCTATGATGATTTAGTGATGTTGCCCTGTTATCACTGGAACCGTGCTATCGTCGTCCCGCCAGGACATCCGCTGACCGAAAAAGCCCGGGTAACTATTAATGACCTGGCAGAATATCCGCTGGTGACTTATACCTTCGGTTTTACCGGCCGCTCAGAACTGGATTCCGCGTTTAATCAAGCCGGGCTGACACCAAAAATTGTCTTTACCGCCACCGATGCGGATGTTATTAAGACCTATGTCCGGCTGGGATTGGGGATCGGTGTGATTGCCAGTATGGCCATTGACCCGGTGACGGAAACCGATTTGGTGAAGATTGATGTGTCTGATATCTTCACTTACAGCACCACTAAAATAGGCTTCAGAAGCAGCAGTTTCCTCAGAACCTATATGTATGACTTTATTCAGCGATTCGCTCCCCATCTGACCCGTGACGTGGTGGATGCGGCAATTGCATTGCGTTCGAATGAAGATATTGAAGCGATGTTTAAAGATATCCGTTTACCGGTTAAATAACCTGACCGTGGCCCCGGCCCGATAGTGTTAATATTAACGTTGATCTTGAGTATGCCGGTTATGGATGGCCGGCGACGGAATATATCGGCCAGTGGTTGTATGACTCGCTGATGTATTTTGCCAGGCAAACAGGGATGTATTATGCATTTTTCTTTTCGTACCCGCGTTAAAGGGTATCAGGCGCCAGAAAACTTCCGCAGGACTTCTCTTTGTCGTTACCGTTGCAGGATATGGGGCACGGCGGTCGCACTGTGTCTTATGTTCTGGTCCGGGGTCATTTACCTTCTCATGCAATGTCTGACATAGACGTTTTAGCACCGTCTTTTCCTGGTGACTGATGTGACCGTTATCCCGCTGAGCACGATAAGACGGCGTTACCTGAGATAACAGGCGGGGCTCAGTACGCTCTGCAGTTGCCCCGGCGGAGTTAATTGCAGGCCTTAGTCATCATTATGCGGATGAAGCAGGTGTCCCATTTTTAATGCCTTGGTGTCCAGATAGCCGGTGTTTTTAGGGTTTCTTCCCACTTCCAGCGGAACCCGCTCGGTAATGTTGATGCCCGCGTCGGTCAGTACGCTGACCTTGCGTGGATTATTAGTCAGCAAGCGTACGGCATGAACGTCCAGCAAACTGAACATATCAGCACACAGAGTAAAATCACGCTCATCGGCGGCAAAACCGAGTTTGAGGTTGGCCTCAACCGTATCCAGCCCCTGATCCTGCAGCGCGTAAGCACGGATCTTGTTCAGTAAACCGATATTTCTGCCTTCCTGACGGTGATACAACAACACGCCCCGGCCTTCGGTGGCGATAGCATTGAGTGCTGCTTCAAGCTGAAAACCACAGTCGCAACGTAAGCTGAATAGTGCATCCCCGGTCAGGCATTCAGAGTGAACTCTGGCAAGGACGGGCGTATCACCACTGATATCACCGTAGACCAGTGCGACGTGGTCTTTACCTGTTTTTATCTCTTCAAACCCCACCATCAGGAAATCTCCCCAGGGTGTAGGTAGTGTGGCCTGGGCCACCCGCTTAAGTTGCATGTAAACTCCGTTACTATAAAACTGTATTATTATCAGCACTCTGAATGACAGAGGTTATCTGTGTATTGTGCCATAATTGTGCATCGTAACGTAATGTTATGCAGTTCGTGCCAGCGGGAAAGCACAATCAGGCAAGCGGTGAGCGTAGCGTATTCCGGCTGTGGCAGAAAATGATAATTTTTACTCACGACAGGCAGAAAAAGGATATGCGATGTTTAAGGTTTTAAAATCAGTCAGTACCGGTGTGCTGATATTACTTTGTCTGCCCTTACTGATTTGGGTGTCGGGCTGGCACTGGCAGCCCGACAATACGTTGCCTCTTAAGCCGGTATTATTCGCGTTTACTGAGACGGTGACGAGACCCTGGGGTATACTGACCAGCTTGCTGCTCGGCGGGTGGTTGTTATGGCTTCGATACGGGGATGGGGCAGGCCTGCGTGAACTCTTGCAGACGGCGGTGCTGGTCGTGCTGGTCGTGTGGGGCGGGCAGGGTATCAATACGCTTATCAAGCATTATGTTCAGGAACCCAGACCATATACTTTATGGATAAGCAGGGTGTCCGGCACCTCGGTGGATCATTTCTATCATCTTTCCGGTCAGGAACGTGGCCAGCTTGTCGAACGGGTGACAGGGCAGGAGCCGTTTATTCCCGGCTGGCTGCGGCAGCATTGGGCTTATGAAACCGGCTACGCCTTCCCGTCAGGACACAGTATGTTTGCGGCCTGCTGGGCATTACTGATGCTGGTGCTGGCGGGAGTAAAGCGTCATTATGTTACCGTGGTTGCTACCTTTGTCTGGGCTATTGTGGTGATGGGGAGCCGGATGGCGCTCGGTATGCACTGGCCCCGGGATGTTATCATGTCAGTGATGGTCGCGGGTATCACGCTGACGGTGGCTTGTGCATTATTCCGGGGGATCCTGAGCGAACGCGTCAGGCAGGGATAATTCACAGGACAAAGAGAAAAGTAATATTGTAAATACAGCCAGCATCCCCATAATATAATGATGCGGGTAAGCCGGTATTTCCTGTCAGTCGCGTGTCGCTGTTTATACGCCTGATGAGAGAAAGAAAACGATAACAGGATGCATTGTGAAATATTTACTGATTTTTTTAGTCGTACTGGTCATTTTTATTATCTCAATTACCCTGGGAGCCAAAAATGATCAGATAGTGACCTTTAACTATCTGCTGGCACAGGGCGATTTTCGCGTATCTACGCTGCTGGCATCGTTGTTCGGCGCCGGGTTTATCCTGGGGTGGGTCATTTGTGGATTGTTCTGGCTGCGCATGCGTCTGGCGTTATCGCACGCCCGTCGTAAAATTAAGCGCCTTGAAGCGCAGTATGTTCCGGCCAATTCTGTCACCACAGCCAGGGATAAATCCGTGGTGAAGGAATAATCGGCTATGCTCGAATTGCTGTTTCTGTTATTGCCTGTTGCTGCGGCCTATGGCTGGTATATGGGACGTCGTAGCGCGCATCAGGACAAACAACAGGAAGCCAATCGTCTTTCCCGTGATTATGTGACAGGCGTAAACTTTTTACTTTCAAATCAGCAGGACAAAGCTGTTGATCTGTTCCTGGATATGCTCAAAGAGGACAGTGGTGCCATTGAAGCACATCTGACGCTGGGTAACCTTTTTCGCTCCCGGGGGGAAGTAGACAGAGCCATTCGTATCCATCAGTCATTGATGGAAAGCACGTCCCTGGATTATGACCAGCGATTATTGGCAGTTCATCAACTGGGACGGGACTACCTGGCCGCCGGCCTGTATGATCGTGCCGAGGATATGTTTGCCCAGTTAACGGATGAAACTGATTTCCGGGAAGGCGCACTCACGCAGTTACTGCAGATTTATCAGCTGACCAGTGACTGGAGTCAGGCGATTGACACGGCTGAGCGCCTGGTACGGTTGGGGCAGGATAAACAGAAGAGTGTTATTGCACATCTGTATTGTGAGCTGGCTTTACAGGCGATGAGTAGTGATGATCTCGATAAGGCGCTTACCCTGCTCAAAAAAGGGGAGTCCGCCGATAAGAACTGTGCCCGTATTTCGATAATGATGGGGCGCATTTTTATAGAAAAAGGGGATGATCAGAAAGCGGTGCAAAGTCTGCAACGTGTACTGCAGCAGGACCCTGAGTTCGTGAGTGAAGTGTTGCCACTGCTGGATGGCTGTTACCAGCGCCTGAATGCGCCAGCCCAATGGGTGGAGTTTCTGCAGCAATGTGTTGCCGCAGATACCGGAAGCTCCGCGGAGCTGTATCTGGCAGATATTATCGATTCGACGGAAGGAACGGAGCCGGCCCAATTGTTCCTGATGAAGCAACTGGATCACAACCCGACGACCCGGGGCTTTCATCGTCTGATCAACTATTATTTGCAGGACGCTGAAGACGGACGGGCGAAACAGAGCCTTGCGGTTTTGCGTAATATGGTAGGAGAACAGATACGGACTAAACCACGTTACCGGTGTGAAAAATGTGGTTTTACCGCACATGCTATTTACTGGCATTGCCCTTCATGTCGGACCTGGGCTTCGGTCAAACCCATTCGTGGCCTGGACGGACAATAATCACAGACAGAGCGCAGGCTCTGTTTTTTTTACGGCTATTTAGTTACAACATACATTATGGACTGAACCCTCTGCACATCAGCACCGTGCAAAAAGGGTGACAACCAAAGCCAGGCAGGTAGAATAAGCGCCGTTTATCAGTCAAGCCCGATGCTCTTTTGTTATTTAAAGGAAAACTGCCATGTCTGCTTTATCGCCATCTTCTGTTACCTCACCGGTGCTGGTTGCACTCGACTTTGACGATATCAATCGGGCATTAGCGCTTACAGACCTTATCGATCCGCAAAGCTGCCGTCTGAAAGTGGGTAAAGAGATGTTTACCCGTTTCGGACCTGAGTGGGTAAAGACCCTGCAGTCCCGCGGGTTCGATGTTTTTCTGGACCTTAAATTTCACGATATTCCGAACACGGTTGCTCATGCTGTTGCCGCAGCCGCTGACCTTGGCGTCTGGATGGTGAATGTGCATGCCAGTGGCGGGGCAAGAATGATGAATGCCGCGCGTGAAGCTTTGGTCCCGATGGGGAAAGATGCGCCACTGCTGATTGCGGTGACGGTATTAACCAGTATGGAAGCCAGTGACTTACACGATATCGGTATCGACCGTACCCCGGCCGAACACGCATTGCATCTGGCAACACTGACAAAAGAATGTGGTCTGGATGGTGTGGTCTGTTCCGCACATGAAGCGGTCACTTTCAGACAACGGCTGGGGAATGCGTTTTCGCTGGTCACGCCCGGGATCCGTCCTGAGGGCAGCGCCGCACAGGATCAACGTCGTATCATGACTCCGGCACAAGCCAAACAGGCCGGGGTAGACTATATGGTGATTGGTCGCCCGATCACTCAGTCAGCCGATCCGGCCGCTACGCTGGCATCGATTCTGCAATCATTACAGGGGGCATAATGGGTCAGGATAATCTGGTTTACTCCACTGAGAGCGGACGCATCAGACCGGTTGCTGAAGTGAAAGAGCGCCCCAAAGGGGACGGTATTGTCAGGATCCAACGCCAGACCAGCGGCCGTAAAGGGAAAGGGGTGTGTATCATCACGGGCCTGGATCTGCCGGAGGCTGAGCTGAGTAAACTGGCCGCTGAACTTAAGAAGAAATGTGGCTGCGGGGGATCGGTAAAAGAAGGCGATATCGAAATCCAGGGGGATAAGCGTGATTTACTGAAATCGCTGCTGGAAGCTAAAGGGTTGAAAGTGAAACTCGCCGGTGGCTAAACCCTCTGCTATTAAAAGGGCCGTTCCCGGCCCTTATCTCCAGATGATCAGTGTGTCTGGCGGCCAATAACGCCACCGACAGCTGCTCCGCCTAGTGTCCCCAGGGTGCTGCCGCCCGTCAGTATATTGCCACCGATAGCGCCGATACCGGCCCCTAACGCGGTATGCCGGTCCCGTTTCGACCAGTTAGAACATCCGGTAACACTTCCGATCAGCAGTGTGATAACAATCATCGACGTTATCGTTTTTTTTGTGATTATCACGGTCAGCTCCTCAGTTTATTGCCGGTGATGGCAAAAAAACGACTGAAATCTTGCAGAGTAGGATGGACCTGATAGCGGCCCGTCGCAGGTATGACGGCCGCCGGGCAGCCGTTGCCTCAGAGAGTACAGGGTGAACCCCGGGCAGGGATAGCGTGAATATTCTGAATCTTTTTGCAAACCTTTATCACGGTCTGTTTTCGGAGAAGTCGCGTTACCTCGTCCGTTACTCGCCGCCCGCAGTGGCGACTTCACGGAAAGGTGCCTGCCGCAGGCGCAGCAACACGGTTGAGTGTAAAGACGACTGGCCAGGTAAATGCTGTGGCAGGAAAGAACAGGGGAAAGAACATACTCCCCGGGGGGAGTATGTCACGGTCATCAGACGACCGGGCGGGCAACTACGTTGCGGTTTTCCATACGGACTTCAGCAATCGTCACGTCAATCAGGTCTGTCACACGATAGCGTTCTTCACCTTTGATCTGCACGGTACCACTGTCCTGGCTGCACACCAGTTCATCACGCACACTGTGGATAAACGGTGCAGGGATAAAGGCCACGGCACCGATATCCGTCAGCCTGACACGCATTCCGCCGCGCGAGATATCAATGATTTCTGCAGGGAACTTTTGATCGGTACCGGCATAAGGGGCCAGATAACGGGCATATAACCAGTCCCCGACATCCCGTTCTGCCATACGGTTCAGACGGCGACGCTCACCCATAATGGTGGTCAGCTCTTCTGCCGGCAGTTCAGCCTGCTGGCCCAGGATAATCGCCTTCAGTAAACGATGGTTGATCATGTCACCATATTTACGGATAGGAGAGGTCCAGGTCGCGTAGGCTTCCAGTCCCAGACCGAAATGAGGACCCGGCTTGGTGCTGATCTCAGCGAATGACTGGAAGCGGCGAATGCGGCTGTCCAGATACTGGGTGGGCATACTGTCCAGTTCGCGGCGCATAGTCTTAAAGCCTTCCAGCGTCGCTATTTCTTTCGGGTCCACCGTAATACCATGACCTGCAAGAACGCCTGTGACTTGCTCTGCGTTAGCTTCATCGAAACCGGCATGGACGTTATAAATTCCAAAGCCGAGAGCCTCACCCAGAACCTTAGCCGCACAGATATTGGCGGTGATCATGGCTTCTTCAATCATGCGGTTAGCAATACGGCGGGGTTCTGCAACGATTTTCAGCACTTCGCCTTTCTCACCGAGAATAAAGCGATAATCCGGACGATCTTTGAAAACCAGCGCATTCTTACGACGCCATTCATTACGGGCCAGACAAAAACGTTGCAGCAGGGTGATCTGCTGAGCAATGGCTTCGCTGGCAGGCTGCCAGTCACCGGTATTTTCCAGCCAGTCAGAGACATTGTCATAAGCCAGTTTGGCTTTTGATTCAATCCATGCGGCAAAGAAACGGGTTTCCGCTTCCGGCGTGCCGTCTTTATCGATAACGATATGACAGGCCAGCACCGGACGACGTACGCCCGGACGCAGCGAGCAGACATCATCAGACAGCTCACGAGGCAGCATCGGGATGTTAAAGCCCGGCAGATAGTTGGTAAAGGCACGCTGTGCGGCCAGTTTATCCAGCTCACTCCCCTCGGGAACATACGCCGTCGGGTCTGCAATGGCCACCGTCAGGCGAAGTTTACCGTCAGGCAACTCTTCGGTGTACAGGGCATCGTCCATATCTTCCGTGCTGGCACTATCGATAGTGACAAATTCCAGCGCCGTCAGGTCTTCACGGGTTAACTGCTCGTCGAGCATTTCACCGAAACCAACGTCCGGGGCTTCACGCTCCAGATTGTGGCGTGACAGTGTCACCCACCACGGGGCCAGATGATCTTCAGCGAAGGTAATGAACCCGGTCAGTTCGGCGTAAAAGCTGCGGTCACCTTTTAACGGATGACGGCGCATTTCAGCGACAGCCCAGTCTCCGGCCTGAAATTCATGTTCCAGGTGACGGGCTGGCCGACAGGAAATGGCATCTTTCAGCAGCGGATGATCGGGAATAATGGATAACCGGTCATCTTTTTTCTGGACGCGACCCACAAAGCGGGTCAGAAACGGCTCTACCAGGGTTTCCGGTTCGGCACTTTCTTTACCGTTATTGGTCTGGATGACAGCAACCACACGGTCGCCATGCATCACTTTTTTCATCTGCGGAGGCGGAATAAAGTAGCTCTTCTGGGCATCGACTTCCAGAAAGCCAAAGCCTTTATCGGTACCTTTTACCACACCCTCCGCGCGGGGAGTTTGTGCATGAAGTGTTTCTTTCAGCTGCGACAGCAGCGGGTTATCCTGGAACATAATTTTATAGTTTCGTGGCCTAACAGCGGCTGACAGTTTTACGCGAATCATCGCTGCCGGGCAATAGCCAAACCGAGAAAGATAAAAAAAGCCGGAGTCATCTCCGGCTTTTTTGCGTTAATTGCCTTCAGGCGATCCGCAATGACGGTTGCTGTCGGGTGAGGGAGAGTTTTACCGGTATCGACTTGGACGTCGGTGTGCCACTGTCATCCCCGAAGCTGGATAACGGCACCAGCGGATTCGTCTCCGGATAATAGGCGGCCAGGTTACCGCGCGGTATATTATAGGGCACCAGTACAAACCCCTCGACCTGGCGGGTGATCCCGTCATTCCACAGCGTTTCGATATCAACCTTATCGCCTTCGCGCATTCCTTGTTCAGCCATATCTTCCGGGTGGATAAATACCACCCTGCGTTGACCGTAAACCCCCCGGTAGCGATCATCCAGACCATAGATAGTGGTGTTGTACTGGTCATGTGAACGGAGTGTCTGTAACACAAAGGGCACAGTTGTATTACCGAGTTGCGGAAACAGCGTATCGGGCAGAGGTGCGGCACTGAACTCTGCTTTGCCGGACGGGGTTGCAAAGACATGCCGGGCCGCCGCGTTGCCCAGATAAAAGCCACCAGGCTGCTCGCATTTCTGATTAAAATCGTCAAACCCCGGCAGGGTGGCGGCGATATGGTCACGGATCACCGAGTAATCGTCAGCCATCCCTTGCCAGTTGGCTTTCTCCCGGCCGAGTACCGCATTGGCAATACCGGCAACGATGGCTGTCTCGGAGCGCTGATGTTCCGACAGCGGAATACCGATGCCTTCAGAGGCATGAACCATACTGAAAGAATCTTCAACCGTAATAAACTGAGACCCGGTGCGTTGCATATCCCGCTCGGTGCGGCCCAGTGTCGGTAATATCAGGCTGTTCTCATAGCCCGGAACCAGATGCGTGCGGTTCAGTTTGGTACTGATATGCACCGTGAGTCCGCAGCGTTGTAACGCTTCTTCGGTACGCGGGGAGTCCGGGGCCGCCGCCGCCAGGTTCCCGCCAAGAGTGATCAGCACCCGGATTTCATCACGCAGCATGGCCTCGATGGCTTCCACGGTATTATGACCGGCCCTGCGTGGTGGCTCGAAACCGAAATGCGTCCCCAGTGCGTCAAGGAAAGGCGCGCCGGGCTTTTCATCGATACCCATGGTCCGGTTACCCTGCACATTACTGTGTCCGCGTACCGGGCACAGACCGGCGCCTTTTTTCCCCAGCTGGCCAAACAGCAGTTGCAGGTTAGCAATCTCACGCACGGTATCGACAGAATGTTTATGCTGAGTTATGCCCATCGCCCAGGTACAAATCACCCGTTCAGAGTGCTGATAGATAGCCGCTGCCTGACGTAATTCCTCTTCGGAAAGCCCTGAACCCGCGGTGATCGCTTCCCAGCCGGTCGCATCCACTGCCGCCAGGTAGGCATCCACCCCGTGGGTATGTTCACGGATAAATTGAGTATCAAAAATCCCTTCGCCATCCAGCGCTAACTGGCGGCGATGTTCTTCCAGCAACGCCTTCACCATCCCGCGCACCGCAGCCATATCACCCCCGAGACGAGGCTGATAATAAGAGGAGCTGATCTTACCGGCCATAGGGGTAACGACTTCCAGAGGGTTCTGCGGGTCGGCAAACCGTTCCAGGCCACGTTCACGCAGGGTGTTGAAGGTGACGATGCTGGCTCCGTGTTCCGCCGCGTGACGTAAACTGTGCAGCATACGCGGATGGTTGGTGCCGGGGTTCTGTCCGAAGACAAAAATCGCATCCGCACTCTCAAAATCATCCAGCCGGATAGTCCCTTTACCGACACCGATACTGCGTTTCAGGCCGGTACCACTGGCTTCGTGGCACATGTTTGAGCAGTCCGGGAAATTATTGGTACCCAGCATGCGGCCAAACAACTGATAGAGCCACGACGCTTCATTACTGGCGCGGCCTGATGTATAAAGCTCAATCTGATCCGGGTTATCCATGGCGTGAATATGCTGAGCAATCAGGGTAAAGGCGTCCTCCCAGCTGACAGGCTCATAATGGTCGGTGTCCGGGTTATAAGAGAGTGGGTGGGTTAACCTTCCCTGATACTCCAGAAAATAGTCGCTTTCGGCATACAGGCGACTGACACTATGCTGCGCAAAAAAGTCAGGGTCAACGGTGCGGCGGGTGGCTTCCCAGGTAACCGCTTTGGCACCGTTCTCGCAGAAACTGAACGTACTTTTATTATCATCGCCCCAGGCACATCCCGGACAGTCAAACCCACGGGCTTTATTCATACGCATCAGGTTACGCATATTCTTAAGCGCCGCTTTACTGTCGAAGACGAAACGGGTAGTTGCTTCCAGCGAACCCCAGCCACCGGCTGCCGCACGATACGGTTTAATCTGACGTTTAAATTTCATAGTGGATGCCGCTTCCGTTGGATGATGTTGAAAAATTGTACTCATTATATGAACAGAATTGTGCTTTTATGTTTTACTGGTGTCTAATTGATTCCAATTAACGAGCGATAGAGCCTGTTTATCGTGAGAATATTGCAACCTTGCTGAAATGGAGCCACCCTTAACAGATACGCACCTGGCTGCATCCGGAGCCGGTCCGTAAAGCAGATTACTTACCTTTCAGTACGGGAATAACACCACATGGATTTAAAACAACTGGTCTATTTGTGTAACCTGGAACAGGAAAAACATTTTGGCCGGGCCGCCGAAGCCAGTTTTGTCAGTCAGCCGACGCTTTCCATGCGGCTGAAGAACCTGGAGCATGAACTGGGCGTTTCTCTGATTAACCGGACGAATACATTTTCAGGGTTCACCCCGGAGGGCGAGCGGGTACTTTCCTGGGCCAGAGAAATGGTCTCTGTGTATCAGGGGCTAAAACTGGAAGTGGATGCCATGAAACATGGGATCCAGGGCACACTGCGGGTGGGTGTGGTGCCGCAGTGCAGTATTTCCCTGACCGGGGTCTTACAGGCAGTGTCGGCACGCTATCCGGAAATTAATTATCGTATTGATGTGATGAGTGCGGACCAGTTACTGGAAGCGATTAATGGTCATACCGTCGATGTGGCTTTCGGTTTTTTCGAACTGATAACGCTGCGCCAATTACAGTTTCAGGCCGCCTTCTTTGCCGACGAGGGCGTCGTGGCGCTCTATTGCCGTAAGACCTTTCCGCAACCGGAGACGACGGAACGATTGCCGCTGGCTACCGTCGCGGCATTACCGCTGTGCCTGGCTGAACAAACCCGCTACTTCCGGCGATACCTGGATAATTGCTTCCGCCAGGCAGAGCTGCCGTTCCGGGCCATTATTGAAAGTGCTTCTGTATCGCAACTGCTGGAAAGTGCACATCGCGGTATGGGAGTGATGCTGGCCCCGAAAGGTCATATTTTGCCGGCGATGCTGAACGGGCTGGCTGAAAGCCCGGTCGATATGCCGCCGATGAACCGCCAGGGAGCGATGGTTATCGCAAGCCCGGGCAAAGCCACGCCGCTGGTCCAGCATTTTTTCGATGCCGCCCGCGATTCTCTGCCAGTGATAACTCACGCCACCGCCAGCTGAGTCAGCCGGTAATCCCAGATATTGGTGGCGATGACACCGAGTAACGGCAGGAGGTCTTCAGTTTTCCAGCCCTGGCGTTTCAGCCTCTCCAGTTCCCGGCAGGAAAGCGGGGAGGTGCGTCTGCGCAACTCCTGATCCTCCGCAGTATTTTCCGCGGGGGGGTGACCGGCTGTGGCTGGTGGGGCGGATAACGCTCTCAGTATCAGCCAGGCACGGGCCGCCCGTGGGGCATGGCCGATAATCTCCGCTTTCAGGAACGGTTCGCCCAATGCCCTGATATCACGCAACAGGCTTCGTCGGACGGTGCTCAGCCGGGATGTATCCAGTCGCGGTAAGTATGTGGTTGTACTGCACGAGCACAGCAGATCAGGATAGGGCGGTACGGGGGAAGTACGGTAGCGTGTTTCCCCCCCGTCAGCTGCCAGCGTCATCACTCCGCTAATCCATTGGGCCTGCCAGCCTACGAAACCGCATAACTGATGCAGGATAAGAATATCCGGGGGGGTAACTCCTGATTGCAGCAGGCCGGCCAGCCCGGGGGACGGAGTTTCTGCAGAGGAACAGGTCAGTAAGCGGGTATATTCGGTGATTTCGGTTAGCCGGATATTATTTTCACGGCTACCTGCGGGGCCTGGTAAGGGGCTGAGCCACGCCGCATAAAAGTCGCTCAGGAAACCGGTTTCTGTGAGCTGAGCGACGGTCAGCGCGATGGTCAGGCGTTCATAAAGGGTGAGACTGCACTTTTCCTCCGGACATGGGGTTTCCGGGAATAGCCTGCTGTAAATTGCCGCAGAGTGCCGGGATAACGGTTGAAGGTGCCGGAGCAGCTTGCCATCCGGTACGGTATGCTGCGACAGACAGGCAAAGAGGTCACGGCGTTGCCTGGCAGCAGGAAAGTGTTGGCAGACGGAGGGGGATGACGGGGGGATGGCGGGTTCGTTGTCACCTGTGGCTATGCGGCGGTCATGATGTTGTCGGTATTCCATACACAATCCTCTGATATCATGCCTGACCCGGTAAGGGCCTGCGTAAAATCAATGTGCTTATAGTGGCTGACAGGATGTTCAGGGAGAAGGAATGTTACAGACTAACTAATAACGGGCAGGTATATGCAGGAGCGCTATGTCAGTGGAGCCGTGGAAGAGCCTGGCGCAGGAGAAAGCAACGCGGAAAAGCAGGCGGCTGACACCGCCTGCTGACAGAACTTATTTCAGTTCCAGTTCATTCATTGCGGCGATGCTGAAACCACCGTCAACGTGAACGACTTCACCTGTGATCCCGCCGGCCAGGTCAGAGCACAGGAAGGCTGCAGAGTTACCCACATCTTCGATGGTGACGGTACGACGGATAGGGGTGACGGCTTCACAGTGTGACAGCATTTTACGGAAATCTTTGATCCCGGATGCCGCCAGTGTACGGATAGGACCGGCAGATACGGCGTTAACACGCACGCTTTCAGGGCCCATCGCATTAGCCATATAACGTACGTTGGCTTCCAGAGACGCTTTTGCCAGACCCATCACGTTGTAGTTAGGGATAGCACGCTCTGCACCCAGGTAGGACAGGGTTAACAGTGCTGAGTTCGGGTTCAGCATGGCACGGCACTCTTTAGCCATCGCGACAAAGCTGTAGGCACTGATGTCATGAGCGATTTTGAAACCTTCGCGGGTGACAGCATTCACGTAATCGCCGTCTAACTGGTCGCCCGGGGCAAAACCGATGGAGTGTACAAAACCGTCGAATTTCGGCCAGACTTTTTCCAGTTCGGTGAACAGGCTTTTGATGCTTTCGTCTTCGGCAACATCGCAAGGTAATACGATGTCAGAACCCAGATCTTTGGCAAATTCTTCAACACGCGCTTTTAATTTTTCGTTTTGGTAAGTGAATGCCAGTTCCGCACCCTGTTTATGCATTGCCTGGGCAATACCCCATGCAATAGACAGTTTACTGGCTACGCCAGTGATCAGAATGCGCTTACCGGAAAGAAAACCCATAGCTGTAATCCTTAAAAATAGTTATTGTTGGCGGCGGCGATTGTTCAATTAACAACCTGTCCGCTATGTTCAATCCGGGGATTCTAACACGACAATGGGTTATCAGGTAAAGTTACGGTGAAACAGGACGTAATTCTGTGGGTCAGCGGTCATTCCTTCGCCAGGCTTCGGCCGTCAGCGCCTCTCCGAAGTGGCTCTGGATCAGCCGTTTGGTCAGGTCGTGCAAGGGTGACGCCAGAACATCTGCCGTTCCTCCCCGTTCAACCACTTCTCCCTGATGCATCACCATCACTAAGTCACTGATATGCTTCATCATGCCGATATGCTGGGTGACATAAATAAACGACAACCCGTCCCTGTCCTGCAACTCCAGCATCAGGTTGACCAGTTGTGAACGCATGGTCATATCCAGTGACGCCAGTGCTTCATCGGCGACAATCACCCGCGGTTGCAGGATCAGCGCCCTGGCCAGCGCCAGGCGTTGCTTCTGACCCGGGGCCAGCATATGCGGGTAATAACCGGCATGATCACGCAGCAGACCGACTTTGCGCAGTGTTTCAATGATGCGCGATTCCCGCTCTTCCGGCGTCAGAGAAGTATTCAGTCGCAACGGCAAATCCAGGATCTGGCTGACGCGTTGTCTGGGGTTAAGCGACGTCCCCGGGTCCTGGAAAATCATACGAATGACCTGGCTGCGGTAGCCATAGTCCCCGAAGGTGAGGGGATGATTATTGATAATGATCTCCCCGGCACTGGGTTCAATCATCCCGCTGAGCATTTTGGCCAGAGTCGATTTACCGGAGCCATTTTCGCCGATAATGGCGAGGGTCTGCCTTTCACGCAGGGTAAAACTGACATTTTTTACCGCATCCACCTGCTGAGGGCGAAAAAGGCCGGTTTTATAGCGATAGGTTTTCGACAAATCGCGGACTTCGAGTAAGGTTTCCATGGAACTACAGCTCTTTATTTAATGGAAAGTGACAGGCGTACTTATGGCTTTTCGTCCCGGTCAGCGCCGGGGCTTCTATACATTTCCGCTGGGCGTAGGGGCAGCGGGGGCCAAGACGGCAGCCCAGCGGTAAATGCTCCAGCGAGGGGATGGCCCCTGACAGGGTATTCAGTCGGCTCTTATGGGGCAGTGAACGCCCGAAGTCGGGCATTGAGCGGATCAGCGCCTGGGTGTAGGGATGATGCGGGGTAGCGATCAGTTCTTCACTGACGGCCGTCTCGACGGTTTGCCCGCAGTACATCACATTAATTCTGTTCGCCCACTGGCCCAGAGTACGCAGGTCATGGCTTATCAGCAAAATGGTCGTATTGTTGTTCTGGTTCAGGCGGCTGAGCAGCCTGAAGATCTGTGCCTGGGTTGTAGGCTCCATGGCATTGGTGGGTTCATCGGCAATCAGCAGTCGTGGCTTGGTGGCCAGGGCGATCGCTATCATGGCTTTCTGACATTCGCCTTCTGTCAGCTCATAGGGAAAACTGCGCATGATATCTTTGTGATCTTTAATGCCTACCCGGTGCAGTAATTCGATGGCACGTTTTTTACGCCAGAACCAGAAACGCCGGTACCAGCGTCCTTTAAAGGTCCAGCGGGGGATGGCCTGCATCAACTGACGACCAATACTTTCGGACGGATCCAGGCAGGACTGGGGCTCCTGGAAAATCATCGAGATATGGTGACCGATGATTTTTCTGCGCTCACGGGGAGAAAGACGCAACAGGTCGATGTCATTAAACCGCATCCGGTCGGCTGTGACCCGCCAGTTATCCGACGTGACGCCGCAGATAGCTTTGGCTATCAGACTTTTACCGGAGCCGGACTCGCCGACCAGGCCGCGGATTTCGCCTTCCGTCAGGGTCAGGTTAACCCGATCGACGGCTTTGACAGGACCTTCGGACGAAAAAAATTCAATGGTCAGGTTACGGATATCCAGTAATGGCATTATTTTACCCCAGCCTCAATGGCACGGCGCACGCCATCCCCGAATAAATTGATAATCAGCACTGCGAGCATCAGCATCAGCCCTGGCAGCATCACGGTCCAGGGAGCCACATAAATCAGCTCCAGTGAATCACCCAGCATGGCTCCCCATTCCGGAGACGGTAGCTGTGCCCCGAGGCCTAAAAATCCCAGCGCAGCAATATCCAGGATAGCCATCGACAGTGCGCGGGTCAGTTCACTGACCACGGAGGGCAATACATTCGGAAAAATGGTATCACGCAACAGAATAAACGGGCTGGCACCATCCAGCCTGGCCGCAATGACATACTCTTTATCCATTTGCTCGTGGATGGCGATATAAATGGCGCGGATAAGCCTTGGGATCAATGCCAGCCAGACCGCAACCAGAGCATGAAACAGTCCGGGGCCGACAAACGCGACCACAATGATGGCCAGCAGCATTGACGGAATTGACAATAAGGTATCGAGAATATGGTTCAGTAAGGCTGAACGCAGCCCGTGGGTCAGTCCTGCCAGTATGCCCGGCAGCAGTGCGCAGACACCGGAAAACAGAGTCACCAGCAGGGCGCTGCCTACGGTCGGTGCCACACCGCTCAGTAAGCGGCTCAGAACATCGCGGCCCAGATCATCCGTCCCGAGAAAGAAAGAGACGTCGCCATAGCGGGACCAGGAGGGCGGCAGTAACTGATACCCCATAAATTGCTGATCGACTCCATAGGGAGCCAGCAGGCCGCCAAACAGACAAAGAAAGATCAATGCGGCAAAGCCATACAGCCCGACCATGGCTGAAGTGTCATGGTAAAACTTCCCCCAGGATTGCCGGAATGCGCCAGGCAGTCGTTTTTCCTGATAGACATTATCGATGGGCATAAATACCTGCTTTGCTTCTTCTTAACATATTTAATATCGCTTTAAATTATCAGTATCTTACGCTGGCTTATAGCTTAATAACTTTATATTTTGATTCAATACCGTCAGCGACTTCGCTGCTGTGGAGGCAGACAGCCTCTGACTTTATCCTCACCGGGGGAAGACCGGCAACCTGATCCACACAGAGAAGAGGCGGCCCCGGATTATCCGTTGGATCCACAATGTTATGCAAGGACTGCCCGTGCACAAAACGCCGTCGCCAGCGGAACGAAAGGCTTTCGTGAGGGCGATGTTAACGGTGTCTTTAAAATCCGTGCAATTGTAACAGACCGCAGTTTTATACTTTTACTGCATTTCGTTTCCCATTAAGATTGCAAACTACATTTGTCAGGGAGGCAACACCATGAATAAGAAAACAGGTTTGGTATTGATTATCGGCAGTCTTCTTTCCGGCTGTACCCTGTCTGAGCATCCTGCGACAACGGCAGTGACGGCCATCCAGGGAGTTTATTCAGACAATAGCAGTCAGTATGGATACATCAAGTCTTTTCCCCATCCGGCCGGCGAGGGCGTCAGTGCGGATAAACTCAGACAGTGTGTATTATCCACTCGCGCGGCACAACGCCTGTCTCCGGTCGGTAATGGCTTCAGCGGTCAGACGACCTACACGGTAAACCGCATGGGAGCACCGGTGCCGTTTGTGGTGAATTTTACCCTGCAGGTGTCAGAGACATCGTCACAACGTAATTATGTTTTCAGCCAGATTACTCAGGCACCTGAAGAGGGTAAATCAGTCACGTCCGATGCCTGGGTAACGGCAAATCCGGCACAGGTCGTCGGTACCTTCAATAATGTCAGTGCGGATACCAATCGTTGTCTCAGTCACCCTTCATAACCCGGTGACCGCTGTCGCGGGTTAACGATGTCCCGGCAATATTTGGGCCTGTGCAGTGATAAGGGTAACTACGCTTTCACCCTGAAGCCAGTGACCGGCATTCAGGGCTATTCCCGGGAAAGCTTCCCCGGGAATTCAGTTTAACGCAGGGCATACCATTCTTTATGTTTTAGCGGGTTCAGTGCCGCGCCGATAATATCGGAAAGCACATTCACCAGCATCACCATGGTGCCGATGACCATCACGCCGGCAGAAATCGCTGCATAATCCTGCTGACGGATGGCCCCAATGAGCCAGTGTCCCAGCCCCGGCCAGTTAAATACCACCTCGGTTATCATCGTCAGTGTCAGCATGGTAGAGAACTGTAACCCCAGATGCGGGATCACCGGTGGCAACGCATTGTGCAGGACATGACGACGGATCACCGTCACGCGGGATAAGCCGCGGGTTACTGCAGCTTTAACATAGTTCTTTTCCAGTATATCCAGTGTACTGTTACGGACAAGGCGGATGACTTCGGTCATCGGCGCCACCGCCAGGGTGACTACCGGTAATATCAGGTGGCAGAGAATATTCAGCAACATCTCATGCCGCCAGGGTGAGTCTGACAACCAGGCATCGATGAGGACAAAACCGGTCACATGTTGCAAAGGATAGAGCAGGTCCAGTCGCCCGGAGACTGGCAACCAGCCGAGGGTCAGAGAGAAAAACAGGGTCAGCAACAGCGCCAGCCAGAACACCGGCACCGAAAAGCCGACTAAGGCGAGGGCGCTGATCAGTTTATCCTGCCACTTTTTACGCATGACTGCCGCGGTGATCCCCAGCGGGATCCCCAGCAGCAGTGCCAGCAGGAAAGCGAGTACGCATAATTCCAGGGTGGCCGGGACCACTTCTTTCAGCTGGTCTGTGATTGGCTGGCTGTTAACACTGGACACGCCGAAATCCAGTTGCAGCATACTTTTGAACCAGAACCACCAGGCATCGCCCAGCGAAGCGCCTTCCAGGGGGGCGTGCGGGGTAAAATAACTCAGGCTGAAGGCGACCAGCGACAGCAGAAACAGCGTGATCCCCAGCAGGACAAGGCGGCGCAGAATAAAAATAATCATGGAGCGTTATCCTCAGAATCATCCCGATAGACGCCGGCAAAGGAAGTATTACCAAACGGACTCAGGATCAGCCCTTTGATATCGTAGCGGTAAGCCTGCAAGCGCAGTGAAGATGCCAGCGGCAGTACCGGGAGCTGATCGGTCAGCATTTGTTGTGCCCGGGAGTAACGGTCGATACGCTCCGCCAACTGTTGTGACGTGAGTGCCTGATGGAGCAGCGTATCAAAGGCCGGGTCACACCAGTGGGCATAGTTGGTGGCAGAGCTTATCGCGGCACAACTGAGTAGTGGCCTGAAGAAACTGTCCGGGTCATTACTGTCGGTCGACCATCCCGCGAGCGTCAGGTCATGATTGAGCGACATTAACTGCGCTTCCTGAAAACGCCCCTCTACAGGAATAATGCTGACAGTCACCCCGATACGGCCCAAATCGGCCTGGATGAGTTCCGCCGTTTTCAGCGGGCTGGGGTTCCAGGGCTGTGAGGCGGTCGGCACCATTAATCTGAGATGCAGGTCATGCACGTTCAGTTGCTTCAGTGCCTGTATCGCTTTCGCCGGATTATAGTCAGAGACGGTTGCCTGGCTGTCATAAGCCCAGGATGCCCGGGGCAGAATAGAGGCTGCCGTTTCTGCGGTACCATAATAGATAGAAGACATCAGCCGGTCATTATTGATTGCCAGCGCCAGTGCTTTTCTGACAGCGGGATTATCCAGCGGCGGTTTACGGGTATTAAATGCCAGATAGGCGATGTTCATGCCGGGGCGCAGGGTCATCCGCAGGCGCGGGTCATCCCGCAAAATGGTCAGCTGGCTGGCGGCAGGATAGGCCAGAACATCACATTCGCCGGTCAGAAGTTTAGATAAACGGCCCGTACCACCCGCACCGATATCGATCACCACCTGCTGCATGCGGGGGATCCCTTTCCAGTAATCCGGATTCCGTGCCAGACGAATAAATTGGCCGGAACGATATTCGCTCAACTGGAAAGGTCCGGTCCCCACCGGCTGACGATCCATCTGCTCTTCATGACCGCTGGCTGTCAGCTGATCAGCGTATTCTTTGGACAGTATCGGAGCGTAATGGGTGGCAATGTGCCAGAGGAACGAGGCATCCGGATGTGTCAGCTGTATTTCAACGGTGTAATTATCCAGCTTTTTGATGCTTTTGACGTTATCCGGAAACTTCAGACTGTCAAAATAGGGGTAGCTGCCGCCGCCAATGTCATGCCAGGGGTTATTGCGGTCGAATATACGTGAAAAGCTGAAAACAACATCATCAGCATCCATGGCGCGGTGCGGTGTAAACCATGCCGTTTTCTGAAAACTGACATGATGGCGAAGATGAAAAATATAGGTCGCGCCGCCATCTTTTACATCCCACCCGGAAGCCAGTTCAGGCGTCAGCCGATAGGTATAGGGATCCACACCCAGCAAACTGTCATATAACTGGGCCGCCAGTGTATCCACGGTCAGTCCGCTACTGGCCAATTGCGGGTTAAAGGTATTCAGCACGCCGTTTACACAGTAAACGAAGCCATTCTGCCGGATATCAGGTGTTACTGACGCAGATGCAGTGTTGCAGAGCAGAGCGACGCCAAGACACAACGCGGAATATAATTTCAGCATAGTACTCAAAGATTATTTACAGATTACCTGAAGTGTACCGTAAACCCGGCAGTGACCCCAACTTTAGTATTTGTCCCTCAGGAGAAGTCCCGGAGGCTCCTTACCGTGAAACACATCACCGGTGGTGACCCGGCGCAGACGTTGGCCCGGGCCGGCATTATTCTGATGACGGCTCCGGGGCAGGATCAGCGACTGACCGGTATCTGATGCTTTTTGATCAGAGCACGAAGCTGGTGATAAGTCAGGCCAAGGGCAGCGGCGGCTTTACGCTGATGGAAGTGGTGTGTCCGCAGACTGTATTCGACCAGCGCACGTTCCTGCCGGTGCTGCCATCCTCTGAGGTCAAGAGGCAGTTCAGGTTCGGCGCTGAATGGCAGAGAACTTTCAGGCACTTTCTTCAGTTCCTCGCCGGGCGAAAATTCGGGACGGAATGGATTAAAAATAATCCGGTCAAGCATCTCTTCGCTTGAGTGATGGCGGTAAACAGAACGTTCGATGACATTTTTCAGTTCACGCACATTACCCGGCCAGTCCCAGTTCAGTAACTGCTGACGGGCCTTTTCGGTGAACCCCTGGAAAAGGGGGAACCCCAGCTCCCGGCACATCTGGATGGCAAACTGCTCGCCAAGCAGCAGAATATCGGACTGCCGCTCGCGTAGCGGAGGAATATTTACCACATCGAATGCCAGGCGATCCAGTAAATCGGCACGGAACTGACCGCTGGCGGCACGGGCCGGAAGATCTTCATTGGTCGCGCAGATCAGTCTGACATTGACCTGCAGTGGCTGGCTGCCGCCAACGCGCTCCAGCTGGCCGTACTCAATGACTCTCAGTAATTTTTCCTGGACCTGCATAGGCGCAGTGGCGAGTTCATCCAGAAACAGGGTGCCACCATCGGCCCGTTCGAAGCGGCCCTGATGACGGGTACGGGCGCCGGTGAAGGCACCGGCCTCATGCCCGAACAGTTCCGAGTCCAGCAGATTCTCGTTCAGTGCGGCGCAGTTAAGGGAAATAAAAGGGCCAGCCCAGCGCGGGGAGAGGTAATGAAGACGATTGGCAATCAGTTCCTTACCGGTACCTCGTTCACCGATGACCAGCACAGGTTTATTCAGCACCGCCAGAGCCGAAACCTGCTCAAGCATAGCGAGAAAATTATTCGCTTCTCCTGACAGAGGATCCCGTTGTTCCATGATGAATATAACCACTTAGTGATGAATATCACCATTCTACAGGCGCAGGGAATCAGGGCAATAAAAACAAAGCATTATAAATCATCATCTTAAAAACTGGCACGCCGCTTGCAATACTGATTATGCCACATGATTTTGTGTGAAATAATTTTCGCCGGGAATACCGGCAGCTTTCAGGAGAGTCCTTATGGGTATTTTTTCGCGCTTTACCGACATTGTGAATGCCAATATCAATTCGTTACTGGAACGGGCGGAAGACCCGCAAAAAATGGTAAGACTGATGATTCAGGAAATGGAAGACACCCTGATTGAAGTCCGCACCACCTCCGCGCGGGCACTGGCGGAGAAAAAACAGTTAAGCCGCCGCATTGAGCAGGCAACGGCTCAGTCCCGGGAGTGGCAGGAAAAAGCAGAACTGGCTATCCGTAAAGAGAAAGAAGATCTGGCCCGGGCCGCGCTGCAGGAAAAACAGAAACTCAACGGGGTGATTGAGGCATTGCAGCAGGAAATTGCACAGACAGAAGAAAGTCTGAACCGGATGAAAACCGAAATCACCGAACTTGAGAATAAACTGACTGAAACCCGCGCCCGTCAGCAGGCCCTGACATTACGTCATCAGGCGGCTTCTGCCTCCCGGGATGTCCGTCGCCAGCTGGATAGCGGAAAGATGGACCAGGCGATGGCCCGGTTTGAGTCGTTTGAGCGCAGGATTGACCATATGGAAGCCGAAGCCGAAAGTCAGCGTTTCGGTAAGCCACAGTCGCTGGAAAGCCAGTTTGCCAGCCTGAAAACAGATGATGAGATAAGCCAGCAACTTGCTGCACTGAAAGAAAAAATGCAGCGTACCGACGGGCAGTAATGCCCGATCATGGCTTTCTGCCTTTAACGCGACTCAGTAAGGAGAATTCATGAGTGCCGTCATTCTTTTTATGGTTCCACTGACCATTTTTGTCCTGTTTGTTGCGCCTGTCTGGTTATGGCTGCACTACAATAAACGGGGTAACGAACTCTCGTCGCAGGAGATGGAACGCTTGCAACAGGCGACGCAGGATGTCCGGCGTATGCGTGAGCGCATTGATGCGCTGGAAGCGATCCTTGATGCGGAAAATCCGCAATGGAGGCAGCCGCAATGAACCCAGGGTTGTCATCACGTAAATTATGGCGTGACCCGCAGCAGGGTAAACTGATGGGGGTATGCGCAGGGCTGAGCGAATACCTGAATGTCCCGGTGACACTGATCCGTATTATGGTCATCATTTCTTTATTTATCGGCCTGTTCATGATCACGGTAGTGGTCTACTTTTCGCTGGGGTACTTTCTGGAAAAAAGGCCACTCTCCGCCGACGGGGAGGATACTACGGCACCGGATGCGTCTGCATTACTGGAGGTTCTGGAAAGCGAAACAGGCCGGAATGAACGGCGTTTGCGTGATATCGAACGCTACGTCACGTCGGAAACATTTTCAGTGCGCAGCCGTTTCAGGCAACTGTAAACGGTGCGCCGTTCACAGCTAAGAGGTTAACGATGAAAAACACCGGACAGCAGAATGCATGGCAACGTGGAGTACCTGTGCTTAAATCTGTGTTGAAATTTGTCCTGATCACCGCTATCAGTCGTACACCCGCCGGCCTCAGTGCCCGGGTACTGAATCGCGTCGCCCGTAAGCCGGTACGTATTGTCCTGGCGATGGTGCTGGAACCGGCATTGTCTGCAATAATGAAAAAAATGTCGGCTCGCCTATTCAGGGAAAAGCATGAAGAGACTGCAAAATGAGATTGCATCACTGGTACAGCGCGGGGCGGATAAGCACCTGCGCCTGGCCGTTACCGGCCTGAGCCGTAGCGGCAAAACCGCTTTTATTACCTCACTGGTTAATCAGTTAATTAATGTTCATAACGGCGCGGCATTGCCGCTTTTTTCCGTGGTCCGGGACGAACGATTGCTGGGCGTCCGGCGAGTCCCCCAACGCGATATGGGAATTGCCCGTTTCAGTTATGACCGGGGCCTTGCTCAGCTTTTCGATTCCCCGCCGGCCTGGCCGACACCGACCCGGGGGATCAGTGAAATGCGGCTGGCGCTTCGTTACCGCTCACAGGACTCATTGCTCCGTTATCTGAAAGAAACCTCAACGCTGTATCTGGAAATTATTGATTATCCCGGCGAGTGGCTGCTGGATTTACCGATGCTGGCACAGGACTTTTTTAGCTGGTCAGAGCAGATGACCGGACTGCTGCACGGAGAGCGCGCGGCGCTGGCTGCCCGATGGCGGCAACTGACGGCGTCGCTGGACCCTTTTGCGCCTGCCGATGAGAACCAGCTGGCGGATATCTCTCACGCCTGGACGGCGTATCTTCATGACTGCAAACACCACGGGTTACATTTTATTCAGCCGGGCCGCTGCGTTATGCCGGGTGAGATGGCCGGCGCTCCGGCATTACAGTTCTTTCCCTGGCCGGTCGGCCCGGACGATGACAGGGCCGCGCTGAGTAAGGCCGATAAAAACAGCAATTACGGCATGTTGCAGGCCAGATATCATTATTACTGTCAGCATGTGGTTAAACGGTTTTATAAAGAACACTTTGTAAAATTCGACCGGCAGATCGTGCTGGTGGACTGTCTGCAGCCGCTGAACAGCGGACCTGAGGCTTTCAATGATATGCGGATGGCCCTGACACAACTGATGCAAAGTTTTCACTACGGTCAGCGCACACTGCTCAGGCGCCTGTTTTCTCCGGTCATCGATAAGCTGCTGTTTGCCGCGACCAAAGCTGACCATATCACGACCGATCAGCATGCCAGTCTGGTCTCGCTGTTACGACAGATGGTGCAGGAGGCGTGGCAGCAGGCAGCCTTCGAGGGCATCAAAATGGACTGTGTTGCATTGTCGTCAGTGCGCGCTACCGGCGCGGGGACGATGATGCACCAGCAGCAGCGTTTTCCTGCTTTGCGTGGACATCGTCTTTCTGATGGCAGTCCGCTGACGTTCTATCCGGGCGATGTTCCGGCCCGTTTCCCGGCTGATGCCTTCTGGCAGAACGGCGGCTTTCGTTTTGAAGCCTTCAGACCGCCGGTCATGGACAGTGACCGGCCGCTTCCCCATATCCGTATGGACAGTGCGCTGGAATTTTTACTCGGAGACAAATTACGATGAGTGACGATACTCCGCTAAAACCGAGGATCGATTTCCCCCCGCAGGATACCGGCACGGCGGAACCGTTGCGTGAAGCGCGGTATTTTGACCCGGGGGAGGGGGAATTTACCGCCTCACCGGATCCGGCAGAAGAAGAGGACGTGGTTGCTGAGGAAATTGTACTTAACGGTGCATTGCGGCCACGAAAGTCGTTCCGGTGGCGGCTTTTTATGCTCGGGTTGGTGATCTTCTTCATGACCGTCATCGCCCGGACCGGGCAATGGCTGACGGATGCCTGGCATCAGCGTGACTGGATAGCTCTTGGCGGAACCCTTTCTCTCGGGCTGGTACTGTTTGCCGGCGCCGCGAGCCTGGTCAGCGAAGGCTACCGTTTATACCGGCTGAGACACCGGGCGCAGGAACGCGATGAGGCTTGCGAATTACTTAACAGCCACGGAACCGGTAAAGCGAAAGCCTTCTGTGAACAACTGGCGGCGCGCAGTGGGATCGGCGAGGCGCATCCTGCCTTCCGTCGCTGGCAGACATCTCTGCAGGAAACGCACAATGATCGGGAGACCATGACGCTCTATGCCTCATGGGTACAACCCATCGCGGATAAACAAGCCCGCGAGAAGATTAGCCGTTATGCAGCGGAGTCTGCGGTGATTATTGCCGTCAGTCCGCTGGCGATGGCCGATATGTTTTTTATTGCCTGGCGTAACATCCGAATGATTAACCAGATAGCCCGTATTTATGGCATTGAGCTGGGCTATTTCAGCCGGATACGTCTGTTCCGGGGGGTACTGTTCAATATTGCCTTTGCCGGTGCCAGTGAGCTTGTGCGTGAGGTGGGTGTGGACTGGATGTCTCAGGATCTCATGGGCCGGTTGTCGGCCCGGGCGGCTCAGGGGATCGGTGCCGGTCTGCTGACGGCCCGGCTGGGCATTAAAGCGATGGAACTCTGCCGCCCGCTCCCCTGGATTGACGGGGATAAACCCCGGCTCGGGGATTTCAGAACTGAACTTTTTAGCCAGTTGCGCGATACCCTGAAGAAAAAACCCTCCGATCACACACGGGATAAAAACAAGGAACGTACGGCCGGATAACCCTGTCCGCGCGGTTTTCCGACAGCCGGCCCCGGCATCCTGCCGGGGCCGGGGTTCCGCTCAGCCCGGAGTGTCAACTTTTCCTGCCAGAGCCCTTCAGCTCCTCCGGCTGACGCGGTATGATGACTCATTATTATGATGGTCGGGAAAATATTGATGCGCCTGGAAATTTTCTGTAAAGACAGACAGGGGCTGGTCCGTGAATTGCTGGATCTGCTGGTCGCGCGGAATATCGATTTATACGGTATTGAAATCGTGGCCCTTGAACGCCTGTATCTGCGTTTCAGTGCGATAGCTTTCGAAGAATTTAGTTCGCTGATGGCCGAAATACGCCGGACGCCCGGGGTGACGGATGTGCGTACTGTCACGGATATGCCCTCAGAGCGCGAGCGCCGGGTACTGACTTCCTTACTGGAGGCCATGCCTGAGCCGGTCCTTTCTATCGACCTGAAAGGACGTATTGAGCTGGCTAATCCGGCAGCACAGACGCTGTTTGGTCTGGACGAACAGAGGATGTATCACTCGCCAATCGGGCATTTGATTGAAGACAGAGAGCTTTCCCATTGGCCGGAAAGTGACATTGTCACTTCTGTTACCCGACATGTGGTGATCCAGGGCCGGGATTTCCTGATGGAAATTCTGCCCATCTATCTTCCGGGTGAGCTGGAACAGCAGATCCAGCCGGTCGGTGCCATGATCATGCTGAAATCCACGGCGAGAATGGGCCACCAGCTTCAGCGTATTAACATGACTGATAACTGCGGTTTTGAACACATTGTGGCAGCCAGCCCGAAAATGCGTCAGTTACTGAATCAGGCCAGAAAACTGGCCGTCCATGATGCGCCTTTGCTGATCACCGGTGAGACCGGAACCGGCAAAGATATGCTTGCCAGAGCGTGTCACCAGCGAAGTCACCGTCATCTTCAGCCTTTCCTGGCGCTGAATTGTGCCTCTCTGCCGGATGATGTCGCCGAAAGTGAACTGTTTGGCCATGCTGCCGGGGCTTACCCGAATGCACTGGAGAATAAAAAAGGATTTTTCGAACAGGCCAACGGGGGCTCGGTATTACTTGATGAAATCGGCGAAATGTCCCCGCGTATGCAGACCAAATTACTCCGCTTCCTGAATGACGGAACCTTCCGTCGGGTCGGTGAAGAGCATGAGGTGCACGTCGATGTCAGGGTCATTTGCGCCACGCAAAAAAACCTGCAGGAACTGGTCAGCCGGGGGGAGTTTCGCGAGGATCTTTTTTACCGCCTGAATGTACTGACGCTTAGTATTCCGCCTTTACGCGAACACGCCCGCGATATTCAGCCATTAACAGAGATGTTTGTCTCACGTTATGCAGATGAACAGGGAGGGGCAGCCCCGTCGATTTCGCCACAACTGGCCGGTTATCTTTCACGATATAGCTGGCCTGGCAATGTACGACAGTTGAAAAATACCCTGTACCGGGCCATGGCGCAGCTGGAAGGTGATGAACTTCGTCCTAAGGATATTATCCTGCCGGAGCAGGCGGAGCATGAATTACCCATGGATGACAATCTGGAGGGGTCTCTGGACGATATTACCGGGCGATATGAACGCGCGGTACTGGTTCGTCTCTACAGCCATTATCCGAGTACCCGTAAGCTGGCGAAACGACTGGGAGTGTCACATACGGCTATCGCCAACAAACTTCGTGAATACGGGCTGAATAAAAAAGGGGCCGGTGAAGACGAGGCCGGATAACCCCGGATCAGCCGCGAGACAGCAGGCCCGTCAGGAGGCGGGCCTGCTGAGCGGAACTTACTTCAGCACAGCCAGGGCTGCGTCGTAGTCAGGTTCCTGCGCGATTTCTTCAACCAGTTCTGCATGCAGCACAGTATTATTTTCGTCCAGCACCACCACAGCACGTGCACTCAGTGCTTTCAGCGGGCCTTCAAGGATTTCGACACCGTAATCATTTTTAAAGTCACTGCCACGGAATGCCGACAGTGTGATCACATTGTCCAGGCCGTCAGCGCCGCAGAAACGACTTTGTGCAAACGGCAGGTCAGCAGAGATACACAACACAACCGTATTGGTGATGTCTGAGGCCAGCTGATTAAATTTACGTACCGAGGTTGCACAGGTACTGGTATCGATACTCGGGAAGATGTTCAGTACCTTACGTTTTCCGGCATAGTCTCCCAGTGAGACATCACTCAGATCTTTCGTCACCAGGGTGAAGTCAGGAGCAACGCTGCCTTTAGCCGGAAACTGACCCGCGATGGCAATTGGCTGCCCTTTAAAATTGATAGTCTGAGACATCAGCGATTCCTTATCATCATTTGTGAGTGACTGCGACGCACTTCAATAGCGTACAGTGCAAGTGAACCCCTAATTTATCCCATATTTTGCACCCTTTTACGAGCAGGGACGGTATATTGCCGTATAAATATCATCTCTGTCTGGCCGTGAAAGGGGCAGCCTGCCTGATATCAGGCCAGAGGAACGAAAAACAAGAGGGAGCACATATGGTTAACTGGTACAGGCTTTCCGCGCTGGCCCTGGCGATGATGCCCGCGACCGAGTGTCTGGCGGCGACACTGCCCCCCGGCGCGCACTTAGCGGCCCGGCAGGAAATTGTCCGGCAAATAAAAGATGAGCCGGCGTCACTCGACCCGGCACAGGCGGTGGGATTACCG
This sequence comes from Tatumella sp. UCD-D_suzukii, assembly GCF_000611875.2. Taxonomy (NCBI): domain Bacteria; kingdom Pseudomonadati; phylum Pseudomonadota; class Gammaproteobacteria; order Enterobacterales; family Erwiniaceae; genus Tatumella; species Tatumella sp. UCD-D_suzukii. Next base: position 359,822 of record NZ_JFJX01000053.1, read on the forward strand.
GAAATGCAGGTGATCCGTGACCTGTTTGAAGGCCTGACGAACCAGGACAGTACCGGCAACATTGTGCCGGGTGTCGCTGAACGCTGGCAGAGTAACGACAATAAAACCTGGATATTTACTCTGCGCCGGGATGCCCGCTGGTCAGACGGTAAACCCGTGACTGCCGCCGATTTTGTCTATAGCTGGCAGCGTCTGGTGGACCCGGCACAACGTTCCCCTTTTGCCTGGTTTGCGGCGCTGGGCGGTATTGAAAATGCCGGAGCGATCACCCGCGGAGAAAAGCCGCCGTCTTCACTGGGCGTCACTGCGATTGATGCCTGGCATCTGAAAGTGACACTGGATCATCCAGTGGCTTATTTCCCTTCACTGGTCGCCAATGTCTGCCTGTTCCCGGTCCCGCGGGACGTTATCCGTAGCGCTAAAAATGACTGGACGCAGCCGGGGGAACTGGTGGGCAACGGGGCGTATCAGTTACAGCAGCGGGTGGTGAATGAAAAAATCGTGCTGGTCAGAAATAAGGATTACTGGGATAACACCCATACGGTGCTGAATAAAGTTACCTTTGTCCCGATCAATGAGGAGTCTGCAGCGACTCAGCGTTACCGTGCAGGGAATATCGATATCACCGAGTCTTTCCCGAAAAACATGTATCGTTTGCTGAAGAAAGAATTGCCCGGCCAGGTGTATACCCCGATGCAGCTCGGCACCTATTACTATGCGTTTAATACCCGTAAAGGCCCGACGGCAGACGTCAGAGTCCGACGGGCTTTGTCGTGGAGTATCGACAGACAGGTGATTGCCGATAAGGTGCTGGGAACCGGTGAAAAACCCGCCTGGGGTTTCACCCCGGTCGGAACACAGGGGTTTCATCCGCAACCGCTCTATATTCAGCAGCACACACAGCAGGAACTGAATGCGCAGGCCAAATCACTGCTGGCCTCTGCGGGCTATGGGCCGGGGAGACCGCTGCATCTGACGCTGTTGTACAATACGGCAGAAGTGCATCAGAAAATTGCCATTGCCATCGCCTCAATGTGGAAGAAAAACCTGGGGGTGGATGTCACTCTGCAGAATCAGGAGTGGAAAACCTATCTGGACAGCCGTAATCAGGGGAATTTCGACGTGATCCGGGCGTCCTGGATAGCGGATTATAATGAACCCTCTACCTTCCTGGGGCTGCTGACCCGTGGTAACAGCGGTAATATTTCCGGATTCAGTAACCCGCAATACGATGCTCTGCTGGCCCGGGCGGCCCGCGAACGCACGGAAGCTGCCCGCAACAGCGACTATAACAAGGCCGAGCAAATGATCGCCGAAGAGGTACCTATCGCCCCGATTTATCAGTACACCAATGCACGTCTGATCAGCCCGCGGGTCAAAGGTTATCCGATCAATAATCCTGAAGATGTGGCTTACAGTCGTGAGATGTGGATTGAACAGCCGCCGGAGAAATCTGCGCGGTAATTTCCTATCAGACTGATTATCCGGCTATTATTATCGAACGGGGCAGCCATTGTGTAATGCCCCTTTACGTTTTAAATGCAAATTATGGTAATCAATACACTACAATGCAGGTTTTGATTTACCGGAAACAGAATTAAGGGGAATGTGTGAGCATCATCGACGGTAAAGAACTGCAGATATCTGATGCGATTATTTCCTGTCAGTTAGACGGGCAGGGTGGAATGCTGCCTATCAGTGAAACTGAAATGGTGAATTGCGAGCGCCCCTGCTGGCTGCACCTGAATTATGCCCAGGAAAACAGCGCCGGATGGTTGCAGAAAACTCCGTTATTGCCGGACTCCGTAAGGGATGCTTTAGCCGGTGAGAGTATGCGCCCCAGGGTGAGCCGTCTGGCGGATGGTTTTATCATCGTTCTGCGCAGTATCAACTTTAATGAACATGCCCGTCCGGACGAGCTGGTGGCGGTCAGAATTTTTATCAGTGATAAATTAATCATTTCGACCCGCAAACGCAAAGTAGCCGCGGTGGAAGATGTCTGGGGTGAACTCCGGCAGGGGAACGGCCCGGAAAATGCGGGCGACTGGCTGGTGGAGTTTTGCGACTCACTGACGGATCATATCAGTGAATTTATCGAAGATTTACACGATAAAATTATTGATATGGAAGACGGGCTTATGGAAGGCCAGGCACCGGCGCGGGGCGAAATGGCATTGCTGCGTAAGCAACTGATTGTGATGCGTCGTTACATGGCACCTCAGCGGGATGTGCTGGCGCGCATCGCCAGTGAAAAATTTACCTGGATGGACGAGGCACAGCGCCGTCTGATGCAGGATATCTCAGACCGGCTGGGCAGGGGACTTGAAGATCTGGATGCGGGCATTGCACGGACCGCGGTTCTGACCGATGAAATCGATGCCTTGCTGACAGAATCCATGAACCGCAGAACCTATATTATGTCTCTGCTGGCGATGGTTTTTCTCCCTGCGACTTTCCTTACCGGACTGTTCGGCGTTAATCTGGGCGGGATTCCCGGCGGACAATGGCACGATGGCTTTGCTGTGTTTTGTGTGATTCTGGTACTGATTGCGCTGGGTGTGACCTGGTTCCTTAAAGAGCGCAAATGGTTATAAATCATGTGGTTGGATTAATAATCATAAAAATGATCTGAGTCAATGTATGCCGGGCGAAAATCGCGGATACTTCTTCCCGCAGGTGAATGCAACGTCAAGCGATGGGCGTTGTGCTCCACATTGTCTTACTTTTGAATTACTGCATAGCACATTTAATTCTTATGACCCCGGCGTTAGTGACGCCGGTTTTTTTTTGCCACCTCGCGGCCGCCTTTCACCGGTGCCTGACCGTGTTCTCTCCTCTGCTGCATCTTTGTTCTGTTCTGCGATATCTTTTGAAAGGTGATTTCCCCCTCGCGTAAAAGTCCGTATAATCCGCGCCCATGCATGCAGGCTTTTAACCAGGAAATAAACGGCCGGAGCACCCGGCGGTGAACAGAACCTATGAATCAGACCGATACCAGAAAAGACACACTCGAATTCAACAAACTCCAGAAGCGTCTGCGGAGAAATGTTGGCAATGCAATCACCGATTACCAGATGATAGAAGAAAATGATGTGGTAATGGCCTGCATGAGTGGTGGCAAGGACTCTTTTGCCATGCTGGATATTCTGCTGAGCCTGCAAAAAGTTGCTCCTGTCAGCTTTGAAGTGATTGCAGTCAACCTGGACCAGAAACAACCGGGTTTCCCGGAGCATATTCTGCCTGACTATTTCGAGCAGCTTAACATCCCTTACTATATCGTCGATAAAGATACCTACTCAGTCGTCAGAGAGAAGATCCCTGAAGGTAAAACGACCTGCGGACTGTGTTCGCGCCTGCGTCGGGGTACACTTTATTCCTTTGCCGAAAAGATCGGCGCCACCAAAATTGCCCTTGGTCATCACATGGATGATATTGTGGAAACGCTGTTTCTGAATATGTTCCATGGGGCGAGGATGAAGGCGATGCCACCGAAACTGCGTTCAGATGATGGCCGTAATGTGGTGATCCGTCCGCTGACCTACTGCCGCGAAAAGGATCTCATCCGTTTTGCTGATCATAAAGCGTTCCCGATCATTCCCTGCAATCTGTGTGGCTCTCAGGAAAATCTTCAGCGACAGGCGATTAAAGGCATGCTGAGCGAGTGGGATAAAAAAGATGCTGGCCGTGTGGAAAGTGTTTTTAAATCCTTACAGAATGTCAGTCCGAGTCAGTTAGCGGATCGCGAACTGTTTGACTTCGAAAACCTGCCGTTAGATCGTGAAGGAGAACGTGAAGCTTACGGATTTACGGAAGCGACCGTTTCTTCAACCAATATCGACCATTCGTTGTATATCGATGTCACAAATCTCTGAGACTATGCTCCTGACAGACGACAGTCTGCCGGTATAAAAAGGGGCAATTCATCAGTGATCCTGCAGGTTGTCCGCCTGGCCTTATCCGCGGGGCGGACACAAATCTAACTGATCAGCCCGCTGATCACTATCCAGAACAGACAAACCCCGGCCAGAACGCTGACAGCCAGAAGGCCGCGTCGGGCATATCGCCATTGGTGACGCTCGTTTTCGTCAGCTAATGCGATGACCGGATCCGCATGTTGTTTTCTTTTTTTCGGTCTGAAATCCAGCCAGAACGACGCCGCCGAGGCTGATGCTGCACAAATTTTCAGTGCTACGTAACCATCCATTATTTCGTTCCTTATCACGTCAGAATAAGCCGCCGACAAACCTGATGAAGCAGATGTGTTATCTGACACCCGCATATGACCTGCTGGTCATGGCGGATGACGATTTGGCCTGATATTCCCTGCCGGAAAAATACTCTGTGGTCAGCCGTGACCAGCGACCGGGGATCAGGCCCGGGATTATCAATGAAGAATAACAATAAAGTTCTGTCGGGGAAACGGATAACAGCCCCGTGATGGCGGGTTAACCACGAGGCTGAGCAGGAAAGGCGTCCGCAGACTGGCAGGGTATAACGCAGCCGGGACCGGGGGATGACTACCGGAAACGAGGGTGAATTATTTCACCCGGTATTTCTCTATTTATTCCACCGCAGTGAGGCATGGGCGACCCGTGCACCTAAGATTTTTGCAGTCTCTTTATCTGACTGAGTAATCCCCTCAATGCCTTTATCGGCATCCGCCTGCGCCATGGCCCCTAAAAATGAGCCAAGGCGGTTAAGATCATCTTCAGATCCTTTCGAGCTATTATTGCCAGGCATTAACCCAAGGCTGACCCATACCATCTGGTGTTGTGCAGCAAAAATACTTAGTTGCTGCAGCGTTGCCAGTTTATCACCACTGTGGGAAGCGGAGCAGGTAAATCCGGCGGCCAGTTTATCCCGCCATTTTCCCCAGTATTTTGAACTGGCATCCATAAAGGCTTTGAAAGGGGCAGAGGCGCTGCCCATATAGGTCGGGGAGCCGAAGATGATTGCATCGGCTTCTTCTTCCAGATACTGCCAGTATGACCCGACATTCTCCGCCGGGATCAGGGTGGTCGTCACCCCGGCCACTGATGCTGCACCGGACTCCACGGATTTGGCGATCTCTTCGGTATGTCCATAGCCGCTGTGATAAATAATCGCAATCTTAGTCATAAACACCTCAGGAATTATATTTTATGCCGGCTAAACGCCATTGTTAACCCAATCATCCTAATGCGCCTCTGGCGGATATTCAAAAAATTAGCCGGGGAGTCAGCACATTCAGGTAATTTACAGGCGGTATGCCACGAGAGGATGGCGGGATTTATTTAGTAAAAAAAAGTAACAGATATCGACCCGCCGTCGCCGCTGACATATTCTGGGCAACCAACTGTCCAACCTCCCGGAGCCTGATGAATGAAAATAGCCGCAATGTTGCTGGTGAGTGCCACCGTTTTACTCTCTGCCTGCAGCAGCCATAACGATGATAATGAACCCCCACAGCAGGCAACGGCTGCACATATCCAGCCCGTGGTGATGTCTTCTCTGGCGGAGTCCAACTGTGCAGGTGCAGGCGGTATTCTGGCCTATTCACGACAACTGGACGGTAGCAGGATCGGCATGTGTGAGTTAAGCAATGGCAAACGTTGCAGCGAAGTTGCGCTGATCAATGGTAACTGTGCCCGTTAACAGCATGGCACCCTGACCGGCAGGGTGCTGCTTTTCCGCCATGGCGGAGAGTTTATTGACCGGTACTCACTCTGTGAGTACAGCTCCTGCCGAGGGAGAGCTCCTGCAGATTACTCAGTGTGGTTTCTGCTATGGTGGTCAACGCTTCACGGGTCAGGAAGGCCTGATGCCCGGTAAACAGGACATTATGGCAGGAGGAGAGCCGGCGGAAGATATCGTCCTGAATAACATCATTCGAGTTGTCCTCAAAGAACAAATCCCGTTCATTTTCATACACATCCATACCCAGCGCGCCGATTTTTTGTTGCTTCAGCGATGCTATGGCAGCCTGTGAATCAATGAGTCCGCCCCGGCTGGTATTGATGATCATCACGCCATCTTTCATTTTACTGAATGCTGCGGCATCGAGCAGGTGGTGGTTTTGCGGTGTCATCGGGCAGTGGAGAGAGATAATGTCGGATTCCCGCAGCAGAGTGGTAAAATCCGTATATTCAACGCCCAGCGCCAGAGCCTCTTCGGACGGATAAGGGTCAAACGCCAGTAATCGCATCCCGAACCCTTTAAGAATACGCAGTGCTGCCAGCCCGATTTTCCCGGTTCCCACAATCCCGGCAGTTTTTCCGTGCATGGTGAAGCCGGTCAGGCCCTCCAGCGAAAAGTTAGCATCCCGGGTACGGAGCCAGGCCCGGTGAATATGACGGTTCAGGGCCAGCATAAGAGCGACAGAGTGTTCTGCCACCGCTTCCGGAGAATAGGCAGGCACCCGCACGACCTGAATCCCCCGGCTTTCTGCGGCCGCCAGATCCACATTATCGAACCCCGCACACCGCAGGGCGATAAAGCGAACGCCCCCGGCGGCCAGTTCTTCAATGACGTCTGCAGAACACTGGTCATTAACGAAGATACAGACGGCGTCAAAACCTTGTGCGGTTTTGGCGGTATGGTGATCGAGTTTGAAATCATAAAAAGTGAAGGAAAAACCAAAAGACTGATTCGCTTTTTCCAGGGACTGCTGATCATAGTGTTTCGTGCTATAAACGGCGATATTCATTACGGATCTCCGGGGTAACTTTGCAGGGAATGCCGGTGTTATTAGCGTTTTGCCAGAATCTTACATACTATGTATCGCAAATACGTAACTCGCTGATTTCAGTATAGGCCCGTGCACGACGAAAGCGGGATCATTAATGCGTTGTGTCACTGATGGCTCCGGGAGAACAGGGTGAATTTTCTATGACAGACAAACGGCGAACAGCCCTGGCGATTATCGTCCCGGTCGTGCTGATCACCGGTCTGGCCGTGGCTGCCATTGATGTCTGGCTGCCGCCGCTCGTACAGCACTGGCTGCCGGAAGGGACACGTCTGACGCTCAGCGGGCATTTTCGCCCGCACACCAGAAGCCTCAGTTTCCCGGGGATAGCGTTACAGGCGGGGGACTGTCAGGCAGTCTCCGTGAACGGCCTTTCTGTGGGCTATCGTGATCATTTATGGCAGTGGCATGCCACGGATGTTCGGGTTGATACCGACTGCCTGGCGACGGTTCCTTCCTCCTCTTCCTCCTCCGCGCCGGAAAAAACACTGGCGGAGTGGCAGGCGTTGCTGCCTGCCGGTCACTGGCAGGCCGATAAACTGGAAATTCTGCCCTGGGGTCAGTATGCCGGACGTCTGTCGCTGACGACCCAGCAACAGCGGCAGGCACTGACCTACGATAGCAATGATCTTCAGCTAAGCGCAGTGCTTAATGGCCAGGCACTGACGATCACCCGGTTACGATTGATACCTCCGGGCGGAACTCCGCCGCTTACTCTGCAGGGCTCCGTCGGGCTGGCCCCGAAAATCGGGCAATGGCCTGAGCGGGGGCAACTGGACGGGCAGCTATCTCTGACCGGTCTTCCGCTGCACCTTGAGCTGCACTGGCAGCAACAGCAGGGTGTGCTGAACGTACTGACCCCGAAGAGCCCCGAACCCTTGTTACAGTTGCCCTGGACGGCCACGCCACAACTGCTTGAAATTCAGCAAGGCAAATGGCAGTGGCCTTTTGCGTCTCAGCCGTTGCAGGGGGGGATTGCGCTGCAAGCCAGCCACTGGCGTGAAGGGCCGGAAAATAGTGTTATTTCCGGACGAATGAATGCCTTAACCTCCGGTCACGGCGGTAAAGGGAACGTTGTACTCAGTCTGGGGCCAGGTAAACTCAGTCTGACCGATAGCGCACTACCGTTACGTCTGACCGGCACGGCAAACAGCCCTGAATTACAGTTTTTTGCCCGGCTACCGGCGCAGCTGACCGGGCCGCTGACCGGACCCGAAATCCGCTTTCTGAGCGGCGCCTTACTCCGTATGCGTGGTCAATTGCTGGATACCTTCCAGGTCGATGAAGCGCGCTGGCCACTGGCCGGGGTACATCTGTCAGCTTCAGGGATTAACGGACCCTTACAGGCCATATTACAGGTACACAACCGCACCTCCGGCCGCTATCGTCTGCAACTGGCCGGTCAGGCCCGGAATTTCTGGCCGGATCAGGGGCAATGGCAATGGCGTTACTGGGGCAGCGGCGTGCTGTTACCTTTTAAAGCCGCCTGGGATCTTCAGGGCAGCGGTGACTGGCAGGGGCCGCAGATCACGCTTAAAACATTGTCGACCGGTTTTAACCAACTCAGGTACGGCGGCGTACGGGTCGTGTCTCCGCGTCTGACACTGACCTCGCCGTTGATCTGGCACCGGCAGGTGAACGCTCCGAAACTGGCAGGGGCATTTGCGTTAACGGCCGGGAAGACACTTTTCAGTTATGGCGGCAGACTGCCGGCACTGCATCTGCCGTTTTCGGTCTCCGGAACCTCCCCGGGGGATTTCCTCTATCAGGCGCGTCTCAGCGCCGGAACCCTCGGGCCACTGGCACTGCGTGGTCGCTGGGATGGTGAGCGTTTGCGGGGTCAGGCATGGTGGGCCTCTCAGCCACTGGCCGTTGTCGAGCCGTTGCTGTCACCGGACATGAAAATGAAAATCACCGGCGGAAAAATGCGGGCACAGGCTGCCTTTTCCGCCTCGGCCACCAGCGGCTTTCAGGCCGGCGGACACTGGGTGATCACTCAGGGCAGTGCCTGGACGCCGGACAATCAGATACAGGGGGCTGGTTTTTCTTTACCGTTCCGTTATCAGCAGCAGCGCTGGCAGTTGGGTTACCGTCAGCCTGTCCGTCTGACCATCGACCGTATCGTGGATCAGATAGGTTTGTCAGGGATCACTGCCAGCCTGCAGGGGTTCTATCCCTGGAGTCAGGAGAAACCCTTGCGGTTATCGGATGTCAGTATGTCGGTTTCCGGCGGCAAACTGAGCCTGGCTGAATTGAGGCTTCCGCAGCGGCAGGCAGCACTGCTGAAAGCCGATAAAATCAACCTGAGCAGGCTCATTACGGCATTACATCCCGGCAAAATAGCCATGTCCGGCCTGGTCAGCGGGGAGTTGCCGTTATGGGTCAATGACCCGCACTATATCATTCGTGACGGGTGGGTCAGTAACGACGGACCTCTGACCCTGCGGGTCGATAAAGAGATGATTGACGCCATTACCAGTAATAATATGGCGGCCGGCGTAGCCGTCGACTGGTTACGGTATATGGAGATCGGTCGTGCGCAGGCGAAGTTACAGTTAAGTAGTGACGGTGAACTGATCATGAAATCGACCGTTCAGGGAACCAGCCGCTTCAGTAATCATGATCAGCGGGTTAATCTGAATTATACTCACCAGGAAAATATCTTCAGACTCTGGGAGAGTCTGAATTTTGGCAGTAATTTAGAGTCGCTGTTATCGCAGCAACTGAAGTATCCGCAAACGGAGAGAAACAATGATGAAAAGCGGTAACCTGCTTATCTGCCTGATATCAGGTCTGATCCTGGGCGGGTGTACACCGCGTATTGAGGTCGCTGCGCCCAAAGAACCGATTACTATCAATATGAATGTCAAAATTGACCATGAGATCACGATAAAAGCAGATAAAGACGTCAATAGCCTGTTAAAAAATTCGCAATAACGGCCCGTTACACAGGGGGAGGCACTGCAGGTCACCCGGCCTGTAGATGCCGGATAAGCTGATAAGGCCGGGGAAGTTCAGAGAGGCATGGCTTTCACCCCCGGAGCTTCGGGAGTGCCCTGACCATGTACAGAGCAGAGGCAACAGGTCAGTAAAAAGTCAGGGTGAAACTGCCGGCCTGCAGAGACCGGCAACAGAAGGTCAGACGGCGATAATTGATTCGATAGCCGTTTTCGCATCTGTCGTGGCTTTCGCGCCGACTTCCGGGCCGTAACCATAGCCTTCCGCGAACACAAAGTTCACATCCGAAATCCCGATAAAGCCAAGGAATAATTTCAGGTAAGGGGTTAGCAGATCCGCGGGGGTATCTTTATGTACACCACCACGGCTGGAAATAATCACTGCACGTTTGCCTGTCACCAGTCCTTCGGGGCCGTTTTCCGTATAACGGAAGGTCACACCGGCGCGGGCGATGAGATCGAAATAGGTTTTCAGTTGCGTCGGGATATTAAAGTTATACATTGGCGCGGCGATGACAATCACATCATGAGCCTGTAACTCACTGATCAGTTCATCAGACAGAGCCAGCGCTTCCTGCTGGCGAGAGTTCAGTGGCGTTTCTGAAGGGCGCAGGGCTCCGACCAGTTCGCCATCCAGTACCGGGACTGGCTGTGCAGCCAGGTCACGCACAGTGACAGTGTCACCTTTGGCGATGGCCTGCCCGGCATAAAAGTCGGCTAACTGCCCTGACTGTGAATAGCCGGCCAGAATACTGGATTTCAGAACGAGTACTTTGCTCATATTTGTTTTCCTGTCATAGAGGCGGAGTCTTCCGCTAAGTGGTCTCACTGTACGGGGATAGACCGGCAGATAAAAGTTGATAATTTCGAGATCTATATTCGAAAAAATTGAATGAGTCAGGGGCAGGGAAAGGTGTCCTGTCATAACAGCGCTTCATGAGTATGTTACAATCATGCACTGTCGCAGACAGACGGACATTTCCTGCCTGCTGATGCAGGGCCCGGGTCATTTTGTCATATAAAATCAAGGTAACGCATTATTATGTCATCTCAGGATTTCTCACCGCTTTCATCGCTGTTCAGCAGAACGGAACCGCTCATGTTGCGGGATCGCCAGAAAATCAGGCGTCGTCTGACCGGTGCCGAAAAGGTGAAGAACCCGCAGGCGCGTGCTGAAATAACCAGTAAGATTGAACAGGATATTGCTGAGGCAGAAACGCGCCTGGCGCTCCGTCTGGCTTCGGCCCCGAAAGAGATTGAATTTCCGGATAACCTGCCGGTCAGCCAGAAGCAGCAGGAAATTGCAGAGGCCATCAGTAACCACCAGGTCGTGATCATTGCCGGTGAAACCGGGTCCGGTAAAACCACACAGATCCCGAAAATCTGTCTGGCCCTTGGCCGGGGAAACCGCGGCCTGATTGGTCATACCCAGCCGCGCCGTCTGGCGGCCCGGACGGTGGCTACCCGTATCGCCGAAGAGATGAAGAGTCCGCTGGGCGATGTTGTCGGTTATAAAGTCAGGTTTAATGACCAGGTCAGTGATAACAGCCGTATTAAACTGATGACCGACGGGATACTGCTGGCGGAGATCCAGCAGGACAGGCTGCTGTTGCAATATGACACCCTGATCATCGATGAAGCCCATGAACGCAGCCTGAATATTGACTTCCTGCTCGGGTATCTGCGTGAACTGCTGCCCCGCAGGCCTGACCTGAAAGTCATTATTACCTCGGCGACGATCGATCCGCAGCGCTTTTCGCGTCACTTTAATCATGCACCGGTCATTGAAGTGTCCGGGCGTACGTATCCGGTAGAGGTCCGTTACCGGCCGGTCACTGAAGATTCCAGTGACGGCGATCGCGATCAGTTGCAGGCTATTTTTGACGCGGTCGATGAACTGATGCGTGAACCTGCCGGTGATATCCTGATTTTTATGAGCGGTGAACGGGAAATCCGTGATACGGCCGACGCTCTTAACCGCAGAGAGTTACGTCATACCGAAGTGCTACCGCTGTATGCCCGCTTGTCCAATACCGAGCAGAACCGGGTGTTCCAGTCGCACAGCGGACGTCGTATTGTCCTGGCGACTAACGTTGCGGAAACCTCCCTGACGGTCCCCGGAATTAAATATGTGATCGACCCCGGCACTGCGCGGATCAGTCGTTACAGTTACCGGACCAAAGTACAACGCCTGCCCATTGAGCCGGTGTCTCAGGCATCCGCCAACCAGCGAAAAGGGCGATGTGGCAGGGTCTCGGAAGGGATTTGTATCCGGCTGTATTCTGAAGAGGACTTCCTGAACCGTCCGGAGTTTACAGACCCGGAAATCCTGCGAACGAATCTGGCGTCGGTCATTCTGCAGATGACCGCACTGGGTCTGGGAGATATCGCGGCGTTTCCTTTCGTGGAAGCCCCGGATAAGCGTCATATCCAGGATGGTGTCCGTTTGCTGGAAGAACTTGGCGGGATCCTGCCGACGGCAGGCGGAGAGGTTAAACTGACGGATCTGGGCCGTGAACTGGCCCGCTTGCCGGTCGACCCGCGGCTTGCCCGCATGGTACTCGCGGCACAACAGTTTGGTTGTGTACGTGAAGTCATGATTATCACCGCCGCCTTATCCATTCAGGACCCGCGGGAGCGACCCTCAGATAAAAAACAGGCGTCTGATGAAAAGCACCAGCGCTTTGCGGATAAAGAATCCGACTTCCTGGCCTGGGTTAATCTTTGGAATTATCTGCAGGAACAGCAGCAACTGCTGTCAGGTAATCAGTTCCGCCGTCAGTGTAAAGCCGACTATCTGAATTATCTGCGGGTACGTGAGTGGCAGGATATCTATACCCAGTTACGTCAGGTAGTTAAAGAATTACGCCTGCCGGTCAACAGTGAACCGGCACCGTATCGTGAAGTTCACAGTGCGCTGTTGTGCGGCCTGCTTTCCCATGTCGGTCAGAAAGATGTAGAAAAACAGGAATTCACCGGCGCCCGTAATGCACGGTTCTCAATCTTCCCGGGGTCCGGCTTATTCAAAAAGCCCCCGAAGTGGGTGATAGTGGCCGAACTGGTGGAAACCAGCCGTCTCTGGGGACGCGTTGCTGCGAAAATCGATCCGGAGTGGATTGAACCGCTGGCTAAACATCTGCTGAAATATCATTACAGTGAACCGCACTGGGAGAAATCTCAGGGGGCGGTGATGGCAACGGAAAAAGTCACGCTCTACGGACTGCCAGTGATTGCCGGGCGTAAAGTCAATTACGGTAAAATTGATCCGCAGGTCTCACGTGAACTCTTTATCCGTCATGCGCTGGTGGAAGGTGACTGGCAGAGTCGCCACGCATTTTTACGCAATAACCGTAAGCTGCTGAATGAAGTAGAGGATCTTGAGCATAAGTCACGACGCAGAGACATTCTGGTCGATGATGAAACCCTGTTTACCTTCTATGACCAGCGTATCGGCCACGATGTTGTCTCGGCGCGTCATTTTGACCAGTGGTGGAAGCAGACCAGTCGTGAACAACCTGAGTTGCTCAATTTTGATAAGCAGATGCTGATCAAAGAAGGTGCTGCGCAGATCAGTGCGCTGGATTACCCGAACTTCTGGCATCAGGATAACCTGAAGCTGCGTCTCAGTTATCAGTTTGAGCCCGGGGCCGATGCCGATGGCGTTACCGTCTATGTTCCCTTGCCCTTGCTGAATCAGGTCAGTGACCGCGGTTTTGAATGGCAGATCCCCGGCATCCGCCGTGAGCTGGTGATCGCATTAATCAAATCGCTGGCCAAACCGTTACGCCGTAACTTTGTACCTGCACCGAACTATGCAGATGCCTTTCTGCAACGGGTGACCGACAGCAGCCAGCCGCTGACAGATGCCCTGGAACGCGAGTTCAGACGAATGACCGGGGTCACCGTCAGCCGGGAGGACTGGCAATGGAATGCGGTGCCCGATCATCTGAAAATCACATTCCGTATAGTGGATGAAAACAATAAGAAGCTGGCGGAAGGCAAAGATTTAACGGCCCTGAAAACTGCGCTGAAGGAGAAAGTGCAGGAGACGCTCTCGGATGTGGCTGATGATGGTGTGGAACAGCAGGGGCTGCACGTGTGGAGCTTCGGCGACCTGCCACAAAGCTATCAGCAAAAGCGGGGCACTTATCAGTTGCAAGCCTGGCCTGCGCTGGTGGATGAGAAAGACAGTGTGGCTATTCGTTTGTTTGACAGCCAGGCAGAACAGCAGAAAAGCATGTGGCGGGGCCAGCGCCGTTTGTTGTGGCTGAACATTCCGTCACCGGTTAAGTACCTGCATGAGAAGCTGCCGAATAAATCAAAACTCGGACTTTACTTTAACCCTTACGGGAAAGTGCCGGAGCTGATCGATGACTGTATCTCCTGCGGCATCGATAAACTGATGGCTGAGCATGGCGGCCCTGCATGGACTGAACAGGATTTTACCCGTCTGAAAGATATTATCCGCGGCGGATTGAATGAAACGGTGGTGTCCATTGCCATCCAGGTCGAACAAATCCTGACAGCGGTGTTCCGGATCAATAAGCGACTGAAAGGAAAAGTGGATATGAGCCAGGCGCTGGCACTGTCAGATATCAAGGCGCAGATGAGCGGCCTTATCTACCGGGGCTTTGTGACCGGTAATGGCTGGCAGCGGCTGGCGGACACTCTGCGCTATCTGCAGGCCATTGAGCGACGACTGGACAAGCTGCCGGTCGACCCGCACAGTGATCGGGCGCGTATGCTGAAGGTTCAGCATATCGGACAGGCCTGGGAGCAATGGCGTAGTAAGCTACCGCCTAAGCACCGGGACGATGAGGATGTTATGGCGATACGCTGGATGCTGGAAGAACTCAGAGTCAGTCTGTTTGCCCAGCAACTGGGTACCCCGTATCCGGTGTCGGAAAAGCGCATACAGCAGGCGATGGAACAGAAGGAACTCTGAAGGCTAAGGAGAGGGCAGCGGTAACCTTTACCGCTGCCCTGCGGCATTTACGGGATTTGAGGGCTAATCGTGTAAAAAACCACGATAATTAGATAACATCCTGTTTTATATGTTAAAAACCACCCACATAATGGTTTTAATGATCCAACTTTGCCCGGGGTTTTTGAGTATACTTGCTGCTGAGAGGTAAAGAGGTGGTTTTGTAAGTAGACCTGTGTTAGTTCCAGACACTTTTTGAGATTTCCGTTTTTTCAGCCATCAACCGGTATTCTTCCGGCGTCAGATTATTCAGGGATTCATGAGGTCGTTCGCGGTTATATTCCGTCAGCCACCGATCTGTGATCTCCCGTACTTCATTCATTGTTCTGAACAGATAAAAATCGAGTATTTCAGTCCTGTATGTCCGGTTAAATCGTTCAATAAAAGCATTCTGAGTGGGTTTGGCCGGCTGAATAAAATCCAGTTGTACACCATGATCGTCAGCCCACTGAGCCACTGCCAGTGAGATAAATGCCGGACCATTATCCATCCTCAGTTTCAGCGGATAACCACGCGTAGCTACGATTCTGTCCAGTACACGAACAACGCGTTGTGCCGGAATATTCAGGTCAATTTCTATTGCAAGTGCTTCACGGTAAGAGTCATCCAGCACATTGAATGTCCTGAAACGTCTGCCACTGACCAGAGCATCGTGCATGAAATCAATCGACCAGCTCTGGTTTATTGCCTCTGGTGTCGCCAACCGTGCCGGATTACGTACCGGCAAACGTTGCTTTCCTTTACGTCTGAAATTCAGTTTCAGCAGGCAGTAAATCCGGTGAACCCGCTTATGATTCCATACATGGCCTTGCCGGCGAATGACCTGAAAAAGCTTCTTAAAATCGTATCGCGGATAACGCTCAGCGAGTTCTGTGAGGACTTCAATGACAGCGTCATTACGCCGTGTATCCGGTTTGTAGAAAAATACCGTCCTGCTCAGTGATAATGTCCTGCATGCCTGACGTGTGCTCATTGTAAACTGCGAAATAAGATAATGGGCGAGCTCACGCTTTATCACTGGTTTTAAAGCTTTTTTTCGATAACGTCTTTAAGGGCACGGCATTCCAGACTCAGATCAGCGAACATCTGTTTGAGACGTCGGTTCTCTTCTTCCAGGTCCTTGATTTTTTCGGATATCAGAAGCTTCCATTCCGCCATATTTTGCTTTCCGGTTATAATAGCTGGCTTCAGAAATTGCAGTCTCGCGGCAGACATCTTTCACCGTTCGACCTGCTTCAACAGACTTCAGAACGGCGATAATCTGGTGTTCAGTAAATCGGGCTTTACGCATAGTGATCTCCTTCAGGAAACATATTCAGTATGTCCGAAGATCTCTAAAAATGAATGGTTCTTTTTGCAGGGATGCTTACAAAACCACCTCCCCAGGTGGTTTTTTCGTTTAACAGTGCAAGAGATTACGCTCATAAATAAAGGATCTCGAGTGGATCAATTAGAGGATCTTCATTTTCTACCTAAAATAGCCTCTCCTGCCATTACCTTATCTAGGGTAAATAAACATTTATCTTTCCAAAAAGAAGCCGTTCTTACAGCCAAGATTGCTAACCGGGCTTTTAAATAATATTCATTGATTTCATCCTGAGTTGGTTCAATAAAAGGAACTCCGCAGATTAATTCAACATTGCTTTTATCAACAAACTTCAGAACTTCTGATGGGTTTTTAGAAAGAGCATATGCCATCGATATATCTAACCCTTCCTGGAAAGACGCAACTCCTAAAAACGGCTCTTTCTTCAACTCAGGATATAAATCAACCCAGCGATTTCCTCCTTCAGACATATACCTAGATACATCATCATACTCATCATCTGAAATGTTCACGCTATTTTTGTTTTTTATAGCTGCACCCACTTTCTCAAAAACAACCGATTCTCTATTCAAGCTCGCATTTGAAAAACAGGGGAAAAACAGTATAAATAAAATTGCATAGATCCACTTCATTTTACAATCAACTCACTATCACCGCTATCAGCTATTTTTTTTCTAACATCCAACGACGCAAGAATGCAGCCGTTTGAAGCCGTTCCACGCCCATTATCGCCATGAATAAGGAAGCCTGCACGGCCACACATGGCATTCCCGGCATATGGTGTTAATCGGAGAACAAATCGACCAGCAGTCGGATGCTTAGCCATGGGACTACCTATTTTATACTTCCCTCTTGGTAATGGCCCTTTATTTACTTCACACTCTAATGAAGGATCATCTTTATAACCAGGAGCACCTGCATACATCGACTTAAATTTAATAATACCATTTTGTGTAAACGTCTTTTTTCTTACGTCATAAACCCAGGTCATAAAACCTCCGTAAAATGGTGCAGTTACGCGCCATTCATTTAAATCCCTTTAAGATCTTTCTTTCCATGAATTCGAGTGCTGGATATTTCCATCACAATATTTCCACGTGATTTTTTCATATCTCAGCGTCACCGACTCTAGGTGATTCATATTCTCAATGGATTTAATGTTGTGCATTAGCGGGTTGACAGATACAACCTTTACTCCCTCAAGGAGCATTAAAATATTCTTCTTCCTGTCCCGCGTGATTGATGCGATACCACTTGATTTCTGCGCTCTTGAGCGTTTGGCCGGAGGAAACCGCCTTGTACAGATACGGACTGGACGAATCAAACTCCTTCTCAAACTCCAGTGTACTGTGCACCCTTGTTCCGTTCAGCTTTCCCGTATGGCTGTCGGTGGGGATGCTCAGCCCGTGCATAAAACTCAGCACCTCAATGCTTCCCTCCCTGTCCTGGACGTCAACAGAACCCTTGATATCTGCGCCGCCGTCATCCTTTAGCCAGAGATACGCTGGAATAGCCATAATTTTTCTTCACTCCGTGTGGTTAGAATAGATCCACACAGATAGTACATTGATGCAGGTTGACCATAAATTGACCTGCATCAATTGATTTACCACAACATAACGTTTATCCCAGCGATGGTCCGTCATACGTTTGCTGCCGCTGTGAACGTTCCAGTTCCAGCGTTTTCTGATCCGCCAGCACCCGCTCGTGCTGACGCCGCTGTTCTTCGGCATTCAGCCTTTCGACAACCGGCGCAGCTGCTCGCTCAAACTCTGCACCTGCCTGCTCAAGCCCGATACGCGATCGTTCAGTACCGCGTTCTCCCGTTGCATAAGACCAGACATCGTCCGCCATTCCGCGAAGGCGCTCTCCCACTCGTCCAGCCTTTTTGAGTAGTCCTGCTGTAGCTGCTCTAATGGGCTCAGCAATTGTTTTTCCAGCCCCGTAATGTGCTATTTCCCCGCTTCCGGGTTCACCCGTACGCAGCGACGCCTGCTGTCCCCGCACGTCGAAAGCTGTACGCCTTTGTTCCTCTCCGACAGCATCGTCTGCGTCTGCTCCCGGATAGTCTCCAGGTTCGAGACGATTCGCTGCCCCTGGTACCACAGTATCCCGCTTTGTAGTGGTCAATATTTTTAGGACACGGACAGAGGTTTTTTTTGCATTTGTCTCTCTTTTTCAACAGGAGATAGTCCGCCGTTATGCCTGTGGGGACGTATTCTGTTGTAATAACCACTCAGATAAAACGAGATGTCTCTTCTGGCTTCTTCAATGCCCCGATAACCCTTTGCCGGCAGCCATTCACTTTTCAGGCTGCGGAATAAACGTTCTGCTACCGAGTTATCCCAGCAGTTTCCTCTCCGGCTCATACTCTGCATTATTCCGTATTGCCGGCACGCATGCTGATAAGTCTGGTTGCTGTATTGTGTTCCCTGATCTGAGTGGAACAGAATACCTGACGGACGCCCGCGGCTTAACCATGCCATTTCCAGCGCTTTCTGTGTAAGCCTGCTGTCTGCTATGACGGATAAAGCCCAGCCCACGACCTTCCTCGCGTACAGGTCCAGAACGACTGCCAGATAAGACCATCTCTGCGCTGTTTTAATAAAGGTAATATCACCGCACCAGACTTTGTTTGGTTCTGCCACATCGAAGCGGCGGGCCAGCTCATTTCGTGCAATAAGTGAAGCTTTATCCCGGACTCGATAACGATGTCTGCAGGGCTGATGGCTGACAAGCCCGGCCTCGCGCATCAACCAGGCCGCTTTATAGCGGCCAGCCTGCAGACCTTCCTGCAGGAGCAGGGATGACAGCGTACGTGCCCCGGCAGAGCCACGGCTCATCTGATGCAGTTCAGTGGCTCTCTGACGCAGGACGTCACGCTCCGTAGTCCCTTTATTCTGTTGTTTTCTGTGGTAGTAATACTGACTCCGGTGCACGCCCAGCAACGCGAAGAGTTCTTTTATGCTGTACGGCCCGCTTAATGCGGTGATGAGCTTCAGGGTTTTATGGCGTCCGAGATCAGCAAAGCCGTAGCTTTTTTTAATATTTCTTTATCCCGTTCCAGCCGGTGAATCCGTTCCTCAAGCTGGCGAATACGCTGCTGTCAGCGGGACAGCCGATGGAGAAATCATTATCCCCGGAGCTGTGATGCCGCCATTGCGTTCTGAGCGGAGTTGCTTCACCCAGCGTCGTATTGCAGAGGAGCCTGCGTCAGTAGCTTTACAGGCCTCTGACACGGTATAGCCATGGTCAGGAACAAGCTCAGCACATTCACGCTTAAATTCAGGAGTAAATTGTCTTCCACTCATAAGTCACCTCTCTTGATAGCGAAGTTATAATCTGTGAGCGTGTCCGAAGCTATTAGGCCACTACACTTAGGCCCGCGATAAGCAGCACGGACACCACCGTGATGGTCAGCCACGTCCGGCCCACCATGCGCAGCACGTTCAGCCTGTTCGACCGCATGGCTGAGGTCATACCCTGCTCGTGGGCGCTGATGGCGGCGCTGATTCTCTTCGCGCTTTCGTTCAGTTCCGCTTTTACAGACTGCTCGTGCTCGCTGAACGCGATTTTCAGCATCCAGGCGGTAATCTTCTTCCTGCGCCTGTCGCATCAGATTTGCCATCACGGCCGGATGCCAGAATCTTTTTTTGACGACGATCGGCGTTTTCTTTGGCTTTCGCATTCGCTCTCTTTCGGGAACGCCGGACGGCAAGGAAATTTTTCCGGGGCGGGGCGGGGTTGGACAAGCGCCAGCGCGTCAGGGCTTTGCCCTTAGCGGGTTTCGGGGCGTAGCCCTGAACCAGTCACAGCGTTTACGCTGTGTATACTGGCTTAATATATTAAGGCGAAGTGGGAATTCAGGAAAGTGCTTCATGTGGCAGAGGAAAAATGCGGGCACTAGAGCGAAAGAGGAGTATGCAGAAACGGGTGAAATGACGCCTCCTCGCTCATTCGCTCACTGACGTTCGGTCATGAGACTGCGGCGGGCGTTACAGACTTACGAATAATGGGATAAAGCGATGGCGCTCAAACAGGGAAAAACCAAAAAAAAAGATGCGGCGCTGCCGTTTTTCCATAGGCTCCGCCTCCCCTGACGAGCATCCCGAAATGGACGCTTCAAGTCAGAGGAGGGCGAAACCCGACAGGACTTAAAGATGCCGGTGATTTCTCTCCGGCGGCTCCCTCTTGCGCTCTCCTGTTGCCATCATGCGGTTATCGGTGTCTCTCCGCTGTTAAAGGCCGTGTATTCTCATACCACGCCTGACACTCGATTCCGTTTAGAGGGGGTTGAGGGCTAATCGTGTAAAAAACCTTTACTGACTCAATTCCTGAAGCTTGTCATAGAATGAAGTGACCGCGATGGCACGGTTGTCAGCACGGTAGCGGTCTTTGGCCGCGGGAGCCGAACTCTGTACCGCAATAATCTGCCAGCCATTATCGGTCTTTAACAGCAACGGTGACCCACTGTCACCGGGTAGCGTATCACAGCGGTGTGACAGTACCGCTTTCTGTGACCAGCCGGTGACCTGACAGCCCTGATGTGCATACAGATTATCCAGATGATCTGCCGGATAGCCTGCCTGTGTGACTTTATTACCGTCTTCTTTTAAGGCTGCAATCAGGTCTGAGCGGCTACCGGAAAACAGCGGAATAGGGGTAATGACGGACGGCGGATTACGGATAATGATGATGCCGTAATCATAAGGTGCGGCAGAAGGGGGTACAATCCAGCCATCACCATCCGCTTTCAGTTTGCCCGCCAGCATAGGCTCTACACGGGCATCAATATCATGAATTTCATAACGCCAGCCATCAGAAAACGCCATAAAACGGATAGCGACCGGCGGGTCGAATTTACCGGGCGGCGTCAGCAGGCAGTGACCGGCGGTCAGGGCAATATGCGGTGAAATCAGAGTGGCTGTACAGACATTACCGCTGTCGGTTTCCACCTGGCCGATAGCATCCCAGGGCGCGGAGGCGACATCGGTGATTTCTTTACGGTGATCTTTACCAAAAAATAAGGTTTTTATTTCGCTGGCGTTGGGTGTGTCATCATCATCATCAGCGTGAACCTGCACACTGAAACAAAAAGCACTTAAAATAATTACAGTCAGCAGGCGCATAATTCTCTCAATGGCGGGAGTCTGTAGGTTAAAGATTGCGGTAAGGAAAGTAATATAGTCGTTACAGTGGAAAAAAGGGAGAGATACTGAGTAGTTACCGGATACTAAATAAAAAAGCTGGCAGCGATGATGCCGCAAATGATTACGCTGATCAGAATGATTTCGAAGCGATAACGACGTACCATGCGGGTTACTCCGGTAAAAAACACCCGGAGAACCGGGTGTTTTAATCACTTTGACGCGTGCTCAGGAAATTCCTGACGTGTCAGGTACTGATTTTAAATTAGTGAGCAGCTTTCTTAGCTACTTTTTTGTGGTGGTGCTTTTTAGCAGCCTGAGCTTTCTGAGCAACAGCTTTCTTAGCTACTTTTTTGTGGTGATGCTTTTTAGCAGCCTGAGCTTTCTGTTCAGCAGCTTTCTTAGCTACTTTTTTGTGGTGATGTTTTTTAGCAGCCTGTGCTTTCTGCTCAGCAGCTTTTTTGTGGTGCTTACGGTGTTTGTGTTTATGTTTGTGAGCAACGTGCTTAGCAGGAGCTTCAGTTTTTGCCGGAGCAGCAGTGGTTGCAGCTGCAGGTGCAGGTGCAGTAGTGGTGGTGTCTGCAGCGAATGCTGCTGAAGACAGACCCATAGCAGCGGCAACTACCAGTGCAAATAATTTTTTCATTGCAAATTCCTCGAATTCATTTTCATTTATTAGCCCACTGCGGGGCCGGTAAAATCACTATATGAGAATAAATCGGGGGCGTCCGTTGGTGAATGGTATCCTTGTGTAACCGAATGTACAGTCGCGATAAGAAAGGAAAAAAACGCGCCGGCGGCCGGAAAAAATAACCGCCGGACAGAGGGTTAGCTGCAATAGCGTTGCTCAAGATGCTGGCGGAAAAAGGCCGGGTTCAGGGTCTGACCGGTCGCTTTTGTCAGCAGTTCGTCAGTCGTCAGTAAACTTCCGTACTGCCAGATGTGGTCGTTCAGCCAGCCGGAAATATTTTGCAGATTTCCGCGGGCGATCTCTTCGGAAATGGCCGGGAGTTGTTGTTTCGCCGCCGCAAATAACTGGGCTGCATACATGGCACCCAGCGTATAGGTCGGGAAATACCCGAAAGCACCATCGGTCCAGTGAATATCCTGCATGCAACCTTCCCGGTAATTACCGCGGGTATCCAGCCCCAGGTAGTGGTGCATCTTTTCATCCCACAGGGACGGGATATCTTCCACCTCAATCTCACCTTCAATCAGGGCCTTTTCGATATCGTAACGCAGCATAACATGCGCAGGATAACTGACTTCGTCGGCATCGACGCGGATAAACCCGGGTTTCACCTGCTGTGCCAGTGCCACAAAGTTGTCTTTTTCCAGGGCAGGTTGCGACCCGAAGATAGCCTCAACCTGCGGCTGAATAAATTCCAGGAATTCGCGGCTGCGGCCCAACTGCATTTCCATAAACAGGCTCTGTGACTCATGGATAGCGGTAGACCGGGCCAGGCCGGCGGGTTGTCCTGCCCACTGTTTTGGCAGATTCTGCTCATAACGGGCATGTCCGGTTTCATGGATCACTCCCATCAGGGCACTCAGTAAGTGCTGTTCATCATATCGCGTGGTGATCCTGACATCTTCAGGAACACCGCCGCAAAACGGATGGGCACTGATATCCAGCCTGCCATGATTAAAATCGAAGCCCAGAGTCTGCATGACTTGCAAGCCGAGCTGTTTCTGTAACGGGGGCGGGAACGTCCCGGTCGGGGTTCGTGGCCGAGTAGCCGATTGTTTTTCCACCACGCGGGTTAATAACGCCGGCAGCCACTGTTTCAGGTCATTAAAGACAGAGTCCAGTTGCTGGCTATCCATGCCAGGTTCATAAAGATCCAGCAGAGCATCATAGCGTGACGTGCCATTGGCTGTTGCGCGGATATCGGCTTCCTGGCGCGACAGGCGAACTACCTCACGCAGGTTTTCTGAAAACCCCTGCCAGTCGTTTGCCTGACGCTGGGTTCGCCAGGCATGCTCACAACGCATACCGGCGATAGATTTTGCTTCGACTAATTCTGCCGGTAGCAGAACCGCCTGTTGCCACTGACGGGTCATCTCCTGCAGGTTGGCACGTTCATCCGGCGTCAGGGGCAGGTCGGCGGCGGCCCGCAACAGGTCACCGTTTTCTTTATCGGTCAGCAACTGATGCTGTAATAAGCTCAGTTCTGCTAAGGCTTCACCGCGGGCTTCACTTCCGCCTGCGGGCATCATGGTTTGCATATCCCAGCCAGCGATTGCCGACAGGTGACCGAAGCGGGAGAGGCGACGAAAGCGCTGGCACAGTCGGGTATAGGCATTATTCATTTCAGTTTCCTTTTAAATGTACTGTGGGTGGCGCCAGCGGGGCGGGTTGTGTGGCGGGCCAGCAGAACCGTACCGAGGCACCCCCCAGAGGACTGCTATCGATGGTCACCGTTCCGCGGAAGGCCTGAGCGATAGAGTAAACAATGGCCAGGCCCAGTCCGCACCCGCCGGTTGCCCTGTCTCTGCTCGGGTCCAGCCGGACAAAAGGTTCAAAGACATGCTCGCGTTCTTCGGGGGGAATGCCGGGGCCGTCATCTTCTACCTGCATCATTCCCATCGTGCCATCAAACCACAGACTGACACGTAACCGGCGTACGGAATAACGTAGCCCGTTATTGACCAGATTATCCAGCACACGCTCCATCAGGCGTAAGTCGGCGTATCCCTGGTTTTCCTGTTGCGGTATATCCAGCTCCAGGGTATGTTCCGGGTGGAGCGAGCGTACATCATCGATGCGCTCGGTCAGCCAGTGGGCCAGGTCGATATGCTGTACCTTCATATCGACTTTTGGCCGGTCCAGCCGGGCGTAGGTCAGCAGTTCTTCTATTAATCCTTCCAGCTGGCTGATATCACGGTTCAGAGCAGCCGCTTCGTTTTCTGTCAGATTATCACTCATCTCCAGCCGGTAGCGCAGCCGGACTAACGGAGTTCTTAATTCATGGGCAATACCGTCAATCAGCTGTTTTTTACTGGCAACCAGGATCTTAATATTGTCTGCCATCTGGTTAAAGGCAATGCCTAACCGGTAAAGACTGGAAGTGTTATCAAAGTGGGTACGGGAGTCGAGATCCCCCTGACCAAAGCGTTGTGCAGCGCGTTCCAGTTTCTGCATTTCTTTCCAGTGCGGCCGCATCCAGATAAATACCGGCAGGGCCAGTGACATGCCGATAAACGCCAGCAATGCAATATCCAGCAGCCGCATCTGGTGCAGATAGAAAAGGTACGGGATCGGGCCGACAGACAGCACGTAATGGCTGCGAGGAATATGTTGCAGGAAGGTGTACTGATCATCCAGCGCCACAATTTCCCCGGCACGAAGCCGGCGCATATTCTCAGGTGTCAGGGTATAGCGACTCATCGGCTCAATGTGCAGCTTAAACGACAAATTGAGATCCAGATTATCAATGGTCTTATTCCAGTCGTGAGGCGGAATTTCACGCAACTCAGTACGCATTAAATAGAGAGAGCTGGCCATCAGGTCATTCATGGACTGACGACCGGCGCGCTCTGCAGTCATTTTATAGACCAGCCCGACCAGTAAGGTCATCACCAGGAAACAGGCAAAAAGCAGAAGATAAAACTGGATAAACAATTTCTTCATTCTGAGTGAGTATCCCAGGCCTGAGGGGCGAACAAATATCCTTTATTACGGATGGTCTTGATGCGAAAAGGTTCGGTCGCGTTATCGTGCAGTTTTTTGCGTAACCGCGAAATGGCAACATCGATACTGCGATCCATGCCGTCATAACTGACCCCCCGTAAGGTTTTCAGCAAAGCATCACGGTTAAGGATTTTACCGGCATGGCTGGCCAGCTCCCACAGTAAATCGAAGTCGGCTGTGGAAAGGGGGATTTGCTCATCAGCAAGGGTGACTTCACGGTTTAGCATATCTATGGTCAGTGTCCCGAAACGGATAAGCCTCGCCGGGGCCGAACCGAGAGAATGTTCCTCTATGGAACTGTTCTGCTGGGATTGACGTAAATGCAGACGTAACCGGGCCAGCAGTACAGCGGGCGGGGTGGTCTTGAGGATATAGTCATTGGCGCCCATCTCCAGCGCCAGAATATGGTTCATATCACTGTCCAGTGATGTCAGCAATACAATCGGCCCGTTCCAGCGGGTACGTAAATCCCGGCACAGCGTCATACCATCTTTTCCGGGTAACATAATATCCAGCATTACCAGGTCAGGCTGCTCTGAAATAATCGTTTCCTCAGCCCGGTCGCCTCGTGTCTCGACAACTACGTCAAAATCATGTTTTCCCAGGTAAGCTGCGATCAATTCGCCCACTTCAGGTTCATCTTCTACGTAAACTAGTTTATTCATAATTAACAATAATTATTTATATTTAACATGTAAATAACCTGCCTCGATAATATCTGATACGTTAGCACGAAAAAGGTACCTGTTGCTGGTGCATTCCCTACATAATGTGCCATTATTATTTCAGCTATCTGAGTTACCGAAGGATCGATTCTACAAGGGGGTTGAGTGTCTGATGATAAATTAGCCTCGGGCATACATAATCAATGCATCTGTTTTAATTACAGCGATTACCTCTCTTCATCCTGTAAAAAACAGTGGAGTTTTGTCGATGCAATATATGGTGTGTTACCTGTTTTCGGGATAGTGACACGTAAAACGCTGCGTAATGATCCTCTGATAACGGATGCCGATCTCTTTAAAGAGATGGCCCTGCAAATTATTTCAACTCAGGTTAGCGATGAAATCAATATCGCCAGGCTGATTGCACTCGCAGAACAACAGAAAATTGTGAGTTTTGATATTCAGTTGCCTTACCCGCTCTCTGAAGAGCAAATCGCCGGAATTTATAAAGAGTACCGTAAACCGTTGACACTCAGACAGTCGGGAGATTGTCTGAGTATCGTGCTGCCCTGAATCTCTTCTTGCCGGCCTTTTCAGGCCAGCAACTGCATAATGCCTGTGCCCAGCGCAGAAAGCAGCAGGAGGGTCATCAGACACTTATCCGTACGTGTCAGCGGAAGCCTTTCCGGGGCGGTGTAACGGGCAATCATAAACAGAAATAATCCCGGTGCATATAGCATCAGCGACATAATCAGGTTGACAGGCCCGGAGGCATACAGCAGCCATACTCCATAGATGGAGGCTCCGATGCCGGTGATCAGTGCCGCGGAAATTTTACGACCTGCCGTCTTAACCAGAAACAGTCCGACCAGCAGGTACGGAACCAGAACCATCTCTGAGGCGATATTCAGCAGATTATTATAATCCGCATGGGTTAACCCGATAATCAGCAGGCAGACCTGAACACTGCCGTTGGTCAGCCAGAGCGACCCGGAAGGGGCATTATGGCGATTCTGACGGGCAATAATCCGCGGAAAGGAATCCGTCCGGGCGGCCAGGAAAGGTATTTCTGCGGCCATAATGGTCCAGCTCAGATAGGCACCCGAAACAGAAAGTACCAGTCCGGTGACAATAATCACCGTCCCCCAGTGACCAATCATTGCAGATAACAGCCCGGCCATGGAGGGGTTGTGCATCTCCGCCAGCTGCGTACGCGGCACTATCCCCAGCGATAACAGTGTTACCAGCAGATAAACCAGCAGGGCAGCCAGTACGGCCCAGAGCGTTGCCCGACCGACATCCCGACGGTGACTGGCGCGGGCAGAAATCACCACTGCACCTTCTACCCCGATAAAGACCCACAGGGTGATCAGCATCGTTTGTTTTACCTGCGACCAGAGAGGGACGCCCAGGCTGATCCCGCGGAAATCATGGATAAAGTTCTCAAACCGGAAGGAAAATATGGCCAGTACCACAAACAGACAGAGCGGGATCAGTTTTCCGAGCGTTGCGAGCAGGTTAATGCTGGCCGCAGTCTGAACGCCCCGCAAGACCAGAAAATGTACCAGCCACAATAATAATGAGGCCCCGGCAATGGCAGGCCAGGTATTTCCCACGCCAAAGATAATATGGCCCGGACTGTCAGTGAAGAAACTGAGGGCCGAAAAAACGATCACTAAATAGGACACATTGGCAATAACGGCACACAGCCAGTATCCCCATGCTGAACAGAAGCCGATGACCTCGCCGAAGCCGGCACGGGCATAGGTATAAATACCGCCATCAAGGTCGGGGCGCATACGGCTGAGTAATAGCATCGCCAGTGCCAGAAAGAGGATACCGGCACCGGTTATCAGCCATCCGCAGAGTAACGCGGCAGGTCCGGCGACAGCGGCCATATTTTGCGGCAGGCTGAAGACACCGGCCCCCAGCATTGAGCTCAGTACCAGGGCTGTTAATGCGCCAAACCCTAATTTTTTTTCTGACATGACGTTCCTGATTAAAATAGTACTTATTATCCCGTTTCACGGAATAAAGCAGAAGAAGCTACTGGCGAATAAAATCTATATGAAATATATCACCAGATGCGGCCGGGCCGTGATTTTACGGAGTGGGGCAAGGGAACGCAATGCGAAAAAGGATCAAAGCGGGGATTAGCCGCCTCTGCGGGTAACAAATAATTATCCGCAAAGACGGCTAAGGCATTATTTAAACAGTTCTGCAGTAACGGTCAGGTTACCGCCGCTCTGGTTCTGCCATTGACGGGTGATATGGTAGAACTTCGCGCCTTTATCAGCGGCGAGACGTCCGATAGCATCAGAAATTTCAGTCGGTGTCCCGAAGTGCCCTGTGGTTGTCACAGTAGCGAACGGTGTCATCTGTGCTGCAGTCAGCGCGCTGAGATCCTGAACGGTCCGGCCATCCGGCAAGGTGACAGTGTAACGTTGTCCGGTGGATGACTGAGTTTCAAAGAAACGGCCGATACTTCTGTCCGGGGTATCGGAAGAGGCAACGCCCGGGATCTGGACATTCTTAGCCGCACTACCGCCCGCGGCTAATGCCGCTTTACCGGCTTCTGAATTGGCCGGAATGGCATCCGGGCTCTGGACCTGGCGGGTTTTTGCATCGGCTTTATAGATATAGGCCGTGACATACTGATTACCGCCGTTGTTAGCATCGATCTGGCGCACGATAAAAAACGAAGCAGCGCCTTTCTCTTTTGCAGCACGGCTAATGGCATCCACCACATCCGGCTGGTTTGGGAAGTAGCCGCTGACAGTGACCGTATCGTAAGGGATCAGGCGGTATGCGACCTTTTTAGGTAACTGCTGAACGCCGTTAATGGTACGGAAAGTGGTTTTTTTCGGGACGGGGGCGGCATTACTGTGATAAAGCGCAGCGGTCACCCGCCAGTTACCGCTGTTTCCGGTGGCATCACTCACACCTTCCACATAGAACGCTGCTGCACCTAATTCATCAGCGCGTCTGGAAATGGCATCACTGGCATCGCCCAGTGAATTAAAATGGCCGATGATATTAATCCGGGTAAATGGCTCCAACTGAGCGGCTTTTTCCGGAGTGAGTACCTGAGCTGCGAAAGCATTGACTGTCGTTACAGAGAAAAGCGCCGCAACTAAAAAAGTTTTCTTTAAATTCATAAACAAATAATCCTTTCCCTTACGCCTGAATGAGTCGAAAACATGCCGGATATTAATATTTCGTCTGTTTGCCGACGATTATTACATGTAATAAATGTGCTGTCTCAGTCAATTTAGTGATTACGCCGGACACACATCAATGGTTCAGTCGCGGGGCAGAGCATATCCCCTTACCGCAAAGGAGAATACTACGGCAAAGTGATCATCTGATGAATATAAAGAGCTTCTCTGCGGGAACAGAGAAGCTGGCAGGAGGAATTAATGTTCAGACGGAGGGCCGTTTTTTGCTTCCGGGCTGACGAAGTCATCGGGTTTAATAACCAGCAGGTCGCAGCGGAGATGATCGATGACCTGTTCGGCAGTATTGCCAAGGAAGGCGGCAGAAAGTCCGGTTCGTCCGAGCGACCCGAGAACCACCACACCGGCATCCAGCTGAGCTGCTATCGCCGGGATGACCTCTTCAGGGTCACCTTTTTCCACGTGGGTGAATTCATCTCCGATAGAAAACTGCTGACGCAAGGCTTTCATCGCAATCAGATGCTGGCCGCGGATGGCTTCATTGTACGTTTCAGGATCAAAATCAGGCAGTTCAATAGCAATATTGACCGGTGTTAACGGATAAGCCCCGACAAGATGGACTTCCGTATGGTTGACCATGTCCGCCAGCTGCTGGCTTTCCCGGACCAGTTTCTGATTCAGGGAATCGTGGTGGGGCTCATCGCTGGAAAGATTGACCGCCACCAAAGCTTTACCGCCATCCGGCCAGGGTTGATCTTTGACCATCCAGACCGGCCCCGGACATTTCCGCAGCAGATGCCAGTCTGTCGGTGTAAAAATAACAGACTCCAGACGATCATGCTGATGTGCCATTTTCAGGACTAAATCGTGCCGGTGTTCCAGCACCTCATCGATAATCGCCTCATGCGGGCGGTTATGCCAGACGACTTTGATTTCGATGTTCACACCGGCGTCAAGGTAGGCTTTCGCCTGCTGGCGTATCCATTCACTGCGTTGATTAATGACGCCCTGCCGCATACTGGTACGCTCATCCGGGGAAAGCAACGTCGTCATTTCATAGGAAAAGTCGTAGATGGGCAGAAAGGCTTTGATTTTTCCGCCGATACGCTGATTAAGATACACCGCCCGCCTTAACGCCGGTTGATCGTCCTGCTCCGGGTCAATAGCGACCAACACATTCTGATAGAGGGACATACTGACATCTCCACGGAAAACCTTTGATTGACTAAAGATAGCCTAAGTTAATCCCACGGAGAAGAAAAGTTATTACAGTGCGTGGCCATCCGAGCCACCACTGTAATACGGCAGAGAAGAACTCCTGCTTAATTACAGGGAGCCGTCTGGCCCGCCAGCTCGGTCAGCATCGCATGATTTTCAATCGTGATATATTTTCCTTTCACGGCGAGCATACCGCTTTTCTGGAAACGTCCCAGCAACCGGCTGATCGTTTCAACGGTCAGTCCAAGATAATTGCCGATATCTCCGCGGGTCATCGTTAAACGAAATTCACGTTGAGAGAAACCACGCTGGGCGAAACGGCGGGCAAGATTCCAGATAAAAGCCGCCAGACGTTCTTCGGCACTCTTTTTCGATAACAGCAGGATCATGTCCTGGTCACTTTTGATTTCCCCGCTCATCAGACGCATCATCTGCTGACGCAGGGCCGGCATTTTCCCTGACAGATCATCGAGGGTTTCGAAGGGGATTTCACAGACCATGGACGTTTCCAGTGCCTGAGCGAAGCTCGGGTGATGACTGGTAATAATAGCATCGAAACCCACTAAATCACCGGCCAGGTGAAACCCGGTGATTTGTTCATCACCCTGTTCGGTGATCGTGTAACTTTTCAGCGTACCGGACCGAATGGCATAAAGTGATTTTAGTTCGTCACCCGCTTTGAAAAGTGACTGGCCTTTCTGGATAGGTTTTTTACGCTCAATGATGTTATCCAGCTGGTCAAGCTCATGTTCATTCAGAGTAAAAGGGATACACAACTGATTGATACTGCAATCCTGACAATGGATTGCGCAACCGCCAGATTGAACCCGGCGAATAATCCTTTTTTCTGGAATCATAATTCAGCTCCGGTAGTAATTAACTGACAGGGATTTTGACATTTTTCGCGAAGAAAAACAGGTTTATAGTGGTCTGTTACTAAAATATTTTAAATTTTCAACAGAGGATTTCAAAATGTTTCATGAATTCATCAGGTTATTTATCGGCAACAGTATAAACTAAATTGTCTTACCGGGTTTAGCAGAGAGAGACATTATCCTCAATCGGGAGCAGATTCAGAATTTAACCAGGCTTGCCGGTGATGAAAATTTCCCCGGTGGGGCAGAAAGGGCGGCTGATTGAGATAACCGCCCCCGTTCCGGCGGGCGGAAAGGGATGATGAACCACGATCACTCTTAAGCGTTTAAGAAGACAACGGGGAATGTTAATTCGATGAATATGATAATACTCCGTCTTCATTACGTTCGGTCAGCCGGATCCCGCCCTTCAGCTTTTGCAGGCAGCCTGCCGTTCAGCTGTGAAATTGAGTACCACTCAATGTTTTATGCAATGGCCGGAATATGTAGCTTACTGAAATGACAGAGATTCAGGAGCCGCCCGGGGCTGTAGTCTCTTATGGCAGGGTAATGTTATGTTCCACTCCGTCATATTGAAAAAACAGGGAAGTGAAAACAGGGGGAGCGTTTACGCAAAGACGGCAGACGTTATCTGTACCAACAGAGAACACATAAAAGCCTCAGCAATGTTAATTATGTTATGACATTAATTATTATGCAACGCAGTCTCTGCGTCACTGACTTTGTGCACATTTCCTGTCGGATGCGGAAGGCGTAAGCCTTAAGCCGCGGGGTGTGGTGTGATAATACTACCGGAATCATCAGACGTGAATACCGGTTTTTTGTTAGCCACAGTGAAGTTTCGCTACGATGGTAACTTTAGCGGTGTACCCAGGTTGCTTTTCAGGCCAATCCGGCAAACACTTAAACGGGTTAACCAGATAAAGGAGCCAACATGAGTGGAAAGTATGAGGTCTTTCAGGGGAAAGATCAGCAATATTATTTCCGACTGAAAGCTGCGAATGGTGAAATTATCCTCAGCAGTGAGGGGTACACGACGAAGAGCGCGTGTCATCACGGGATTGCTTCGGTTCAGAAACACAGTCCCGATGACCACAATTATCAACACCTGACGGCTAAAAATGGCGAGCCTTATTTTACGTTGCGTTCGGCAAATCATCAGGTAATCGGACGGAGTGAGCTTTATAGCTCCACGGCCGCGCGGGATAAAGGCATTGAGTCGGTGAAAAAAAACGGGCCGGGGAGTCCAGTCACTGAACTTCCGGCCCGTTGAGCTGCTGAGCATCCCCGGGGTCCCGGGGATAGTTTCAGAAGTTAGAACGTAATTGCGGATATTTCCGCAGGCTGTAAAGACACCACAGCAGGCTGACGGCACCGAAGGCCGCACCGACATAACCGACCGCGGACATTCCCACATGGGCGCTGACCTGATTACCAATCAGCGCGCCGGCACCAATACCGATATTATAAATACCTGACATCAGAGACATGGCTACATCCGTCGCATCCGGGGCCAGAGACAAGACCCTTACCTGCATCGCCAGGTTAATCGACATCATCGCTATTCCCCAGACAATACACAGCAGGCTTATTTCACCCGGATGGGTCGCGGTTAGCCACAACAGGCCCATACAGAGTGTAATGGCTGCGATAGCACCGGCAAGTAACGCGGAAGGCAGTCGTTTACCCAGAGCACTGAACAGCACACTCCCGAAGATCCCCGCGCCTCCGAACAGCAATAACAGCAGGGTGGTAAAGTTTTCATCCTGGTGGGCTATCTGCTGCATAAAAGGCTCAATATAGCTGTAAGCCGTATAATGCGCAGTCACTACCAGAGTGACCAGCAAATACATGCTCAGCAGGGCCGGGCGACGACACAGTTCCGGCAGACTTTTCAGGGAGCCGGTGTGTTCGCTGTTCATTTTCGGCAGCAGTCTGGCCAGCATGATCATCAGTACAAACGAGGCCACCCCGATCAGCCCGAAGGTGGTACGCCAGCCCATGGTCTGACCGATAATCCGTCCCAGCGGTACGCCCAGAACCATCGCCAGTGCCGTCCCGGTCGCAATCATGCTCAGTGCCTGGGTCTTTTTGCCCGGCGGGGCAATACGGATGGCCAGAGAGGCGTTGATCGACCAGAAGACCGCATGGGTGATAGCTATCCCGATCCTGGAAACCAGTAAGGTATTAAAGCTCCAGGCGAAGGCGGACAGAATATGACTGGCGATGAAAATCACCAGTAAGCCGACCAGCAGGATCCTGCGTTCAATATTGCGGGTCACCAGCATCAGAGGCAACGAAAGCAAGGCCACACACCATGCGTAAATCGTCAGCATGATCCCGACATCCGCCGTTTTCATATTGAAGCTGGAAGCTATATCGGACAGGAGTCCCACAGGGACAAATTCCGTGGTATTAAAAATGAAGGCTGCAATAGCCATCAGAAGAACCCGTAACCAGGCAACTTTCCTGGAGGTGTTAGCCGGGTTTTCATGCATTGTTGGCGAATCTGCTGTCATAAAAAATGCTTTTTCCCTTAGCTGTTGAGTGATCTGCATCACACTATAGAACAATTGTGACGATTTTACCGGGCTGATGAAACCCTTAATTCGGTTGTCTGCTGCAGAAAGAAACGATTAATCAGTTTTCCGCCACCGCCGGGGGAGCATATTTTGCAGGGCATTATCTTCACGAAGAAATTGGTGCGCGAGAGCCGCCATCGCGTGCAGACCAATCAGCCAGTAGCCGGAAAGCGCAATGATTTCATGCCAGCGGATAATTTCGCGGCTTAGCATGACATCAGGATGCGGTGATTGTGGCATAGGGATCCCGAACAACTGCCAGGGGATCCCATGCAGATACCGCGAGGTTATTCCCATCACCGGCAGGCCGATAAACAGCAGATAGAGTGCGCACTGGCCCAGCCAGGAAACCACTTTATTCAGCCAGTGTAACCGGGGCGTAATTTGTGGTGATTTGAAGACGCATCGTAACGCCAGACGGATAACCATCACCGTTAAAATCAGCACACCGCAACTCATATGTGTGCCCGTCAGGATCCTGCCTGGCAGAGACCCCCGGGCCGCCATGGTTCGCAACTCGATGGTGGCATACACAATTACCAGCAGTATCAACGTTAACCAGTGCAAACGGATTTGCCAGCGGTGGTAACCCCCCTGATAATTTTCGGACATCATCTACTCCGCAGATTAAAAAAACCGGGTCCGGTGGATGGGTATCTGGCCGGACCACAAAAGAGCAGACAGTATAAGGGAAAACGTGGCGGAAGTTGTCAGTAAACGGGAAGAAGGTTGCAGACAGGGGAAACATCAGATGAACGCCCGGGACCGGGCGTTCACAGGAGGACGGAGATCAGGTGACAGGTTGCAGCCGGCGCATCAGTTTATAACCGACCAGCAGCGCCAGTGATAATAACACGGCGATAAATGCGGCCACGCCTGGCCATCCGTAGAGTTTCCAGAATATTCCGCCTGAGGTGCCGGCAATGCTGGACCCTCCGTAATAGCAGAACAGATACATGGAAGATGCCTGACCTTTGGCCCGACGGGCACGTATGCCTATCCAGCTGCTGGCGATGGAGTGCGCGGCAAAGAACCCCCCGGTAAACATCAGAAGACCGGGCAGGATGAGCCAGACGGATGCAAACAGTGTTAACAGCACACCTGTCAGCATCAGGCCGACACAGCTCAGGAACACCGGTCCGCGACCGAAGCGTGCGCTCATGGCACCGGCCTTCGGCGAGCTCCAGGAACCCGCCAGATAAACGACAGAAATCAACCCGACAGTGGCCTGACTCATGGAATACGGGGCATGTAACAGCCGGTAGCCGATATAGTTAAACAGGGTGACGAAAGCGCCCATCACCAGGAAACCGATAATAAACAGCAGCGGCAGGCCTTTATCACGGAAATGCAGACGGAAATTAATGAACAACGCCTTAGGTTTCAGTGGTACAGGACGAAAATGGCGTGAAGCGGGCAGAATTTTGGCAAACATGACCGCGGCGGCCAGTGCACAGCAACCGATGGCAAGGATTGCAATTCTCCAGCTGGCGATGTCAGTAATAACTCCGGTTAACAACCGGCCGCTCATCCCCCCGATAGAGTTACCGCTGATATAGAGTCCCATGGAGAAAGCCAGTACTCCGGGGTGCATCTCTTCGCTGAGGTAGGTCATGGCGACGGCGGCCACACCGCTGAGGGATAAACCGAGCAGGGCTCGCATCACCAGCATCGCGGTCCAGCTGGTCATCAGCGAAGAGGCGATAGTAAAGCAGCCTGCCAGGATCAGTGCACCGACCATCATTTTTTTTCTGCCTACGGCATCTGAAATCGGCCCGGTGATCAACAGACCGAGAGCCATACAGGCGGTAGAGACAGAGAGCGATACGCTACTCATGGCCGGAGTGATATCAAAATGATGGGAAAGCACCGGAAGTATCGGCTGAACACAATAGAGCTGGGCAAAAGTGGCAAGACCGGCAGAAAACAGGGCGAGGGTGACCTGCAGGAAGGCCCGGGTACCGCGTGTAATATAGGGGGATTTACTTCGCGGTTGGGCAGGGCTCTCTTCTTCCGCTAGCGGAAGCGTCGTCGCCCGGGACGTACTGTTCATGAAAGATCCTCTGTTATTCAGGTGCGGATACTCTAGGAAACAGCAAATAAGTTGTCTAATATATTAATAATCTCAAATAAGATGATTTAAATATGAATATTGAGTTAAGGCATCTGCGCTACTTTATTGCGGTAGCGGAAGAACTGCACTTCGGACGTGCAGCATTGCGGCTGAATATCTCTCAGCCGCCGCTCAGTCAGCAGATCCGCCAGCTTGAAGAAGCCGTGGATGCCTGTCTTTTCGTCCGAAATAATCGACGGGTAGAACTGACGACCGCAGGTGAACAGTTTCTGACCGATGCCAGGGCCATCCTGTTGCAGGTGGATCAGGCCAGCGAGCGCGCCTCCCGACTGCATTACGGCGACAGCGGGGAATTACGTATCGGTTTTACCTCCTCTGCACCGCTGATTAAGCAAATACCGGACGTTGTCTACCGGTTTCGGCGGCGTTATCCGGATGTGCATCTTCACCTGCAGGACAGAAACAGCCGGCAGTTGCTGACCCCGCTGCAGGAAGGGCGGATTGATCTGGCGATCATGCGTAATACTCCGTTGCCGGATGACCTTCAGTACCGCTTATTACAGACCGAAACGATGTGTGCCGTGGTGCATAAAGATCACCCGCTGGCCGGTGAACGAAAAATATCCCTGCAGCAATTACGGGATGAGTCGTTTATCTTCTTCGACCACCAGGGCGGGACGGCGTTGTACAGTGAGATCCTTGGGCTGCTGCAACGTTATGAGGTTACTCCGAATATCACGCTGGAAGTCGGGGACGCGATGGCAATCCTCGGGCTGGTGGCGACCGGGCTTGGTGTCTCTATTTTACCGAGGTCTTTCCGCCGGGCCAGGCTCAGTGAAGTCGTCTGGCTGGAGCTGACCGAAACGGATGCCCGTTCCGAATTATGGATGGTCTGGTCCGCTCACCGACAGGTAACGGCGCCGTTGCGTCATATGCTGGAGTTGCTGGCGACCCTGTCCTGAAATAATCTTGCGTGAAGTCAATCACATTTCCTTATTTGTTGCCATCGTCCCTTTGGTAAATCCACCATAATCACTCTGATTTAGCGGGTAACTGAAAAACAGGGAGGCAGCGAGTGTACGCAGCACATCAGCCAGGACACACCGACCTGATCCGGCAGGTCAATGCCGGGACAGTCTATCGCCTGATTGACTGTTACGGTCCGGTCTCCAGGATCGCACTGTCACGTCTTTCCCTGCTGGCTCCGGCCAGTATTACTAAAATTATCCGCGAAATGCTTGAGGCCCGGCTGGTTCGTGAATGCGGGCTTAATGAACCGGGACTGCGGGGGCGACCGGCAACCGGCCTGGTGCTGGATTGTGCAACCTGGCATTTTCTGGTGTTACGTATTACGGGGCGTTTTCTGTATATTACGCTGCGTGATCTCAGCGGGCATGAGGTGGCAGGCTCACAACAGGATCTGCCGGCGGATCCCGCCACCTGTATTCCCGATTATCTCTCAGAAGTTGTCGGGGACTTTTTTTCCCGCTATAACGCGCTAACCGAACGCCTGACAGCAATCACACTTATTCTGCCGGGGGTGATTGATGCTGCCAGCGGCACAGTGCACCGCATACCTTATTATCACGCAAGAGATATTCCGCTGGCGCAAAGTCTGCATCAGCGGACAGGGCTCACTATTTATGTACAGCAGGATCTGAAGGCCAGTCTGCTGGCTGAACATTTCTTCGGTGCTGCCAAAGGTTCTGATGACATTATTTATCTGGTGGCCGGTCGGCAGATAGAGGCTGCGGTCATCAGCTCAGGCAGACTCCTGCATAAAAACAGCACGACTCAGGCAGAGGTGGGACATACGGTGATGGATCCCGGGGGACGGCGCTGTGACTGCGGCCATTATGGTTGCCTGAATACCCTGGCAGGAAGCA
This sequence comes from Tatumella sp. UCD-D_suzukii, assembly GCF_000611875.2. Lineage (NCBI taxonomy): Bacteria > Pseudomonadati > Pseudomonadota > Gammaproteobacteria > Enterobacterales > Erwiniaceae > Tatumella > Tatumella sp. UCD-D_suzukii. The sequence goes on from NZ_JFJX01000053.1 coordinate 397,131, forward strand.
GCCCTCTGACAGAACGCTGGCGCCAGAGTGCCGCAGAGTCCGGCCCCCCCCTGTTGCCGGGGACTGAAATAGCCGCATTGTGTCATGCAGCGCTCTCGGGTCATCTGCCGTCGCAGTCGATTATCCGTTATAGCGGAGAACAGATTGGGCGGAGTCTGGCTATGCTGGTGAATCTGTTTAATCCTGAATATATATTGATAGATTCGGCGCTGAATAATGCCGCAGAAATCTTTTATCCTGCCCTGTATTCCACCATAAAAAAGGAGTCTGTCGCCCGACGCCGCGGTTCGCTGATCATAAAACCTGCCAGCTTCAGCGGGGCAGATACCCGGCCTGGTACCGCGCTGATTAAAGAGGCGTTATACAGTGGTGAGTTATTGCATCAGCTTTTACAAGGTTAAGTTGCCTTAAACTTGCGTTAACGCAATTCCTCCCCCCCGGTAATCCCCTAAAATGCGTTTTACATTCAATTATCTGAACTATCAGTCAGAATTTTCCCGGGGAGCTCAAGTGAAAAAAGTGTTTATTACAGGCACAGACACTGCTGTAGGTAAGACAGTTGTCTCACTGGCCCTGTTGCAGGTCGCTTTACAACAGGGAAAACGTTGTGTGGGTTATAAGCCGGTCGCGAAGAATGCTTTGCCGACCGCGGAGGGCATGCGGAATAACGACGCACTATTACTGCAGAAAGCCAGCTCTGTCGGGCTTGCGTATGAAGATATTAATCCGTTTCCGCTTTCCGGCGATGAAATCAGTACCAGTCCGGGGTGCAGGGTGGATTATGAAGTGCTGACCGCCGGGCTTGATAACATCAGCGAACAGTCTGACTGCGTGGTCGTGGAGGGGACGGGGGGATGGCACTGTCTGATGAATAACGAAAGGCCACTCTCCGATTGGGTCGTCAGTCAGCAATTACCGGTGATCCTGGTCGTCGGGATCAAACTGGGATGTATCAATCATGCCTTACTGAGTGCCGAAGCGATTCTGAATGACGGCGTGCCACTTTACGGGTGGGTAGCGAACCGTATCAACCCGGGGCTGGCAGAATATGCCAGTATTATTGAAGTGCTGAAAAAACAGATTGGTGCTCCTTTGCTGGGGGAAATTCCGTATCTGCCCAGAGCAGAGCAACGTGACTTGACGAAGTTTCTGGATCTGTCACGGGCGGAAGAGGCGATATTCGAGAGTTAACGCCGGGAACAGACAGGAGCAGGGTGCCTGCTCCTGTACCCGGGATTAGCCGGCAGAAGACGGACTGTTGCTGTCGCTCAGACGCTTGTAGACAATTTTCTGGCTGTCGTTCTGGCAATGCCCGACCACCAGGCCACCTTTCTGATCGGCCTGATCGCTTGGTACGATATCCAGGCTGAAGCCGGTCTCAGGTACACCGTTAGCAATGATCTTTTTACTGATATCGGCTTTTACCGACTCGCAAGATGCCTGAGCCAGCAAAGGACAGGCAATCAGCAGGGCACCGGCCCATAAGATTTTACGTTTCATATGTGGTTCCTTTTCTTTGTAAAGACGCAATTGTTATTATCATCAGGGAGTTATCGGACGTCCTGTGCGCCGGTCAAGGCAGCGCAGGGTATTCGGCTCCCAGTAAGCATTGAGATTTGCACTCTGCTCACATTTATCACGGGTATCAAAAGCGTTATCAGCTTTATCAAACTCTTTCTCAACCCTGCGATTTACTTTATGCCGCAGTGAGCGGGTATCATCCCACTGCTGCTGGCGCTCACGCGCTTCTTCTTTTGTCAGCGCATTGTCGCCGTTATCAATAACAATGTGCTGTGTCGCCGCCCGGACGGCAGGTACTGCTGCCAGTGTTCCGCAACCCATCACCGCACACAGAACTACCGGTAAAATCACAGAGGTCTTTTTCATATTGAGTTCCTTTATTCTCAATGACGGACAGCCGGCCTTAGCTGTACCTGCGACTATCAGTATAACATTTGAACGGCTTTTCCTGCCAGCCATGTGTCCGGTGAGGGCACCGTGGCAGGGGCGGCGGCGGCATCAGACATTTTTCATGACTTTCAGACCGCCGTACGCCTGGCAGACCGGCATCATTTCCAGGGTATTAATATTGACATGGGCAGGCAGCGTCGATACCCAGTAAACGGATTCGGTAACATCTTCGGCAGTCAGCGGCTGCGTACCGTCATACACGGAGCTGGCTTTACTGTCATCGCCTTTAAAGCGGACATTTGAAAACTCAGTGCCTCCCACCAGGCCTGGCTCGATATTGGTGACACGAACCGCGGTACCCTGCAGATCTGTCCGCAGATTAAGGCTGAACTGGCGCACAAAGGCTTTGGTGGCTCCGTAGACGTTGCCGCCCTGATAAGGCCAGTTACCGGCGGTTGAGCCGATATTAATCACATGGCCTTTATTGCGGGCGACCATGGCCGGTAACACGGCACGGGTCATAAACACCAGTCCTTTAGCATTGGTATCTATCATGGTCTCCCAGTCATCAGTGCTGGCATTCTGTGCCGGTTCTATCCCCAGTGCCAGCCCGGCATTATTAACCAGGATATCGATAGCCTGCCATGCTTCCGGTAATTCGCTCAGCGCCCGATCGATAGCGTCCTTGTCGCGAACATCCAGTTGTAACGGATACAGACTGTCGCCATGAGTGAGCTTCAGTTGCTGCAGGCGATCGGCCCGGCGTCCGGTGGCAATGACTTTATGCCCGTTCGCGATAAAACGGCGGGTAATAGCTTCCCCGAATCCTGCTGTCGCACCTGTTACCAAAATAATCATAGTGTTTTATGTCCTGTTATTTTTCCTGAGATATGCCATAAACATAGCATTGAAAACTGACCCATGCCTATACCTTATCAATGGTCACGGGCCCCGGGGAGCCGCGACGCCCCTCCATTGTGCATATGTGATCTCTCTGCACTATAGCAGGGCAGGGTTTTCGTGAGCAGCAGTTTCCAACCGGGAATAATTATCAGGACAATCGGTTGCCATCAAAAAGCAAACGATTACCTTTCCGGACAGCCCGGTAAAACCCGCACATCAGTAATAACCCGGGGGAAATTATTTAACGTATTGAAAATAAAAGACTAATTTAAAAAAATCCTCTCTGGCACGTTACTTGCAAACTTCCTGTCATACCACTGATACGTGATCAGCAGATTTCGGGACAGAGATCGGAAAGGAGACGGGGAGCTATGATGTCAAAGAAACGCCTGCAGGGGTTCCGTGCTGCATTTATACACTATGCGGGAGTGGCACACCACAGTGATGAAATCGCCGGGCAGTTTCGTTATCTGCCCGACGGACTGTTATTAATTGCCGACGGAAAGGTCGTTTCGCTGACCCCCTGGGATGACGGTAACAATGTGCCGGAAGGCTGTGAATTCACTGATTACCAGGGACGGTTGATCCTGCCCGGGTTCATCGACACCCATATTCATTTTCCGCAGACAGAGATGATTGCTGCTTATGGTGAGCAGTTACTGGAATGGCTGGAAAAGTATACCTTCCCGGTGGAAAGCAAGTATGGCGACAGTGAATATGCCAGTGCGATGGCCGCATTCTTTATCCGTCAGCTGTTCAGCCATGGTACTACTACTGCGCTGGTCTTTGCGTCTGTGCATCCTCAGTCCGTGGATGCGCTCTTTCGTGAAGCACAGAAGTATGCCATGCGCATTATTGCCGGGAAAGTGATGATGGACAGGCATGTGCCCGAGGCGTTACTGGAAGACCCGGCGGAAAGCGCCCGACAGACCCGGCAGTTGATTGAGCGGTGGCACGGTAAAGGGCGGCTGGGTTACGCCATTACCCCGAGATTTGTTCCCACCTCCTCACCGGCATTACTGGAACAGGCCGGTGTATTACGCCGTGAATATCCGGATGCCTGGATGCAGACCCATCTGAGTGAAAATTTACGGGAAATTGAGTGGGTCAGTGAACTCTTCCCGGAACATGACAATTACCTCGGCGTGTATGACCACTATCAGCTGACGGGTAAACGCAGCGTCTTTGCACATTGTATTCATTTGCAGGATAAGGAATGGACGTGTCTTCAGCAGACCGGCTCCTCTGTCGCCTTTTGTCCGTCGTCCAATCTGTTCCTCGGCAGTGGTTTGTTTAAGCTGTCTGCAGCGAAGGCGAGGAAGATCCCGGTCGGGATAGGGACAGATGTGGGTGCCGGTACCAGTTTCAGTCTTCTCCGTACACTGGGGGATGCCTATAAGGTGCAGCAATTGCAGAGTTATAAACTGAATGCCTGCGAGGCTTTTTATCATGCCACGCTTGGCGGTGCTCATGCCCTGGACCTGGATAGCGTTATCGGTAATTTCGCACCGGGTAAAGAAGCTGACTTTATTGTGGTTGACCTGACGGCCACACCGCTACAAAAACTGCGTTGTTCCGGAAGTACCGATATCCTCGATAAGCTTTTTGTACTGATGACGTTGGGTGACGAGCGCAATATCACGCATACCTGGGTAAACGGCGAATGTGTATGGACACAGGGAGAGACAGAGGAGAATGACCATGCAATTTTTGCTTAATCAGCAGCTGATCACGGTCAGTCATCTTGACCCGAATATGACGGTACTGAATTACCTGCGGGAAGAAAAACAGCGTTGCGGCACCAAAGAGGGATGTGCCTCCGGTGACTGCGGTGCCTGTACGGTGGTGGTGGCGTCACTGGAAGAGGATAAGCTGCACTATGAGACGGTGAACAGTTGCCTGACACTGGTCAGTGCCTTACACGGTAAACAATTGATCACGGTGGAAGACCTGCAGGAGGGACAGCATCTGCATCCGGTACAGCAGGCCATGGTCGATAACCATGCCTCTCAGTGCGGTTTCTGTACCCCGGGCTTTGTGATGTCACTGTTTGCCTTAATGAAACATGGTGGTTCTGCCGGGCATACAGAGACGGAACTGGCGCTGGCCGGTAATCTTTGTCGCTGTACAGGTTATCGCCCGATCCTGCAGGCAGCCAGTGATATTGTGAGTCAGGGAATGAGTCAGGATCAGTTTCTGCGCCATCAGGCACTGACGAAAAAACAGCTTAATGCGATACAGACACCGGAAATAAAGATCCTGCAACAGGGAGAGCGGATCGGTTATCTTCCACAGAATATGACACAACTTGCCGGACTTTATCTGCAACATCCCGATGCCGTGCTGGTGGCCGGCGGTACGGATTTATCTCTGGCCATTACCCAGTCCCGTCAACGGTTTCCGGTGCTGGTGGCGCTGAGTCATGTCCCGGAGCTGAAACACTGTTATCGTCAGGGGGGATCGCTGTTCATCGGCGCGGGGGCCAGTCTGACCACGGTTGCCGCCTTCCTTGCGCAACATATCCCGGCGACAGGTGCATTCTTTACCCGGTTTGCATCGTTACAAATCCGTAATCAGGGAACGGTTGGTGGTAATCTTGCCAATGCATCGCCGATCGGTGACTGTGCGCCAATGCTACTGGCCATGGATGCGCAACTGTTACTGCAATGCGGGGAGCAGCAGCGTCATCTGCCCCTGGAGAAATTCTTTACCGGTTACCGGCAGACCCGCCTCAGACCGGGTGAGTTTATCCGTTCAGTAATCATTCCATCCGTGACACTGTCACAAAAAACAACGCTGCATAAGGTCTCAAAACGAATTGACGATGATATTTCTGCGGTCTTCGCCGCGATTACGATCTCTGCAGACCATCAGGGACGCGCAGATCATGTGCGGGTTGCCTTCGGAGGGATGGCTGCGACGCCCTGCAGGGCTTATCGTTGTGAAGCGGTGCTCTCCGGGCAGGTCATCACTGCGGCGCTGATTGAGCAGGCCTGTGCAGCACTGTCTGAAGATTTCCAGCCATTGAGTGATTTCCGGGCCAGTGCCGGCTACCGCCGTGATGTGGCGGCGAATCTTTTACGTCGCTGGTATTTCCGCTATAGCGATCCTTCTGACCTGACGGAGATCACTGACTATGTCTCATAATTCTGTCGCGCTCTCCCGGGAAGCCCTGAAAGCACTGTTTGACGCAGAAAGCCCGGCTACGGTAGGCAGCCCCCTGATCCATGAGAGTGCTAAAAAGCATGTCTGCGGTGATGCGATATATATTGATGATAAAACCTGCCTGGCCGGGACGTTGCATCTGGCTCCGCGGCTCAGTGAACATGCCCGTGCGCGGATTGTGGCTATGGATGTCAGCCGCTGTTATGAAGTGGCGGGGGTGGTCAGGGTGATCACTTGCCAGGATGTGCCGGGGGTCAATGACATTGGCCCGTTAGAAGCAGGGGACCCGTTGCTGGCCGATGGCGAAGTGTTCTATCACGGGCAGATCGTGCTGGTGGTTGCGGCAGAAACCCGTGAGGCGGCCTTTGAGGCGGCGGCGCTGGCAGTGATCGAATGCGAGCCGATGGAAGCCGTGCTGGATGTGCGTCAGGCATTGTCGCAGCAGTTGTATGTGCAGGAACCGCATCGTCATCAGCGTGGAGATGCAGCGGCGGCACTGCGCCTGGCAAAACACCGTCTGCAGGGGGAATTTTCCATTGGTGGCCAGGAACACTTTTATCTGGAAACCCAGACGGCACTGGTCCTTCCGGCCGAAGACAACTGTATGACCGTCTATTCCTCAACCCAGAACCCGACCGAAGTACAGAAGCTGGTGGCTTCTGTACTGGATATACCGATGAGCCATGTGGTTATCGACATGCGCCGGATGGGGGGCGGATTCGGGGGAAAAGAAACCCAGGCCGCCGGGGTGGCTTGTCTCTGTGCGGTGGTTGCCCGCCTGACAGGACGGCCAGCCAAAATGCGCTTATCCCGCAGTGATGATATGCAGATCACCGGTAAGCGCCATCCGTTCTATGTCCGTTATGAAGTGGGTATCGATGAACAGGGCCGTTTCAGCGGTGTGAACATTGACCTGGCGGCAGACTGTGGTTATTCGCTGGATCTGAGTGGTTCGATTGTCGATCGTGCGATGTTCCATGCGGATAACGCCTATTACCTCGGGGATGCCTGTGTGACCGGTTACCGCTGCCGGACCCATACGGCATCTAACACCGCCTACCGGGGCTTTGGCGGCCCGCAGGGGATGCTGGCGATTGAACATATTATGGGGCATATCGCCACTTTCCTGGGATGTGACCCGCTGGTTGTTCGTCAGCTTAATTACTACGGCGGCGAGGGGCGTAATACTACCCATTATTACCAGCAGATTAAGCATGATCGGATGCCGGAAATTACGCAGCAGCTGATTAACGACAGCGATTATCACCGGCGGCGTGAAGACGTTCGGGCTTTTAATGCTTCCCATGCCCGGGTAAAACGCGGGCTGGCACTGACTCCGGTAAAGTTCGGTATTTCGTTTACCTCCGGTTTTCTGAACCAGGCCGGTGCGCTGATACTGATTTATACCGATGGAACCGTGCAACTGAACCATGGTGGTACAGAAATGGGTCAGGGGCTGAACACCAAAGTGATTCAGGTCGTGGCGCAGGTATTGCAAATCAGCCCGTCGCAGATCCGTATTATGGCCACCGATACCAGTAAAGTCCCGAATACCTCACCGACAGCAGCCTCCAGCGGGGCTGACCTTAACGGTAAAGCGGCACAAATTGCGGCCACCACCTTACGCACGCGTCTGACAGAGATGCTGGCAGAGAAACATCAGTGCCGTGACGACGAGGTTGTGTTCCGGAACGGCGTCGTGCGTGCCGTTGATCACTATTACAGTTTTGCGGATGTCGCTCAGATGGCCTGGCTGAATCAGGTACCATTATCCGCGACCGGGTATTATAAAGTCCCTGAAATTCACTACGATCGGGCGGCAGGGCGCGGACAACCGTTCTATTATTTTGCCTACGGTGCTGCCTGCTGTGAGGTGATTATCGACACTCTGACCGGGGAATATCGCCTGCTAAGGACAGACATTCTGCATGATGTCGGCGCATCGCTGAATCCGGCCCTGGATATCGGCCAGATTGAAGGGGGGTTTGTTCAGGGTCAGGGCTGGCTGACCTGCGAAGAGTTGTTCCGGGACAGCAGTGGCAAACTGCTGACCCGCGGACCCGCCAGTTATAAGATCCCGGCCATCAGCGATATGCCGATCGATTTCCGGGTCAAATTGCTGGAAGAGAGAGAGAACAGTCAGCCGACGGTCTATCACTCAAAGGCGGTGGGAGAACCCCCCTTTATGCTGGCGATCGCGGTGTTTTGTGCCCTGCAGGATGCGATTTCGGCGACAACGGACTACCTTCATTATCCACTGACCGACAGCCCGGCAACCCCGGAGCGGGTTCTGGCAGGAATACAGAAACTGCGGGAGGCCAGGGATGGACAATGACGACTGGGTCACCCGGCTTGCGGAGTTGCGCGAAGCGGGGATGCCATGTGTACTTATCACCGTGACGGGAGAGCGCGGCTCGGTTCCCCGCGGCGGCGGCAGTAAAATGATTATCACCGCAGAGCAGAGCTGGCTGACCATCGGCGGGGGGCAGCTCGAATTCCGGTGTATGGAAATTGCCCGTGAAATGCTGCAGCAGGGAGAAAGCCATCCCCGCTATGAGCAGTTTTCGCTGGGAGCCAGATTTGCCCAATGTTGTGGCGGGGCCGTCTCCGTCTTTTTTGAGCCGCTGTGGAATGCACGCCCGCAGATTGTGGTTTTCGGGGCCGGCCATGTAGGGCGGGCTCTGATTACGTTACTGGCAACCTTGCCCTGTCAGTTGGTATGGGCGGACAGCCGGGCGCAGTATTTACAGCAGGCTCCTCAGGGGGTGCGCTGTTGTTGTGAGGAGGAATTAACTGACGTGGTGACCGCCGCCGCGCCGGGCAGCTACTTTGTCGTGATGACGCATAACCATGACCTGGATTTACAACTGGCAGAACAGGTGCTGCGCCGTGGTGATTGCCGGTATCTGGGGGTAATTGGGTCACAGACCAAACGGCAGCGGTTTCGTTACCGGCTGGAAGGCAAGGGGATATCGTCAGGACAACTGGAAACCCTGCGTTGTCCCGCCGGGATTGCTGAAGTGAGCGGTAAACTCCCGGCCGAAATTGCCGTCTCGATTGCCGGGGAAATCATTGCTGAATATCAGAAAGATCGCTGCTGACGACGTCTTTATTTCCCACCGTCCACGTGAGCCTGTCTGAATAAGGGGCACGCAGGCCGCGGGGAAGGACGGTATGACCATCACAGCCTGCTCAGGGCTCGGGGTATAATGCCGGAGGATCACCGGCATAGCGCCCTGCACAGTGCCTCTGTCAGCCCAGCGGGCCTCCTTCAATTGTTTCACACATCCCGGCAAGGACATTGACACCATCTTCACGGGTCAGTGCCTGATACCAGGCAGCGGTAACCTGAGGGTCTTTAGCGTGGGTTACATCACAGCGTTTACGGGCTTTCAGGATCAGGTCTTTCACACGCTCATTCCGTCGTTGCTGATAACGGAGCAGACTATCTTCGATGCCCAGCGAATGTGAAGCCAGTACCGAGGCCAGTACCACAGCATCTTCCATGGCCGCACAGCCTCCCTGGCCGATATCCGGAGTGGTACTGTGTGCGGCATCTCCCAGCAGAGCCACACGACCTTTAACAAACTCCATAAAGGGTTCTATATCATGGATCTCTACCCGGTTTGTCGTCTGCGGGTCAATAGTATCAATCAGACGTTGTACCGGTTCCGCCCATCCACGGAAATAGCCTTTCAGGTCTTCTTTGACCGTACTGCGGTCTTCCGGTAATCCCTTCGGCAAAGGAACATCAAAAAAGAAGTAGAAACGGTTGCCGCTGACCGGCATCAGAGAAACGCGCTTACCTTCACCGACATAAGTTGTCCACTGATCGGCAGGCGCGATAGACTCATCAATGGTGACCAGTCCGTTCCAGTTTACATACCCGGCATAGCGGCGCTCAGTGGGGATTTCCCGGACGTATTCACGCACTACAGAGTGGGTACCGTCTGCCGCAATCAGGAAATCACCTCTGGCATGACTATTGTCATCAAACCAGACGCTGACACCTTCCGCATCCTGTACTACCCGACAGACACGTTTACCAAAATGGATTTTTTCGGCGGGGTAACTATCAATCAGCAACTGCTGCAGCTCAGCCCTGGCGACCGGATAGGGGGACTCACCGACACGTGACACCAGGGGAGCCATACTGAAGCGGGTCATATCGTTGCCGCTGACAAAATCGCGGTAGGCCATCCAGGCCATGTTCCCGCCCAGTGCTTTTACCGCATCGCGCAGGCCAAGGTAGTTCAGACATTTCACCCCGTTTGGCCAGACAGAAATAGCGGCACCCACGGGCTTAATTTCTTTCACGGCTTCGTAGACTTCAGCATCATAACCACACCGGCCGAGTGCCAGCGCTGTGCTCATCCCGCCAATACCTGCACCGATAATTATTGCTTTCATTTTTTTCTCCTTTTGCGGACAGGAGAATGGCTGCAACTTTTGTACCAACCCGAAAGCCAGAGATTTTTTTGACGGGACACATATAAACTAGTGGAGATACAGGGGGTTAAATAATTCTGAGCTGCATCGTGATGATGCACGTGAACAGTGCAAACATCATTAGTCGCGCGAAGGGTGCACTAAGAAAAAGCAGACTGAATCGATGGTTTCATCTGCCGGTAATTTTGAAGACATGCTGTCGGTGAACATAAACCGGCAGAGGGGAGCTCTCAGCTCAGCGGTAAGACAGAGTCATAATTCCGCGTGAATGGGTCGTATTGAGCCAGTTCATCTGACTGGTACCGAAATCCGGCGGAAGCGTGGCTGTCGTGAGCTGAGGCAAGGCTTGTGTCGCCACGGGCCGGATAGTCTTCGGGCAATTAAATTCGCTATTATGATAATCGTAACCACATGCAGACTGATAAATATATCCGGTAAATTGAATGGTTCCGTCACTTGAATAACTGCTGAGACAGAAAAACAAAAAAAACAAACTAACCCCGACCCTGAATATTTTCATTCATTACTCCGTGCATAAAATTCGTTGGTATATAGTCATCGAAGAAATTAATAAATCAGATTCAGATAATGATAGATCTCTACCGATCGCAGAAACGTACTGCCAGCCACCGGGAATCAATAATGCGACATAAAATAAACGGGCAGAGGGCGTAAAACGATTCCGGATTACAGTCAAGAAATCAATGATAGATTTTTCCTTTGAAAACCTGTTCTCTGATTAATTTATTAGCCTTTACATTTTTTATCAACTGTTTCTTTCCGTATTTTAAGTGAAATAAAAAATACCAATGCAAATCAGTCGATTGAGGTTTTCAGTAAGGGGACGGGTTCTGTAGTCATCGACGACAGGATCGCAGGGAGCTGGCAAAACAAATTATATTTGTAGCTATAATGTAAATAATAACAACAAATTAGTTACAAAACCCTGTGTGCGTTCATCTTCCCGGCATCAAGCGTCCTGCCCGGGACGTTAATCGGTGATAGTTTCTGCCGCAGGGATATCTTTCTCAAATAACTCCGTGAGAAAATATATTCAGAGCTATGTATTCTTAGAATAAACAGCAGTATGAAGTTCTTCAGTCAATATAATATTACGGGCAGGGCAAGATAATAGTGGGCGCTGAAATTCAATTATCGTTTTAAAATAAATATCCCTGGCGTGAATAACTACTGATCCCTGAAAAGAAGAATATATATATACTGCGTGACCTCTGCCATTCTACGACTTCACGTTTAATAAATACACTGTTCAGGAAATTCATCCGAAGAAACTCACGCAGAGGGACTTCTCCGGATACTGAAAGATGCAGTGACCGTCATCAGAAGAATAATACAATTTAGCGGGACAGCTGAAGGTTACAGTGACCATTAAGGTACGGGAGTACAGGGCGTATACTTTTGTTCAGCGGTCGGCGTTAGTGCAAAAGCAGGGCCTGCAAGCCTTTTATAGTTACAACATACATTAGGGGTTCATATAAATAAGAGCTGTCTGGAAGAACAGCTCCCAAATCAATAACAAAGCCGATTGTCGCAATCAGCAGGCGTAAGAGGTCAGGGCTGCTGATCGCGCCAGTTCAGCCATAATCGCATATCAAACTCCAACTGATGATAATCCGGTTCCATATGACAACAAAGCTGGTAGAAGGCTTTGTTATGTTCTTTCTCTTTGAGGTGCGCCAGTTCATGAATCACGATCATTCGAAGAAAAGGTTCCGGGGCCTCCCGGAATAAAGTCGCAATCCGGATTTCATTGTTCGCTTTCAGCTTTCCGCCCTGAACCCGTGAGATAAAGGTATTCGTACCTAACGTACCGGTGATCGGGTTTTGTTTATTATCGTAATATACCTTCGAGAGCGAAGAAGCGTTCCGGACGTAACGCTGTTTATAGCTATCGACATACTGATACAGGGACTTATCACTCTGTATATCATGCCGGTCAGGATATTTATGGATCAGCCAGCGCCCAAGTTTTCCCTGGTCAGCGATGGTCTGGATCTGGCGGATAATGTCAGGGGGATATCCCTGAAGATACTTTAATGGCTTCATAAATACAGGATAACGAGAGATCTGGACGATATCATACCATAAACGGGCCGCTACCGGGCTACAGTAGGGTTCCGCAGAAAAAACATGTGTCAGAAAGATATTTAACTGTCGGTTAATATCCGTATACAGCCATTTTGCCCCTGAATTCTGGCGGCGCTACGTAAAAAATGCAGGGGTAATACCCACATAATTCCTCAGAATTTACGTAGCGATACCAGAAGGAAAGGGGAGTAAGAGCCGGATTTATCTGCGATGCATCAGATAGCTGCAGATATCCGTGATACAAACCACAGACCATTTTCTTGTGGGGAAGCATAATTATGGTGCTATAGAGTTGTAGATAGCCATGCTGCTGTCGTAACAGTATCTGGTGTTTACGCAATATGGTTTCTCTTAGCCTCTGGCTGTTTAGCTTTACTCTATAAATTAAAGGGAAATTAACTGAGGGATTTTGTTATGTACTATAGTGACGCAATTATCACTAAAATGGCGACTGATAAAATAATTGCAAGAAAACTGGAGAACGCACTTTCCGGTGTTAAAGAGAAACTAATCGAACAGGCAGGCAGGATTCAGGATGGTGCAACAAGGATAGTCTATTATACTTCCTGCTTCACTGATAATTATCAGGATGTCTGCTCAAAATTGAAAAGTGAGGATGTACGTTTTTTTGAAGCATTCTATCAACTGGTTAAAGACCGGCGAATGATTTCAGAACTCATTCAGATATACGTTGAGTTACTTGTAAAACACAGAACACCACAACAATTAGAATATATTAAACGCTTATTAATGAAAATGAGTGTAAATATATCAACAAGTTCTTTCACCACCCAATCATTTGCCTTGGGTACTACTATGGCAATATGTCTTGGTTCTAATGTTAGCACTGGAATCGTCAGGAAGGTTAGTAAAGTCTCAGGTCTTTCTGTTGCTGCTATAGGCCTTTACGGCTACATACAAGAAGCGGCTGAGAGTGCTGAGCGGTTACAGGTTATGTGTCCAGCTTATTACCAGGCATTATACATGCGGAAGTTAGAAATGATGTATTTCCTGATTGAACCCATGTTAATGAAGGCACATTCATTCATAGCTAATCAGTCGTCAGATGATGATGTTGCTAATGTAATACCTCGCATGGTTAGGTAAGCAGCATGATTAAATTTTTAAGTAAGTGGTTAAAAGATCAATTGTCTTTTTTTGTTTGGACTTACACTCCAATAATACTCACTGTAATCTTTGGTATTTTTATTGCCCACTATTTCCCTAACATTGCAATCCAGGCAATAGGGGTGTTTTTTATTTTAATGTTAGTTGCTGTTTTTTGTTTTTCACGGTGACGTTAAAAGGATATTAAAATGTCAACTCCAGCTTATATTTGGCTAACAGATGAAAATGGCTCACCCGTAGTCGGTGGATGTTTAATGCCAACAAGGCTTGGTTCAATTGAATTAAAATCAGTTACACACAATGTATCTATCCCCGTAGACCCTAACTGGGGAAAACTTACTGGTACAAGAGTACATTCACCTATTGTTATTCAAAAAGAGTTTGATCAAACCACACCGATTCTTTTTCGCGCACTATGTGAAGGCCGAACACTTAAATCAGCTACAATCAAAATGTATCGAATTCTGGATGCCGGACTTGAGAGCGAATACTTTAATATCCTTCTGGAAAATGTAAAAATTACAACCATCTCCCCATATTTATACCCAAATGGAATGACAAGCACGCATATAGAAAATATTGAGTTACGCTATGAAGCTATTACATGGAAGTATACGGAAGGAAATATCCTCTATCGTGATTCATGGAACAATCGCTGTTGTGCCTGACAACTCAGGTATCAGAGGAGGGAATACGGAATTGGTTTAAAAATGTACTTAGCGTACCCCTTAATTCTGGCGTCGCTACGTAAAAAATGCAGGGGTAATCCCCACATAATCCCTCAGAATTCACGTAGCGATACCAGAAGGAAAGGGGAGTAAAAGCCGGATTTACCGGGATCCCGATCGTGTATCCGGAGATGACCGGTTTCAGGTAAACCTGAAATGTCCGATAGCCTGCAATGACATGTCACTTAAAAATCGTTCCTGTTTTATTTTTATCCACAAAATCAGTTATTCTGTCTTACCTTGAAAACAGAAAAGGAATTATCCATTGCGCACACGTCATTCCGCACGTTTGATTATCATCAACTCCCTAAATCAGGTTTTATTATTCAGGTTCAGGCATGAAGATGATGCGCTGGCAGGTAAAGCATACTGGGCGACCCCCGGCGGAGGTGTGGAACCAGGAGAAACTTTTGAGCAGGCTGCCATCAGGGAACTCAAAGAAGAAACCGGTATTGATGTTGGTGATGTGGGCCAATCGTTAACTGAAAGAACTTTTGAAATGACGCTACCCAGCGGTGAGCTGGTTCTGGCATATGAGAGATTTTATTTAATCAGAATAGATAATGAAGATATCAGCAACCACGGATGGACTGAAAATGAAAAATCAGTCATTGATAATTATCACTGGTGGGATCTCAATGAACTAAGAAATACTGACGACATTGTTTACCCGTCAAATATCCCTGATATCTGCTCAGCGCAGGGTTAAACCAAAAGTACCAGGATGGAGCTCTGAAACATAGCCGGCCAGGGTTTTGCTGCGTTCCTGCAGTACGTTATGAAAACTGAGTTGAAACACTGGATGATCAGCTTGGCACAATGGCCGCAGATCTCAGTTATCGTTCATCGCCAGAGACTGGTTCAGATGCCGGCGATTAAGATTACCGGAGAACCATCATTATCTGGCCACGGTTACCTTGGTTCGTATAATGTATATTATGTTAAATGAGATATCACAATCCATCTAATCCTTCAGCCAATCATTTCCACCGCTTGGATTAAATACGAAAGTAGACCCAAGTACAGGCATAAAAAAACCCGGAATCACCGGGCATCAAGTGTCATTTCAGTATGTTAAAGCGGTAGAGTATTTTTTCGAAGTCCTGCTTCATGCTGACGAAAAGTAGTAGTTCGATATGCTCACCGTCAAAATCATAAAGCACCCGATATTCGCTCTCAACATCTAACCTTTCACGTAACATCAACCCCCGATCAGCAAGATGGGCATTAAAGCGGTATCTTTCGGGGTCTTCCATGATATTTTCTACCGAATCCATCAGCAACTTATCCACTAACTCGGCTGCGTGTTGTGTTCCGATAGTACCACTTTTATATGACTCAATATCCTTCAGGCACTCGTTCGCCATTGGTGCAACTTCGATTGAATACTGCTTTGACACTTAACACCTTCCTTTTATTTTCTTGCGGCACGCAACCTCCTTAAAGCCTCTTCAGGTGGCATACCTTTACCGTCTGCGATTTCCTTTTTAGCCATCATTGCCAGCTTAAAAAGGGCATTTATATTTCGTTCATTTTCAATTTCTCTCAGCTCTGCCTGGCGTTCTGCGGCGGTCTGAATGAAAAGTTCTGCTACACCGTTTTTCGTGACGTACATACCTCCTTCAAAATTTTGTGCATTTCCAAGACTGTCTCTTGCGAGTTTCTGGGACATGGTTTTAGCAGACATAAGTTTTTCCTCAATTGAGATTCACTGGCGAGAACAGCAATCTCTGCTCCTCGTTTGTTAAGACTTTGCTGAATTGCAAAGCGGGTTTCTCGCTAGTGCGGCGCGGGCAGCACATATTTATAGTATATCACTAGGGGTTTAATTGAGTACATATTTATCCACATAAAGATAGGAGGCTTTGCGATTCTGGAAAACCCGCTTTTGTAATAAATATGCAGCCATATTTCGGGTGTCGCTACGTGAAAAAACGGACATTACCCCCCTGCTCTTTCCTCAGATTTCACGTAGCGACGCCACTGTGTGAGTCCCGTTTTTCGAAAAATTCTGCCTGAAAATATCTGTGTCCTGGCGACACCGCGGAACGGCGTCCTCAAAAATGTGTAATGATGAAGAAGTGTCAGAGAAAATTAATAAATTAAAAAACTAATCCGTTCGATTAAATTTCCTCCTATACTTAGATCTCATTCTTCCGGAATGACTAGCCACAATGAGATAACCCTTAAATTTTCGTAGTTTATGGAGGATAGTCCATGAATAAGAATATGGTTTTATCTGCATTATCCGGTATTGCGTTAGTGTCCATTTCTATAACGAGTTATGCTGCTGAAGAACTCTCCAAGGCATGGTTTTGTTATTGATCCACCCTCACGAGCTTATTTGTGTTCATCGCAAGGTGGAAATTTGAATAAAGATTGTGGTTCAATTCAATATGAACCTCAGTCACTGGAAGCGGCTAAGGGATTTCCTGAGAGCGGACCTGCTGATGGTCATATTGCCAGTGCCGGGCATGAGAATTATTCAGAGCTTGACGAACAAACAACAACCCGTTGGCATCATGTGACTTTGTCGACCGGAGATAACACGTTTACCTGGCACCTGACAGCTCCGCACAAAACCGAGAGATGGCGCTTCTATATTACTAAAAAGGATTGGGATCCAAACAGTAAACTGACCCGTGCACAGCTTGATCTCAGTAAACCTATTTGTGAACAGGATGATAATGGTAAATTACCGGATACCTCGGTAGTCACGATCAAAGATTGCAAAATCCCGGCCGATTACACTGGCTATCATGTCATTTTGGGTATCTGGGACGTCGCCGATACAGCCAATGCGTTTTATCAGGTTATTGATGCCAATATCAAGCCCTGATAGATAATCACTCACCTCAGTTATCCTGGTGATAAGCCGGGGTGAGTTAATATTTACCCGTCAGAACCTAATTTCACTCAATGTCGCTACGCGAAAAACAGGTGGTTTCTCCCCTGCTCTTCCCTCAGATTTCACGTAGCGACGCCATTGGTTTGTGTAATTTTTACCCTGAATTCCCCTCGCGTGGGAGCAACTGAGTCTTATCAACTGTACCCGGGATATAAGCCGGCATTGGTAGCTCTATCCGGCAAACGAACCACTGTTGGTAGCTGTGTTTATTTCGTTTACAGGGCAAGAGACTACGCGCGATAAGAAAAGATCTCAGGAAGTTCCTTTCGTGTGGTTTTTTATTTCAGCGATAACAACAATCTCTGATAATCAGGATTAACCTTCCTGACATGTTCTTCCTCGCCCTCTGGATAGGTTATAACCATCCCGTATCCTCGCTGTTTATCAGCCTCAATAAACACGTTTTTTTTAGCATGAAACTGTGGTTCTATTGTTATGAACTCCGTTCTTTCCAGTTGATAACGCCGGCTCCACTTTTCATCATCCGTATCCCCGCCGAAAAGTTTCAGGGTAGTCTTGTTAAACATGTGACTAATGAATGTTATAGGAAAAAAGTCTGTCTTCAGTTCCAGTCTCTCACCGCTGAATGCTCTGGCCCGCCCGGCCCCGTAACCATCACTGAGTCCGTAGTCCCCGAAATCAAAAATATAACTGGTATCGATAACCTCTTTTCCCTTCACCAGGGGAACATCATCCGCAATTCTGAAACTCACCTTCAGCGAGTTCAGTTGCCACTGGCACGAACCGCCACCATCCACGGCAACCCGCAGACGGCGGATATTCTCGCCATCAGAGGCACCGAAGGGCCGCTCAATATCGTTGTATCCCGGTATATCATGCGGTTCATTGCTCGAGTTGTAGCGCACAGATTTGCACTGTGCCGAACGGTACAGCAGCCCGGCGGGCTGCAGCGTAATCCCCTCCGGCACCCGGAAAGTAACGTCCACCCACTTTGCATCCGCCGGAGGAGACAGCGTTTTGTCAGGCCGGTTATCACACCCGGAAAGCAGCGTCACCGCGCACGCAATGACGGTGGTTTTATTCAGAAAATTCAACTTCTTCCTCCGTTACCGCCGCGAAGCGCAGCAGGGCATTTTTCCCGGTTTCCTCTGCCTGTGTCAGCCTCAGCGCAACCGACAGCATGTCATGAAGGGCCAGAAACTCACGATTACGTTCAACCTCATCCGGATGACTGAAGCTCGCCTTTTGTTCAACGCCCTCCCGGAACCGGGCCCGCATGGCTTTCCGGTCCATATCCCGCACCGGATCGGCAAGCTCCAGCACCTGATTATGAATATAGGGAAGGTAGCGATGCGCCATCGAGTGGTTTGATAGCTTACTGAACCAGCCGGATGATGCCGTATTTTCCCCCTTAGGGAACCGCTTCTCCAGCTCGCCCGGCGCCAGACATTGTATGAATGCCGCCTGATGATCTCCGGTGGATATCAGGCATTCTTCATTCAGGGCAGGCACAAGATACAGTTTGACCGCCGCCTTCTCCGTATATCTTACCGCTCCACCCCCTA
The DNA here is from genome assembly GCF_000611875.2 of Tatumella sp. UCD-D_suzukii. Classification (NCBI taxonomy): domain Bacteria; kingdom Pseudomonadati; phylum Pseudomonadota; class Gammaproteobacteria; order Enterobacterales; family Erwiniaceae; genus Tatumella; species Tatumella sp. UCD-D_suzukii. The sequence continues at coordinate 415,958 of NZ_JFJX01000053.1, forward strand.
CCCACAGCGTATTTCGCTCACCGGACTTCATTACGCTCTGTTCCGCGCGTAAAAAAAGGACCGTTTTTCCGTGATGCCAGTAGGGATCTCTCTCCTGTGTAATCCCCATATCCACACCCGCATTTCCCCCGAAGGTTCGCGGTAAAAGACCGATTGCCGACGTGGTCACCCAGTCAAAGCCCAGTTTGTCACCCAGCCACCCCAGCTTCTCGTAAAGCTCGCTGTCGAGATCCACCTCCGGCGGGATCTGTGTCACCGTGTCATTATCATTGGCGTGACGGTAGTGTATGATGTCCCTCTGCAGGTACGCGGCCAGACGACTGAACGTTCGTGGCATCCCGTAGGTGTATAGCACAGGCTGACTGTTTTTCATCCCGGCGGCATACAGCAGCGCCAGCGCGCCTCCCAGACTATGACCGCAGACAAAGAGCTTTTTCGCGCCGCCGCTATCTTCCAGAGATTTATTAACTGCATCCAATTTATCCCCGAACTTACGCTTAGCCAGCTGATACGCTTCCAGAAAACCGCCGTGCACATTCCCCATCCCGCCCAGCTCTGCAGGGCACCGTTTCGGGCCGAAGGACACGTCGGTCCGGAAATTCAGCAGACTGTCGGTACCGCACCAGGCAACCAGAACGTGCGACGCACACTCCACCGTAAACAGGCGGGTATCACCTTCTCCCTGTGACCCCTCCCCGGTATTCATATAGAGCGGAGGCTGATACCGCTCCCGGAACGGCACGTCCACCGCCAGCGTATGAAAATAATTCGGGAATTCTTCAAGCTGCGGGAGACAGGACAGATCCTGACACTTCTGCCGGAAAAAGTAATCGATGGTCGGGTTCTTCGCTTCGGCGGCATACACCAGATCGGCCATAATGCCCAGGTTTAGCGCGTTCGCCAGGTCATACTCTTTCGAGTCGTGCAGCGGCAGCACCCACGCCCGGAACGGACAGACCTCGATAACGTGCCGCTTATCAAGCGCCTCCCGCGCTATCTCGGTGCCTTTCAGTGACCGTCCCGGTGGGAAATGAAACTTCGGCGGCTCCGGCTCAGCCCAGCCCTCGATCTCCGGCAGCCGGTCGCAAAGCTCCCCGATGGTCACATAGTGATGGATGTATCCGGCTGCCCCGGCTTTTTCCTGCACGTCTGAGCGCCATTTGGGGTCGCGGGTTTCCGGCCGGAATATATTGTTGCTTACCGGCTGGCTATTCGGGTTACGCCGCAGGCCCAGCGGGCGCTTTTCCATCTCATCTGCCAGCTGCTGAGCATCGGTCTTCACGTCAACCGCTATCCAGTACAGGTTATCGAAGCGCACCACGCCCTGACTATCGGTCATGCCCCCCGGAGGATTGGGCGGCGGTGTCGGATTATAGTCGTAGCCGGATTGCCGCCACATCTCCACATCCCTGGCTGACGCCAGCGGATGGTACTCAAGCCTCACGTTCAGCCCTGAAACCGGGGTATTGTTTTCATCAACGAACCGGAGTTCAAGCCAGTATTTATGCTGTTCTCCGCGACATTGAACGACTTTATTGTTAGGCCTGATACTGGTGAAACAGGTATTGTCGCCGATAATTTCCATGCTAATCCCTTGCATGTTAAAAAGTTAATGTCAGCATCATGCGTCGAAAGAAACTTAAACAAAGTCAGTTCGCCAGAGCTACGGATACCCCCGTTCTTCACCCGACCCTTCTATTACTGCTCACGCACCACCTGCGCTTATATTGCCGCCACCCGTACTACACTACCGGCTCAAATGGCTTAGTTACCGTTGTCCGTTGCATGAGACCACATCGTCTGCAAATCCCCGAAGTCGCTCACCCTACTCTTCCTGCCTTTGCGATCCGTCCTGCAGCAGCTCAGGGCTGTCCGGATATCGAAGATTATGATAGTGTTCATCGATATAGAAAAACTATCTCTTTTGATAATGACTCCTAAAAGCCTGACACTGCTCTCACTTCTTTGGCGCACCACCGGTTCACTGACCCATAGATGCCGGAGGCGGACATCATCGCTGATGTATAGCCATATTAATGTATCGGGGGATTTGCTGCTTATGCTAAAAGAGGATCTTCCGAAGGGAGAAATGAGAGCATTAAAGTTCAGGATAACCAATGAATAAGCACACTACTGCACATCTCTGTTTTATCAGGCCTTAAATCGGGATCTTAATTTTTAATTCCTGCACCTTATTAGTAATAAGGTGCTTATTGTATGTTGTAACTAACCAGGATATTAAAAAAAACGACAACCCGGAAGTCATCGGTTCAGAACATCAGATTATGCGCTTAAACGGTTACCCGTTTGCTGCACACTGGTCAGCAGTTCGTCGCCGATCCGTTGGTTCAGTAAGGCAATGCCGCCCTGCACTTCATTCGCCGGACGGTAACGGAACAAAACACTGGCCAGTTGCGGCTGCATAACCAGTTCCGGATCGGACTGTTCAGCCACATACTCTTCCGCCTGTCGCGCCGTTATCGATGATTTCGGCATATTTTTTCCAGCCCTATCCAAAGTTTCAGCGCATCAAAGCGGCGCGTGGTCTGTAGTTATTTAGAAACGAGAGTGGATAATAATAAAACGTGCGGAATGACGTGTACGCAAAGGATAATCGTTAATCCTGGCAGTGTTGGTCTGCCGGCTTATGCTGATGATATGCCCCATACCATATAATCGAAAACAGAACTCCGCATGCACGCTATGCGATTCTGGAAAAAACTGATAAGTCATGGAATGCAGAATTTGTCACCGTCGAATATGACTGGCTCTTCGCTTCTCAGGCTGCTGTCCGCCATGGTCGTGAGGATTGGGGGAAGTGCATTCTTACGGGGTATTGCTGACATTAACAGTACATTAATTCATCACTTGCTCACTGATATCCGCTTTTGTAATAAATATGCAGATATATTTCGGGTGTCGCTACGTGAAAAAACGGACATTACCCCCCTGCTCTTCCCTCCGATTTCACGTAGCGACGCCATTGGTTTGTGTAATTTTTACCCTGAATTCCCCTCGCGTGGGAGCAACTGGCCTTATCAACTGTACCCGGGATATAAGCCGGCAGTTTTCGTCTATACTTTATTGTTCCAGGAAATTTATGAGGATAAATTATGGCCGGTGGCTGGTCTGATGACGGTGCCGTCAATAAACAAATCGATGCAACCATTGAAGATGCTGTCGCAAGAGCAAGAGACAATCTTGGGCATGGCGAAAGCGCAGAATTCTGCGATGAATGTGGTGAACCCATTCCTGAAGCCCGCCGGCAGGCACTGGCCGGTGTCCGCTACTGTGTTAATTGCCAGACAAAGAAAGATAAAAAAAATGCCATCGAAAGTGGTTATAACCGGCGAGGTAGCAAAGACAGTCAGCTTCGATAAAGACTTATGGGTGGTGAGTTGCGCTATCCGGAAAATAACAGGGAGCATAAATTTCATCTCCCTTGGTAAAATATCATCAAATAGTTTATGAAGGTCTGTTCCCCGAGGGAAATCCATGCGTCCTGGCACGAAAAGCAATTATCAGAGCAATAATTAACAGCACAACCAGTACCCAGGGTAAAACGCTTGCCCCTTCATTTCTAAGTAAAAATCCGCCAGTCAGGCCACCAAGAGCGATAGCGCTGTTCCAGGTCACAACATTCATTGAAAGCGCAATATCGGCATACTCGCCTGCGGTATCTGCCAGGGCTGTTTGCAGTAATGTCGCGGCTCCACCGAATGTAAGACCCCATACGGCTATTCCGGGATAAATCACCGCCGGAGACGTGGAGCAAATACCAAAAATAATCGAAACAAGGGCAAATACTGAGAGTGAGAGTAATACTGCGACACGCAGACAAGAATCTATCACTCTGCCGGTGATGAAAATTCCGACCATTGCAGCCAGGCCAAAAATCAGCAGCACGACATCGACATCAGAAGAAAGACCTGACTGAGCAAGGAAAGGTGCGACATAAGTGTACAGAATGTTGTGCGCAATCATCCAGGTCAGAACCACCCCCAGAATCGGACGGATCCCCGGAATTAACAGGACTGAAGTCAGTCGTATCTTTTGCCTGAGGGACTGTCCGGGATAATCAGGTACAGCCAGAATAATCCAGATCATCAGTACGACGGACAAGCCGGACATAACGGCAAAAGTCAGGCGCCACCCCAGAAGATCTCCCAGCCAGGTTCCTGCCGGTACACCAAGGGAAAGTGCAACGGGCGTTCCACTCATGGCCAGCGTCAGTGCCCGACCCTGAAGTGAAGCTGAAACCATTCTTCTTGCATAACCCGCAATTAAACTCCATGCCAGACCCGCTGCCGATCCGGCAAGAAACCGTGCACACAGGATGATAGCAACACTGTCAGATAAAGCTGTCAGGCTGTTAAAGAGCAAAAATCCGCATACGGTCGCGAGCAGAACTGAGCGTCTGGACCATGTCCGGGTCAGGATGGTTAGGGGAATAGCTGCCAGAAGTGAACCCGCCGCATAAGCGGTAACCATCTGTCCGGCAACTGACGGGGATATATTAAGTCCGGAACTTATGCCAGTCAAAAGCCCTGCCGGGATAGTTTCAGTCAGTATACAAATGAATCCCGTCATCGCCAGTGCCAGTAGCGCAAGAACAGGCAATTCCCGTGTGTCATTAATTTTAATTTCTTTCATAGAAAACAAACCCTTAATTTGTCCCTTCTCCTGAATGTCAGGTGCAGGGTATGCACTGCCATAACTAATGTATCGATCGATACATATGTTGGATGCAGTGATTGTGGTTGTCAACTTTTTTGTATCGTTTAATATATATGTCTGGAGGAAATACGATGAGAACAGGCAGACCAAGGCAGTTTGACAGAGATGAAGCCGTTATCCGGGCAATGCACCTTTTCTGGGAACAGGGCTATGAGGCAACATCACTGGCGCAACTTAAGGCTGTAATAGGAAAAGGGATCACTGCCCCCAGTTTTTATGCAGCATTTGGCTCAAAGGCAGCACTTTTTAGTGAGGCGGTTAACTGTTATCTGAACTCACATGCACAGGTGACATCATCGCTGCGGGACCCTGATCTTCACCCACGGCTGGCACTAGAGATGACATTGATCAACTCGGCAAAAATGCAGTATGAACCCGGACATCCAAGGGGATGTATGGTTACGCTCAGCGTAGCGTTTCCCTGCCAGAATGACAGCGACATTCTTAAGCCTCTTGAGGGCTCAAGGCAACGGACTCTCGAGGGTATCAGATATTGTATACAAAGAGGCATCGATAATGGTGAACTCATCAATAATGAAGCGACTCTTGCGCTGGCAGCCTGTTTTGACAGTTTTCTGATGGGCATATCAACGCTGGCCCGGGATGATGTGCCGCTGGAGGAGGTATTACTGAGCATCACGCAAATAATGAAACTATGGGACTCTGCACGTTTGTAGGTTTTACGCTGACCCGCGTGTGATTACATCCTGCGCTCTGTCTGGCCCTTTCCGGTTCTGAATTGCCAGCACTGGCGGCCCAATAAATAGCATGGACGGGTCAGTTAAAATAAATAAGGCCCGCCTCCACAGGTATCTGCCCTTCTTTGGTCTGCTTAGCATCTATAGTGTTCTGAGTTTACAGCGTCTGCTTTTTTCAAAGGTCGCACCCTATTATTAATTAACAGGTCTTATTGTATGTTGTAACTAATTTAGATATAAAAAAACCGACAACCCGGAAGTCATCGGTTCAGAACATCAGATTATGCGCTTAAACGGTTACCCGTTTGCTGCACGCTGGTCAGAAGAACTTTAACGTCATCCAGTGTTACCACCGGGTTCAGTAAGGTCAGCTTCAGACAGGTGACACCGTCTGCTTCGGTGACGCCCACGTTTGCGCTGCCACTGGCCAGCAGTTCGTCGCCGATCCGTTGGTTCAGTAAGGCAATGCCGCCCTGCACTTCATTCGCCGGACGGTAACGGAACAAAACACTGGCCAGTTGCGGCTGCATAACCAGTTCCAGATCGGACTGTTCAGCCACATACTCTCCCGCCTGTCGTGCCAGGGTCACGCCGTTATCGATGATTTCGGCATATTTTTTCCGGCCCAGCGCTTCCAGCCCCATCCACAGTTTCAGCGCATCAAAGCGGCGCGTGGTCTGTAGTGATTTAGAAACGAGGTTAGGAACCCCCTGCTCCTCATCAAACCCGGAGTTCAGGTATGCCGCCTGGTAACGCATCAGTTCATAGTGGCTGGCATCTTTCAGCAGGAATGCGCCACAACTGATGGTCTGGAAGAACTGTTTGTGGAAATCCAGTGTCACAGAATCTGCTTTTTCCAGGCCATCCAGGAAGTGACGATATTTCTCAGACAGTAATAACGCCCCGCCCCAGGCGGCATCCACATGTACCCAAATCTGCTGCTCTGCGGCCAGTGCAGTAATTTCATGCAACGGGTCAATCGCCCCGGCATCAGTGGTACCGGCCGTCGCCACGATGGCCATCACCTGCTCACCCCTGGCTTTCGCCTCAGTCAGTTTGGCGGCCAAATCGGTCACATCCATCCGGGAGAACGCGTCTGTTTTTACCTGAGTCACTGAACGGTAACCCAGCCCCATCAGCGCCATATTCTTCTGTACAGAGAAATGTGCGTGCTCCGAGCAGAAGACTTTGATTTTGCTCAGGTCACCGGTCAGGCCCTGCTGCTGGACAGAATGGCCCTGGCGCGCAAAAAAGGCGTCACGGGCCAGCATGAGTCCCATCAGATTACTCTGTGTACCGCCACTGGTGAAGACACCCGCATCACCGGCCGGATAACCGACAGAGTTGCGCAGCCATTCGATCAGCTTCATCTCAATGATAGTGGCTGAAGGGCTCTGATCCCAGGAGTCCATACTCTGGTTAGTGGCATTGATCAGCACTTCCGCGGCCTGGCTAATCACCAGGCTCGGGCAATGCAGATGCGCCACACACTGCGGATGATGAACCGATAAGCTATCTTTCAGGAAATATTCAACCGCACGACCAATGGTCGCCTCATTCCCCAGGCCCTGTTCAGTAAAGTTCAGTGAAATACGGTCACGTAACTGCTCAACCGTTTTCCCCTGATACATTTCAGGCTGTTTCAGCCATTCAACGACAGCCGCGGTACTTTGTTCAATAGCCGCCTGGTAGGCGGCAATGCTTTCAGCCGACCCGGAAAGGATCGGATTGATATCAGACATTAACTGACTCCGTTATACAGGCTGAACACCGGCGTCCAGCAGAGCCTGTTCAAATTTCTGCAGGAAAATACCCAGCTCTTCTTTGGTGATCAGCAAGGATGGCAGCAGACGCAGAACGCAACCATCACGCCCGCCACGCTCCAGGATCAGGCCATTTTCGAAACATTTTTTCTGCAACAGTGCAGAAAGCTGCCCGTCAGCCGGGTAAGAGCCCATCGCATCCTGTGCTTTGGACGGGTCGACGATTTCGATACCGATCATCAGGCCCGGACCACGAACCTGGCCTATCACCGGATAACGTTTCTGCAGGTTACGCAGTTCACCGGACAGCCATTCGCCGCGCTCAGCCACCTGATTTGCGATATTTTCCTGTTTCAGGATCTTCAGCGTAGTCAGACCGGTCGCCATCGCCATCTGGTTACCGCGGAAAGTACCGGTGTGGTGCCCCGGAGACCAGACATCAATTTTCTTTTTAATACCCAGTACCGCCAGTGGCAGACTGCCACCCACAGCTTTAGACATCACAATAATATCCGGCTCAATACCTGCATGTTCGAAGGCAAAGAACTTACCGGTACGGGCAAATCCGGCCTGAACTTCGTCGAGGATCAGTAAAATACCGTGTTCCTCGGTCACTTTACGGATGCGCTGTAACCACTCGATCGGTGCCGGGTTAACACCGCCCTCACCCTGTACCGCTTCCAGGATCACGGCCGCAGGTTTACGGACACCACTTTCAACATCGTTGATCAGGTTTTCAAAGTAGTAAGAAATCGCTTTCACGCCGGCGTCACCACCCAGGCCGAACGGGCAGCGATAAAGATGCGGATAAGGCATGAACTGCACTTCCGGCATCAGGCCATCAACCGCTTCTTTCGGCGACAGGTTGGCCGTCACGGACAGTGCACCGTGGGTCATACCATGGTAACCACCGGAGAAACTGATGATGCCGCTCCGCCCGGTCGCTTTTTTTGCAAGCTTCAGTGCCGCTTCCACTGCATCGGCCCCGGAAGGTCCGGTGAACTGTAAGCAGTATTCTTTCCCTTCACCCGGTAACAACGATAACAGATAAGCTGAGAACTCATCTTTTAACGGGGTGGTCAGGTCAAGTGTATGTAACGGTAATCCGCTGGTGATAACACTTTGGATGCTTTCAATCACTTCCGGATGATTATGACCCAGCGCCAGCGTACCGGCACCGGCCAGACAATCGAGATATTCTTTACCTTCAACATCGGTGATCCACGCGCCCTGTGCTTTAGCAATCGCCAGAGGCAATTTGCGCGGATAACTTCTGACGTTTGATTCAAACTCAGACTGTCTGTTTAAGAAGTTTTCATTGCTTTGTGGTAATGAATGCGCATTCAAAGTATTCATACGGACTTTATCCGTCATCATATCACTCCTACAACCCGGAGTAGCTCTGTGCCGGATTGAATAAAAGGTTAAAAAACAGGGTCTATAAAGCGCGGCTAATATATGTGTTTTCAGAGGGCGTGACAACTGTTTTTACTTTTCGGGGTTTTCAGGGTTTTCCTTTAAAAATCAACGATAAGAAAGCATTTTCTGTCTTGCGGCCGGATCGGTTTTGTAACTAAATCCCGGTCCATTGTCGAAGGGTTAATCACTGACGGGTAAATTCCCTTTCAGTGATTGCGGGTATTCTGTACTAACTGACGGACTCAGAAGCCCCCCGGATGACGTTTTATCCGGCTGCCCCGTATAACTCTCTAGCGATGGGGGTTATGGGCTTCGTATTGAGAAAGTAACATCGCGCTGCCCAGGCCGCCGCCGGCCGCAATGGCACATACCCCATAACTGCGGCCTGAACGTTGCAGCTCATGAAACAGGCGGCAGATAAGAATAGCACCTGAAGCCCCGATCGGATGGCCTCTGGCCAGCGCCCCGCCACCGCAGTTCGTTTGTTGCAAATCCAGCCCGCTTTCCTGAAGGCAAACTATCGCCTGCGAGGCATAGGCTTCCATCAGTTCGGTGACACACTGCTTCGGATCCACCCGCGGAAATTCAGAGAATAACTGCCTTAGCGCCACCACAGGCGCATATCCTGGTAAACGGCTGTCTGCACCGGCGCTGACGGAACCGCAAATGGTCAGCCCGCTGACGGGTTTCAGCCGGGCCGCGACAGCATCGGAAACCACCAGACAGAAAGCCGCACCATCAGCTTCAACAGCGGTAGACACCAGGCTCACCGTCCCGGACAGTACCGGAGCACGGGCTGCCAGGCGCTCACTTAGCTGGCGCGGATAACCGTCAGTGACGATCCCTGCTATCGGTACGATTTCCTGTTGCAGCCGGTCACGCGCTGCCACCGCTTTTCGGTGACTGTCTATCGCCCAGGCATCCTGGGCCTGACGGGTCAGAGAATATTGCGCCGCCAGGGTATCCGCCGCTTCCGTCATATCCGGATCCGTCGCGGGATCCGGACTGAACGGCGGACGGGTATAAAAACAGGCCGGGCGACCATCGGCAAAAGTCTCCCCACGGAGCGGACGCCGGGAATAACTTTCTGCGCCGCCGGCAATCACGATCCCGGCAGCGCCTGAATCCACCAGCGCAGAAGCCAGAGCCACTGCATCCAGTCCGCCGGCACACTGGGTATCAATACTGATCCCGGAAACCCCTGGCATTCCGGCCGCCAGAGCAGTCATCCGGGCGGGATTCCCCCCGGCTCCCAGTGAATTAGCCAGAATCAGCTGATCCACTTCCGCAGCAGCAATACCGCTCTGCGTTAGCAGTGCAGTGATCACCGGCTCTGCCAGCTGGTGAACCTTCAGCGATCCAAATGCGCCCCCCCGCGGTACCACTGCGCTACGCAGCGCTGCAATAATGACACTCACGTTTTCAGATAGTCCTCTAAACGTTTGAGGTCAGCTTTACCGGCTGACAGTAACGGGAAGTCAGGCAGGAACCAGAAACGGCGCGGAACCATCTCACTACCCAGTTGTTCGGTGATAAGCCTGCGCAGTGCCTTCTCCTGCTGTGGATCCGGATGTCCCTGAATGAAGGCATGTAATATGTGGCCACGGCTGGCATCCGGGGCGGCAATGACCGCACATAACCCGCTGTCTGAATACTGACTGAGCAGTGCTTCGACGGCTTCCGGATACACATTTTTATCGGCGATAGTTACCATGCGGCTGCGACGACCACACAGCCATAAATGCCCCTGCGGATCCAGGAAACCCAGCTCACCGACGGTCATAAAATTCCCGTCTGTCCGGGTTTCCTCACTTCCCCCGGCAGCATAGCCGGAAAAGAGATACGGGCTATCGACCCAGACTTCGCCCACACCCTGCTGAACACCACGTATTTCAATGCTGACGCCGGGATAGGCCTTACCGACTGAGCCCCCGGGCGTTTCTGCATCAGCCAGAGTAATAAAACTGGTTTCAGATGCCCCGTAAAACTCATGGATGGTCGCCGCCGGACAATACCGGGCAGCACGTTCACGGGTTTTTGCATCGAGCTTTCCCCCGCCACAAAGGATCAACCGTACCTTCGGCAATGTCTCCCCGCTGCCGGTCAGTAAACGCAGTTGTGTCGGTGTGATATACAGCACCGTAGTCCCGGCAGCCTGTAACTGCAAAACCTGAGCACGCGGACGCATACCGGTGACAAAATCACATTCCATCCCGAGGTGTAACGACTCACAGACGCCGTACAGAGCCAGTGAATGATTCAGTCCGCCAAAAATGGCACTGCGATCCCCGGCGGTCAGGCCAAAAAGCTGCCGGTTCAGGTCAAAGGTTTTCTGCCATGTGATAAAAGGCCGCCGGATCACTTTAGGGATCCCGCTACTGCCACAGGTTGTACATTCGATATGCCCGGTATCGTGACCGATTTCAATCCATGGTGACTGACTGATCGCCCGGAATGTCAGACCGCCCGTATAAGCAGTCACTACCCGCTGTAACGCATCGGCGACTTCACCACCAGCATTCTCCAGCGCAACGCCCTGGTAACGAAAATAAGCCTCCGCCCTCATATTCCGTCCTCCCTGTCGGTAAATCCATGCAGCGTGGAATACTCCTCTGCCGGCGCACGGGCGGTACGGAAGCCGTTAACCGCGGCCGTCATGTCCGGCCTGCCCAGAGCAATACCACAGATCACGGTTTCCTGTTCAGGTAACGCAAGCAACTGATGAATGGCCCGGCCGTAATTTGCCAGCGCACCGATACCGCAGGTCCCGTAGCCCAGTTCCTGAGCGGAAAGAAAGAAACTCATCAGCGCCATCCCAAGATCCATAAAACAGCCGGCCCCCATCTCCCGATGGAGTGTCACGACAATACCGACCGGAGCATCAAAGAAGCGATAGTTCGCTGCAAACTGACGGCGGCGTCCCTCAATATCGCGTTTATGAATATCCAGCGCCTGATAGAGTGCATAACCTGCTTCCCGTTGACGTTGTTTCAGATACACAGGCATCGGTCGGGGAAAATAGCTATACAGTTCTTCTTCAGGAGGCTGTTGAGCTATCAGGGCTAGCTGAGTCGTCATTTCTGCCAGCGGCTCGCCGGTATAGACATGGAACATACCGGGTTGCAGATTCGCACCACTGGGGGCACGACGGGCCGCCTGCAGGATATGCCTGATATCGCTGAGAGGAACGGGTTCATCAAGGAAGGCTCGACAGGAATGGCGTTGAGTCAGTAATTCTGACAACGGATGACGGGGATTGCGCATCGTAAATACAGCCTGAACAAAGGACAAAAAATAAGACAGTCACCGTTAAACGGTAATCTGACCCGATGTGCCGAGTATAGCTGTAAACTATTTTTATGACCACAGCCTTACAAGTCTTCCCCCCCCGAAAGCCCGCCCGGGAACAGGCTGGCGGGTACGTTCATATCTCTTAACTTCTGCATTTTTCTTCCGTTATAGCCCCTTAAATCTGCCCGGTAGCCCATCATCTGTTGCCGGGGACTTGCGTAAATGCGCCATCCGCCACATAATCGTCAACCAAATTTTCTGATATAGGTTTACAACTCTGTGTGGTATCTCGCGATCGTTACCTTCCTTTGGGGATCCTCATTCAGTCTGACCGGCCATTTCCTTGCCGGCCAGGTTGACAGCTATTTCGCCGTATTCTTCCGGACGCTGGCAGGCACCCTGATTTTTGTTCCCTTTATGGTATGGCGTAATCTGCCGAAACGGTTAATTGCCGGGTTATGGTTCGCCGGTGCCCTTCAGTTCGGCGTCACCTATGCGCTGTCTTATCAGAGCTACACTATGCTGACGGTGCCGGAGATGTTGCTGTTTACCACACAAACTCCCCTCTATATCAGTCTGCTGAATAATGCGCTGGAACGACGGTTTAATCCCTGGACGCTGGTTGCCGCGTTGTTTGCCGTCTCCGGCGGGATTGTCATTCACTACCATCCGCTGACCGGGCATTTCTGGAAAGGTTTCTGGCTGTTGCAACTGGCGAACCTGACGTTTGCCGCCGGGCAGGTCATCTGTCGTCGCCTGCTGCTGAAATATAAGCCGGATGTTCCGTTACCTAAGCTGTTTGGTCACTTCTTCCTGGGTGCGCTGATCATTACCGCCCCGCTCTATTACTTCTTCGGTCAGCAGGGCCATCTGCCACAAACCGGTGCCCAATGGACGGTGCTGGTTTATCTGAGTGTGGTCGCCACGGCGCTGGGAAGTTACTGGCTGGCGAAAGGAAGTACACTGGTCTCGGTCGCGACGTTGTCCGTTTTCAACGAACTGCATGTGCCGGTCGGACTGATTATTAATATGCTGCTCTGGGGGAATGATGTTCCGGTGCTGAGGCTGATCGCAGGCTGCTGTCTGATCGCCATTGCCATCGGCATTAATTACACCCACCCGACACGCTCCCCGCAACGCCCGGTATCACAGGAAGCCACCGACTAAGACTCACCGTCTTTTCCTGCCCTCCCTCCGGCACAACGCTACCTGCGTGCCGGAGGGAGGGCGATATAAACACCTGTCATTCCCGACTATGTGTTGCAGCATAAGGTATAGCCAGTGACGCAAAGGCGCCGCCTGGAAAGCGGAAACGTATCCTACATGAAACCTGTTTTTTATTGAGCTGGCATGATGGGCCGCTGTGAGCGAGGAACGGACATTAACATACCTTTGAAAGTGGCCAAATTTAGCTATCCAAGACACAGAGAAAGAAAAGGCATCGTCTATAAAAAATGCCTGTGACCGATAAGATGGCGAGCTAATACGCAACCTTATTTCTAAGCCATCGGGCTAGCCCGGTGTCCAGTATGAGTTCTGCAAGCTTCGTAGGCCCAATCATAGTGACGCCTTCAGCATGAAGATCCTCACTCAATGTCCCATGATGCCAGACAAAGAACATCCGATCATAGCTATCACTGGTCTGGAAACGTGACAGATACTCAGAGAATACAGACTGATTAGCAACAGACTTCACCTGCACAAATGCCTGTTCTTTGGTAGTGGGCAGTTCAAGTTCAATATCGACAGTCTTCTGTGTCTTGCCAAGGCTCCCAGTTCTTCTCCATCCACTGGCAGAGAAAATCAGATCTACGAGCAACTCAAAGTCCTGCCAGGTAAGCAAACTACACAAACTGGTAATAGCCATCAGATACTGAGCCTTAGCATTATCAGCGTTGATGATTTCCGGCGATATGAGTGCCGGTGAGGTGAAGACGCTGCGTAAAGCCTTAGCGCAATAAAAACGGGACGGTGCTTTGACAAAAGGCCCCGTGAAGGGGCCTTTGCTTTTGTATCTTTTCCGTTAGCCGTGCTGCAGGTCGCGTTTAATACTGTCGGTCGCCCGCAAAGAAAGCGCAACCATACTCAGTGTCGAGTTAACCGTTCCTGCCGCTGCCATTACCCCGCCGGAAGCAATATACAGGTTCTGGTGATCGTGGGTACGCATCCAGCTATCCACGACGGAGTCTTTCGGATCATGCCCCCCGATAGTTCCGCCCATGATATGGTTATTCGGGTTAAAGTACGGCGTCATTTCAATTTCTGTCGCACCGAACAGATTCGCTATCTGCATCAGGTGCTGACGGGAAGAGACCGCCGCTTTACGCACATAATCCCCGACATCATAGGTAACATGCGGATACGGGATCCCCAGGCTGTCTTTACGCTGAGTACTCAGGGTCAGACGGTTGTCCGGGTTGGCCAGTACGTCATGGTTAACATAAATATCCATACCGCAGGCCGCACGGCGACGAATTTCCTGATCCAGCTTTTTACCTACCAGGCCCATCTGTAGTGCTTTCACACCCGCTTTATGGTTCTGGGACGTATTGTTCATCCCTATCTGAATCGCCGCATGCTCTCTGCGGAAGTCACCGTCACGGAAGTTAGTGATGGAACTCATCTGTACAGAGCCTCCGCCGGTCCAGATAGGCTCTGACGCCTGGAAGCTCATCAGGATCCCCGGATGGTCCATCATATTTCTGCCGACCATATCTGAACTGTTCGCAATACCGTTAGGGTTACGATCATTGGCTGCCAGTAATAACAGTTTCGGTGTTTCAATACCGTTACCGGCCAGCACAAAGGTCCGTGCGGTAACGCGGTGGGAGTTCTTATCCGGGTCGTAATAGTGCAGAGCCGTAATATTATTATGCTCATCGGTTTCAAACCGGTAGACCACCGCGTTAGGCAGAATTTTCGCACCGGCTTTTTCTGCTTTCACAATCGTATGGATACCATTGAACATGGCACCGATAGGACAGATAGGCATACAGTTGTTATTACCGCAGCACTGCGGACGTCCGTCATAAGGGCGGCTGTTACGCCCCTGCGGAACCGGGGTATTTTCGTACCCGGCGGTAGCCACCACTTCCGTAAAACGGCGATCGGCCGGACCGTAAGGCATCGGTTCCATCGGGAACGGCTTCTTACGTGGTGCAACATATTTCAGCGTCGTGTCGTTCGGGCCATTAACCCCGATCATCACTTCGGCACGGTAGTAATAATCTTCTAATTCATCATAAGTCACTACCCAGTCACGCCCCACACCATAAGTGGTGTGTAATTGCAGATCCGGGGGCAGAAAGCGCCAGCACGATGCCGCCCAGTGCCAGGTCGTCCCGCCGACACCTTTAATCATCCCCTGACGAAATGCAGAGGCATCCGGGCCGGAGACTTCCGGATAGTTGTTATACGGGTATAACTGCGGGTGAACCGCCCAGGGTTCCGGCGGATAAGGTGTCGCATAATCAGATTCTGATTTATTGACCGGGGGGATATTACGCCAGTTTTCAACCACTTCCCCCCTCTCCCAGCGCGGGCCGGCATCCAGAACCAGTACCGATAATCCGGCTTCCGCCAGTTCTTTTGCGACGGTACCACCACAAATCCCTGCGCCTACCACTACCACATCAGCGCTATATTGCTCAGACATAACCACCTCGAAATACTACAAATTCGTAAAATGACGGCACGATCAACGACGTTTGCGTGACAGCCGCACCACAATAAGGACAATGATCAAAAGCACGATAATGCCCCCGATCACCGAACCGGCCGCGGCATAGCGTGCAAGGAACGGTTGGGCTCCGCCTTCGCGCAGAGTCTTAACATCTGCAGCAGTGACAGACAGTTGCGGATTACCGAACTGTTTAAAGATGTAATTGCTGAGTTTTGCCACCTGGTCATCATTTAAGGACTGAACATCCGAGCCCGGACCAAATGCCGGCATCAGCACTTCTTTACCGTTAACTTCACGCTGAACACCAAACAGGATGGCCGACACCAGGTTATTCGGTGTATTTCCGCCGGTCGCTGTATTGTGGAACAATGAAGGGTAGAAGCCATCGGCTGTGCCGGTACCGGAGGTCTGGTGACAGCTGGCACAGGTGGTGTCATACAGGGCTTTACCGGTAATGTCCGCCGGGATCGCTGAGCCCATGGGCTGCGTTCCGCGAATATCCGAATCCCCTGCCATCCCCGCCGGGCTGCCGAAATCGCCGGTTGGTTTGGCCTGACCCGGATGACTCACCGCCGGCAGACTTTGCAGATAGGTAACGATGGCACTGATATCATCATCGCTCAGATGCTGAAGACTGTTGGTGATAGCCTCTGCCATCGGACCGGCGGCCTGCGCCTTACCTTCCACATGGCCGGTTTTCAGGTAAGTCATCAACTGATCACGATGCCAGCTGCCGATACCGCTCAGCGGATCTGACGTCAGGTTGGGAGCGTACCAGCTTCCCAGCGCCGCACCACTGAGTTCAGCACTGCCGGTTTCGGTGCCCATCATAATATTACGTGGCGTGTGACACTCGCCGCAGTGCTCAAGGTTATTGACCAGATACTTACCGCGGTTCCAGGCGGCGCTCTGTGACGGATCCGGCTGGAAAGGTTTTTGTTTCAGGAACAGCAGGTTCCATCCCCACATGGCCTGACGCAGGTTAAACGGAAAGCCCAGAGAGGTGATGCGGTTAGGTTGTTCAACGGGCTGAACACCGTGTGTAAAGTAATAATACAGTGCATGCACATCCTGATCGGTCAGGCCGGCATAGGAGGTATAAGGCATTGCCGGATAAAGATGGCTGCCATCGGCACGAATACCGTGACGTACCGCATTCTCAAACTGAGCTTCGGTATAGTTACCGATACCATAGGTTTTTGACGGTGTAATATTCGTGGAATAGATCACCCCCATCGGTGAATGGATGGCGTATCCCCCGGCAAAGGTCTTTTTGGTCTGCGGATCAGTATGACAGGCCGCACAGTCGGCCGCGACAGCCAGATACTGCCCCTGTTTCAGCAAGGCATCGGTACTGTTATCGACAGCAGATTGATGGACCGGGACTTCTTCAGCCGCATAAACCGGCAACGCACCCGTCACGGTACATCCAAGGCAGAGCGCCAGCAGCTTTCTGCGAAAGGTCCCCGTGGCTCTTTTCCTTATCGACGTTTGATATTTCACATTCACTCCGCATAAAATTTCTGCCATAAACCAGACTGTTACCGGTAACAGTCGAAGGCTGAACAGTGACAGATAAAGATCAACCACAGTTCAGGTTGTCAGGCCGGAAAGGTTTTTTTGTTTTATTTAAAAGTTCAGCAGGCGATCAACCGGCGGAGGATCAGCTGTCCAGTAATCCGGACCATTGTGGGCATAAGTCGGGATGACCATACCGTCACGCGGTACCTGATACATCAGGGCATTCTGGTAGCCGTACACTTTCGCATGGTGGCCCTCATCGGTAACGCCCAGATACCAGCCCTTAATCACAGACATCATCAGGTCATGCAGGGGTTGCCCTTGTAACTGGGTATCCAGTGCTTCCACATCCTGAGGGTTTTTATCGGCTATCCACTGGTTAAGGGAGGCCAGGCGGGTAACAAAGGTCGGATCTTTCTCACTAAAAGCGCTATACAGACGCTGACCCAGGGTCGTGTCCAGGCTTTGATGACCGGTCAGAAAACGGGATGTCTTCAGGAACTGGTTCAGTGTAGCGGTATCCGGCTGAGGTGTGGCAGGCTCTGCACTGGCACTATTGCTCAGCGTCGCCCCTGCAATAGCAGACCCGATAGCAAAACTGGCCACCAGCCCGCCGGTCTGACCGAAAAGACGACGGCGACGTAACCCTTCCTCACTCAGAGCCGGCTCTGTGGCGGGATAATTTTTATTGTCCATAAATTTCCTTGATGCTTATTGTATGATTCAACAGCGCCAACAATACTCACGCATCACCATACTATCCTCAGGGACCAGTAAAAATCTCAAAAAGTAACGATATACTTACAAATATATAAAATAAATTACATTTAAAGTTAACGAAAAAACTCAAATGTAAATTTTTAGTTATCCAGGATGGGTGGGCGATTTGCGGTAACATGCTTAACACATTGAAAATAATGACAATAAAAATCTCTGTTTACAGAGGAGGCTTTTGTATTTTCACGAATGAATGATTAGGGATTCTGCGCCGGTTTCGGTTACCCCGGTTTAATTCCTGCAACCAGTGTATCGGGATCGATAAATTCATTGCTGCTCTGGAAGGTAGGTGTAATCTCTTTTTTACTTCCAACTTTGGCGACTGCTGCACGCCGCTGGTGATAAGATCCAACGCGGCTCTGAGAGCGACGGATATTGCGCTCCAACTGCGGGTTTCGCAGATACTTCAGCGTGTAAATACTGCGAACACGCGGATCGTAGCCAAATATTACCTTCCTTAACTGTTTGCCGGCCCCTTTCCCGTGGGAAATAATGAAAAACTGGATGTAATGAAAATTAGCATGGAGCGATTATGTACAACAACAATGAAGTCATCAGTTACCTACAGGCTAACACAAAACTAATAACCAATTAGAGTATATTAAAAAAGCGCTTATGGCCGTAAATGTTCATATCGCGGCCAGCTCCCTTACCGGTGCGGGGTACGCTTTAGCGGTCGCTACCAGCGTCCGTATTGGATTGACTCTAAGTATTCAACTCAGTGACCTTACGGGACGCGCAGCGGGTACGGCTGCGGGGGTTGTGGCCACGTATGGCCTGGTTCAGAAAGTAGCGGATAGTGCTCGTCGTCTACACATACAATATCCTGCTTATTACTCTGCACTTTACATGCAACAACTGGAAATGATGTATTTCCTGATTGAACCGGTATTCGAGCGCGCGGGCGCACTTGAAGCGCAATGGTCGTCTGATTCCGGTATAGCAAACATCATCACCAGGATGATCAGATAACCATGATTCAATTAATAAAGAAATTTATACTGTGGCAACTCAGGTTTTTATCATCGCTTTATGGTCCTGTAATTCTCACAGTTATTTTCGCACTGCTTCAGGGGTATTTTTTCCCTGACAGTCCTGTCTGGCCTATAGGCGTATTCGCCATAGTTATGATTGTTATTTTTACGCGCTACTGTAAATGGTGACAGCGTTAATAAAGAAATATTCTCTATCGTGATTCATGGAACGATCGCTGTTGTGCCTGACAGCTAAGGGCATCAGGATGCGGACTCTGGATATTGGGAGTTCGCCCCTGCTCTTTTCTGACTGTTTTTACTGAACAATGACAATAGATTGCGTCTGCTCAGCGACATTTTTCCCGCTCCCGGAATTAACCACGCCCGGAAAGTACATTTTTCACCCTAAAAGGGTGTGTGCAATCGCCATATTGGTCTAAAAAACAGCACAAGTCATATTTTTCCGGGGTACTGTATATTTATACAGTATTTATTCTATAGAAGAGCTGCCCTCTGTGCAGGATGACGGAAACAGGCCAGTGAAGACCGAAAACACCGGCAGGATTTCTCATAATCCGGGGAGATATTTGATATCTGTTCACGTCCACCAGCAATGAGGCCTGCCCTCGCGGGCACCGCTATTCACTGCTACTCAGATGTTACCGCTGCGAGGTCGCTGCCTGTGGACCGGCGTTGCCCTGAGCTGCCGCGGGGGAAAGCGTATAAGATCTGCAGTACCGTTTCCGGCAAAGTGGGATATCAGGGAAAAAGGACGTGTGTCCGGGGAATACCGAAGTGCATCCGGCAGAGCGCGATTATCTGCACTACTCTCAGTACGTAGTCTGCCACTGCATACCGTAACGCCTGCAAAAAAATCCGGCCAGGTCCCGGAGTACAGCACCTGGCCGGAGGGATTGCTCCGCTTCAAAAACAGAGCATTGTCATCAGAAAGGATCAGGCAATCGTGTGAGCCAATGTACCAATCTTGCTGATTTCAACTGAAATATGGTCCCCCGGGAACATAAACAGTTGCGGGGTGCGTGATTTACCCACACCTCCCGGTGAACCGGTGATGATCACATCGCCCGGTGCCAGCGGGGTGAAACAGGTCACGTAAGCAATGATGTCCTGCACGGTATGGATCATATTGCCCGTGGAGTCATGCTGCACCTGCTGATCATTCAGGAAGGTTTTGATATCCAGTTGCTGCGGGTCAGGGATCTCATCGGTGGTGGTCATGGACGGACCAAAACCACCGGTCGCCGGCCAGTTTTTACCGGCGGTGAACCAGGTAAACTGCATATCACGTACCGTCGCATCCATAAAGCAACTGTAACCTGCCACATACTGCAGAGCCTCACTGGCCGGTACCTGGTGTGCGGTTTTTCCGATGATCACCGCAAGTTCGCCTTCATAGTCGAACTGTTCGCTGCTGGCGGGTTTCTGCAGCGGCGTGTTATGTGCTGAAAGCGTATCGGCAAAGCGTACGAATAACGTCGGCGCCGGGTTAGTTTCACCGAATTCCTTACGCTTCTCAGAGTAGTTCATGCCGACACAAAGGATTTTACCAGGATTCTCAATGACCGGTAAAAAAGTAATTTCGTCTGGCTGGTGATCTGCAGGTTTATCAGACAACGCAGCAATCTCGCCCAGGGCACCGGCTGTCAGTACCGCTTTAAGATCGCTGTAATCCACATATTTACCGGCATCGATGATACCGTTTTCCCGGATGAGACCGAAGCTGTGCTGGCCATTATTATTTATTTTAAAACTGCATAACTGCATAGTAATTTAGTGTTCTTATGATTGTGAGGGTCCCCATATTATTACGATTGTGACGCAGCAGATCCAGCAGGAAAATGCTTTCAGTTGAACATATTACGTCTGTTCCGGACGTTTTCCCCGGTCACAGATTCCACATCTTCCTGATAAATATCATTATTTTTTAAAAATTCAAAGATAGTTGATCATCCTGCTTAACCGGCTCAGTGTTAAAATTAACTACTGATAAACAAGGGAATTAAGCTAAATAACAGAGGTCAACACCGGTTTTCATTGTACGAACAGCTTAATTCGCTGCTGATCTACCCAGCCCGCCGTGGCACCGGGACCAGGCTCCGGTTACTGGTGACTGAACTCTGCCAGTGGTTCCCGGCGGCAGACTGTGCGTAATTGCTCACGAAGCCAGCGGTGAGCAGGATCTTTGTCCGAGCGCGGATGCCACATCTGCGATACGGTAATTCCGGGGACCTTCACCGGGAGTTCGAACCGGCGCAGAGCGCCTTCCCCCGGCAACGCGGAAATTCCGGGGTAATTTTGCAGGAACGATGCCGGCACCTGAGCGATAAGTTCCGAGCCTGTCACCACGGCCAGTGCCGGCGCAAACCCCGGCACCACAGCCACGACTTCCCGCTGAAAGCCCAGCTCTGCCAGTGCACTGTCTATCGGCCCGTTGTATTTCCCCCGCCTGGATGAGGCAATATGCGGCCAGCGGATGTAGTCCTGCAGCGTAATACGGGTTAACTGTGCCAGCGGATGATGGCTGTTAACCACCCCGACGAACCGGTCACGAAACAGGGCCTGAAGACGGATTTCCGGCCCCATATCCCCGGCCACGCCGATCTCAATATCCACCCGCCCCTCGCGCAGCTGGCTGACGTTTTTTTCCGGCTTAGGGATAAAGCATAGCCGGACGCCCGGGGCCTGTTGCGAAACTACAGCAATCAATGCCGCGCCGAATGCACTGATAAACCCGTCATTGGCCCGCAGGATGAATGTACGCTCCAGTTCCGGCAGGCAAAGTGCGGTGGTGTCCGGCCGCAAAAGCTCTCTCGCGGCAAATACTGTTTTCCGGGTACGTTCGCGGATCTCTTCTGCATAGGGGGTGAGTATCATTTCCCGTCCGGCTCTCACCAGTAACGGGTCGCCGGTCACCGTCCGTAAACGGCTGAGCGTACGGCTCATTGCGGAGGCACTCAGCCCGAGTCTGCGGGCGGCACCGGCCACCGAGCGGGTCGTCAGCAGCATATCCAGCGCGGTTAACAGATTAAAATCAGCCTCAGCCATCGTGAGTTTTCCTGTTGATGTTTTAACCATGGCGTTGTGTGCACTATATAACTGCAAACAATGCACCTTCCGCCTGCTATCCTGAGAGAGTATATTCCCCCCCTTTACAAATCAATGCGCAACCCGGATCGCTTTTTCCGGGCGCAACAAGAAGTAACCGCGGAGACATGTAACATGCTTTTTTCTGATATGCCGGGTGATGAAGGGCTGCCCGGACGACAGCGCCGGCTGGCAATGATAGCAGTGATGATGACCACAGCGATGACTGTCTTTGATGCATCGATGGTCAATGTTGCCCTGCCGCAAATTGCCCGCGCGATGAATGTCCGGGCATCAGAGATTATCTGGGTATCGAACGGCTATCTGTTAGCCGCCGCCATGACACTGGCGATTTTTGCCTCACTGGCCCCCCGGGTGGGCTATCGTGTTCAGTATCCCTGCGGTTTACTGGTTTTCACGCTTTCGTCGCTGGGATGTGCATTATCCGATACCCCGCACACGCTGATAGCCATGCGTATTCTTCAGGGGATTGGGGCTGCCGCGACCCTGAGTATTGGTCCGGCGGTACTGCGTTCAGTTTTCCCTAACCGGTTACTGGGCCGCATTCTTGGTATGAATGCGCTGCTTGTTGCGTCAGGGACAGCCATTGCGCCGTTACTGGGCGGTACATTGCTTTCAGCGTTCAGCTGGCAGTGGCTGTTTGCGATTAACCTGCCGCCGGGAATTCTGGCAATTACTCTGGCCATGCGCGTTTTGCCGGAACGGGTAAAAAAAATTACCGAGCCTTTCGATATTAAAGGGGCTTTTCTGTCGGCCATTGTACCCGGCAGCCTGATCATGGCCGCGGACAGTTTTGCACTGCACGGCGGGCAATCATTAACCTCAGACACCGTACTCCATGCGACAGGTTTCCTGGTACTGGCGGTGGCCGCGGGAGCTGCGTTTATCCGCTGTGAACGCCGGGCCAGTAAACCGCTATTACCATTGTCTATCTTTTCGTCTTCACGTTTTTCACTGGCTGCACTGACCTCAATGGCATCATTTATCAGTCAGGGGATCACTTTTATTGCGCTGCCATTCCTGTTCCAGAATGTGTATGGCTACAGCGCGTTTATCTCGGCATTACTGTTTACGCCGTGGCCGATTGGCATCATTCTGGCCGCTCCTCACGCCGGCCGCCTGTCAGACCGCTTTCCGCCAGCGCTGATCTCCACGACCGGGCTCTGTATTTTTGTCACGGGTCTGGCGCTGCTGGCTACCCTGCCGGAGCATGCCAGTGTCCTTGATATCTGTCTGCGCAGCCTGGTGTGTGGTATCGGTTTTGGCTGCTTCCAAAGCCCGAACAACCGCGAAATGTTATCCAATGTGGCGCGGGAAAACAGCAGTTATGCATCCGGAACACTGGCCATTATGCGGATGTTCGGGCAATGCATGGGCAGTGCCGCCATCGGTGTGATCCTCGCGCTATTCAGCCAGAAAGATCTGCACAGTGAAAGTCATGCCGTACATATTGCCCTGTGGGTTGCCGTGGCTTCCTGCCTGATTGCAATTACCGTCAGCGTCAGCCGCATTCGTCGCCCCTGATGCTTCACTGCCGGGGCTTCAGCCCCGGTGGCTACCTTCACGGGGCCCGGGTTCCCGCGCGTAACCTGTCCTCAGCAGCCTTCCGCCCGACCGTCCGGCAAGTGATGTTCAATAAACCGCTGCAGGATCCCGGTCGCCTCCGGGGTTTCAGTGATTTGCGCCAGAATAACATCAGTATCCCTTCCTTCCTGACTGAAGACCGTCCTGTTTCTCTCTATCATCGCTCTGGCGGCCGCGACCGGGAATTCCGGATGGAACTGGGTGGAAACCGCATACTTTCCGTAACGGATAATCTGATGGGGGTCGATAGCCGACCGGCCAAGCACCTCTGCCCCCGCTGGCAGCCGTGTCACCGACTGCATATGCGTCAAATGCACCGGGAAAGTGGCGGGTAAATTCTCCAGCAAAGGATCGGCCGCGGCAGAGGGAGTCAGGCTGACCGGTAAACATCCTGTTTCGCGAATGCAGTCAAGATACCCCACCTCGCCGCCCAGGGCATGAGCCATCAGCTGATGACCGTAACAGACACCCAACAGCGGCATCTCTGCGGCCATCGCCTGACGTATCCATTCTGCGGTGGCCTCACTCCACGGCAGCCGATCC